>JBKQMU010000029.1:0-7741 GCA_052146555.1 Isosphaeraceae bacterium
AACGGTCACGACACTGACGCAACCCTCCTCGCGGGTCACACAAGCGGTCGTTGAAATGTAGTCAAGACTTTCGCCGAAAACTGGTGAAAGTCCTGAGTTCCTGGGCTCAACTCCGTAACTTGGGCTAGGAAGACTGGCAGCAAACGAGAATGTCGCCGGGATGTCGGAGCCCGAAGACGAGAGGACCGGCTGCCCGTCGATAGAAACGGAATTCTGATAGGATTCGACGCCAGTATAGGTGCCGAACACTTGAAAAGGTGCCTGCCCGGCGTAGGACGAACAAGGCAGCGAGATTGCCCAAAAACAGATCAGCGCCGCGATCAAGCCGTGTTTCCGAGTTGTCGTCATCGATGTTCCCCTACATTGTATTCGCGCTCGGCGCGCACGGGGTCGTCTGTCCAGTCTCGAAAAAAGGCGCACCGACAAGCTACCGCGTGCACCATATGAATGCAATGACAAGAAGTGATCTTCTTCGGGATGTTTCGATAATGCGACAACTAGTCCCTGACAGCGAAAAAAAATAAATAATCGTAACCGATCAGTCCTCTGACGATTTCTACTACGCTTCGGGGAAAGTACGGGATCGATGCTGCTCGCGTCATACTCGGTCACACTTCGTCGTCGGTAACGCAACCGTACGCCCGGATCGGTTGCCTGCAGACTCACCCTCGCCGGAGCTGGTGGCGACAGCCAAGTAGCGACCACTGTCCTGCTCTTGGCTGCGGAGGCTTCTCACGCGATGGAGAAGGCGAGGGAAACGCGAACCGGCTATCGGCCCCCCATCGGCTACGGGAGCTTCGGCTGAGGCGGGTGCGGAGGTTCTGAAGGTGTCGCGAACCGAAACTCGTGCCCATGAGCTGGTTTGCCCAATATCCGTTCCCGGCACCTTATCTCCGGCCGTGAGTCTTCGTCATCCCTGAAGGTTAAACCGCGATTGGGCATACGCGCTGTAGCAGAAGAGCAACTCTTCGCCAGCCTCGATCGGGCGCAATGTCCGTAGACACACCGCGTTGCCAACGACCACTTTCTCCATATTCGGGGCCTGGGACGAGTGATTCACCATGGCACCGTAACCCACGGGGATGAGTAGCAGGTCGCCGACTCGGAACTTATGCTCGTCGGCATAGCGAGTGCATTCATCGGATATCGTATCTGCGGGAATGAGTACGCCGATGACTTGAAGTTCGTCTCCTTCATCGAGAGGAACTTTGGCAAAAAGTCCCTTGCCTGCGCCTGGGATCCCTGAGTCGGCGATGTAAAACCGAGGATCAGACTCGGCGATCATCATCATTGGAAAGCCCCGTCTTCGCCGCCTGACACTTGTTTCTGCTCGCCCGTGTAAGCACTTGAGCACTCGGGGGATGGCCGAGGCCACCAGCCTGTCTCAGCCCACCATCAGTCGGATTTGGCGTGGCTTCGGACTGAGGCACCACCGCACCGAGACCTTCAAACTCTCCTACGACCCGTTCTTCATCGACAAGGTTCGCGATGTCGAAGGACTGTACAGGAGACCGCCTGAGCAGGCAATCGTATTGTGCATCGTCGAGAAGAGTCAGGTCCAGGCCCTGAAACGCACCCAACCCTTGCTGCCGCTATAGCCGGGGCAGACGGAGCGGCAAGCACACGATTCCCCGGTGGAGAAAGTCTCCCGTCCCCGCCAGACCTCCCTTCGTTCGTGATCTATACCTCTAAGGGCCGGAGTGTGCGACTGCCCGGAGGTTGTTGAGAATACGAAACGCGGGGAGGGGGTTGGTTCGATGACGATAGCGCTTGTGTCTCGCGTGGACGATCCCGCGGCCCCGGTAGACGAGGAGTTTGAAGTCTCCGTCGTCATGCCCTGCCTGAACGAAGCGAGGACCGTGGGGCGTTGCGTCGAGAAGGCGATTTCGGCGCTTCGTAATCTGGGCGTGCACGCGGAGGTGGTCGTTGCCGACAATGGCAGCACCGATGGTTCGCAGGAGATTGCTCGAGAGCATGGCGCCCGCGTCGTCTCAGTGCCGCGTCGGGGCTACGGTCACGCGCTACGCGGAGGGATTCAGGCCGCTCGAGGGCGATTCATCATCATGGGTGATGCCGACGACTCTTACGACTTCACTGCGCTGGAGCCGTTTGTGGAGCAATTGCGGGCCGGCTATGACCTCGTGATGGGCAATCGATTCAAAGGTGGTATCCGGCCGGGTGCGATGCCCTGGCTGCATCGCTACGTGGGCAATCCTTTGCTTACCGGCATTCTCAACCTCTTCTTCCGCAGCCCGATCGGTGATGCGCATTGCGGGCTCAGGGCTTTCCGCAAGGAATCGTGTGCCAAGCTGGGCCTGGCGGCGGCGGGGATGGAGTTCGCCAGCGAAATGGTCGTCAAAGCTAGCCTGGGCCACCAGAAGATCACCGAAGTGCCGATCGTGCTTCACCCCGACGGCCGCGATCGCCCCCCCCATCTCAGGAGCTTCCGGGACGGCTGGCGGCACTTGAAGTTCATGCTGCTTTGCACGCCGACGTACCTGTTCATCCTTCCGGGAATCGTCTTGTCGCTCATGGGTCTTGCCGTCATTCCCGCCGTGATGCTGGCCGGTTTTGGTGTCTATTCCGGATTTCTGGGCCCGAACTTCATGTACACAGCATCGATCGTGGCGATGAGCGGTTTCCATCTCCTGGTCTTCGGGCTGCTGGCGAAGTACTACGCGCATCTTGCCGATGCCGTGTTCCACGATCCACGAGTTGAGTGGCTCGCGTCTTTCCTCTCCGTGGAACGAGGCCTGACTGCGGGTGTCTCGCTGATGGCCCTGGGCGTGACACTGGGTGTCCCCGTAATCGCATTCTGGCTGCGAACCCACGAAGTTCCCGTTCCGGGCCAGTGGATCTTTGCCGGTACCTTGTTCTGCCTCGGACTCGAGACTGCGTCCGCCTCGTTCCTGGTCAGCATCCTGCGAATGCCTCATCGCGGCCAGAGTCAGGAAGTCTCACCCGGCTGACCAAGATTGAAGGGATGCTTTGGCTCCAAGGCTCGTCTTTTGTGGCCAATTTGAATGCACACATCTTAGGGTGTTGCTGATGACGCCCGTCGAGACGTTCAGGGCGACGGTCCTCGCCCACTGGCCCGGCTATGGTGAGGTGCCTATTCCTGGGCAGTGGATCTTGGCAGGGACCCTTTTCTGTCTGCGGCTTGATTGCATCCGCAGGAGCGTTTCTCGTCAGTGTCCTCAGCAGCCGCCAGGCTCGGCACCGGTGAGCTTCATCACGGCCGATGGTCTCCATCCAGTCAACTGGCACAATACCCGCTGGTATTGATCGATACAGAGTTCCCAGTCCCAGTGGTGGCAAGCGTATCGAGCCACTTCCTCACGTCGGGCCTCCAAGGACGGGCCCGATTCCAGTATTTGCTGGATTTGCTCGGCGACCTTGTCAATCGTGACATCGGAAACGAACGCCAAGGATGCAATCCCGGGCATACCGATAGCTGTATCCTCCGAGATGAGCGCAGGGGTTCCGCACGCCATGGCTTGCTGGACGACGGTCGGGAAGCCCTCGCCCACGGAGGGAAGGACCAGTAGGTCGGCGGTCTGGAAATACGGGATGAGCTGGGCGCGGTCCAGCTTCCCGGGACAGCTCACATTGGGTGAAGTCCAGGTGGCCGGATCGATCGGTCCCCATCCGACGAAAACCCAGTGGCATTCGGGGAAGCGGTCGACGATGCCACGCAAAATCAAGAGGCCCTTCTGCTCGACGAACCGTCCAACAAAGAGCATGACTGGCTTGTCCAGCGGTAATCCGAGCGTGACGCGGTGGCGTCTTCGTTGCTGCGCATCCACCGGCTTGAAATCCTCGAGCGCGACCCCGTTGGGAATATAGACCGGGGCCGACCGGAACTTGACGAACTCGTCGAAATAATGCAAGACCTTGGTGCTGATGAAGACGCTCCGGTCGCACCCAGCCAAGATGCGCCGCGCCAGGGTTCGGTTAGCAAGTGCAAGTATCCCCCGAAGCAGACGGCGAGAGTAAGGCACCGTGCCCACGTGCTGGGTCACGATGACCGGTTTTCGCAGTAGCCGGGCAAACAGGTACGCACAGGCATTGCCCATGTAGAGACTGTCATGGAGGTGCACGACGTCCGCGTGGCAAATGGCCTGGTGGAGTCGCGTCAAGCTGATCGGCCCCCAGAATGGGTAGGCGAATCCAAGGACACGCTCGGTGATGTTCCAAGCCCTCATGGGAATTCGCGGCACCATTGCGTCGGAGTGATCTCCCTGCTCAAGGCTGGCGGCCCAGACGACCTCTATGCCGCGTCGCGTCAGTCGCTCGGCCATCTCGCGGGCCACCAGCTCGATGCCCCCTCCGTGTTCGGCATAATAGTGACTGACTACTACAGCGCGCATCGTGCTTTCTCAAGAGTTCACTTGCGGGAGAGGGTCACGTAGACGCAGGCGTTCTCATCGCGGATCGCAGACGGCGTCAGCTTGTCCTCGAGGACCATGCGCAAGTTCATGATCAGGAGCACTGGTCTCAAGGTGATCTTGCCGAAGGTCCCGAGCGACTCGAGGAGATGGCGAATTCCTAGCAGCCGGATCTGGGTCGTCCAGGCCAAAGGTCCCACCACACTTTCGATGCGCTCCACGGCGAAATGTCGCTGTCGAAGCTCTGCCATCAGCCCCTCTCGGGTCCACCGACGAAAGTCAGTCGGGTGGGCGTGATAGGGCCAAGTTCCATGAGTCGAGAGGAGCAACCAGCCCCCTGGGTTGAGGATCCGGTGGCATTCCCCGAGGTACCAATCAAGGTCCCAAACGTGTTCGAGAACCTGGATAGAAACGACACCGTCGGCGGACGCGTCGGCGAGATCCACCGGCCGACCAGGCTCTATGAGGAAATCCACGTCACCCTGGAGGTCACCTCTTAAGTACGTGCAGTTCGGCTGCCGAAAGAGAGGCTCGTACGGGCAGTCGCCGCATCCCATGTCGACCACAACCCGGGCGTCCTCGCGGAGACAGTCCCGAGTCAGGATCGATTCGATGCAGCTCCGTAAGCTCTTGAGGACGTACCAGTCGTGCTCCCAGAAGGAGGGAGTGAGGCGCTTGCAAGGCCTTCCGGACCGCGCGGGGCTCAGCATGGTTGCGGATGAGTCCATCATGACCAGTTTCCAAGAGTGTCAGGATTGCTTGCCGTCTGACAGGCTGCGATCAAGACCTCGGTGAACCCGAGATCGCCATTGCTTGGGAAAGGGCGGTGTCGCTCGGGTGACTCCCAGGGCCAGCCCAGGCATTTTCGGGCCTGGTGCAGCTTGACCGCCAGCGCGGGCCAGCGCCGGCCTACACGCTTGAGCCAAGCAATGTAGTCGGGCGAAAACGGCCGCTGTCCGTACCAGGTCACGCTCGCGAAATGACAGCTCAGGCGCTCGCCGAACTCGACTTGGCTGTATTCTCGGGTGTGGTAACAGTTGAAAGGCCGGTCGTGGATCGTGATACCCGGATCGAGCAGGTCACGGTTCGGTGTGGAGACCAAGAGCAGCCCATCCGGACGCAAGACGCGCGTCGCCTCGGCCAGGAGCGCCTCGTCGTCATCGACGTGTTCGATCGTCTCGAACGACACGTAAACATCAAACGTTGAGTCGGGCACGGGGAGTCGATCCGCGCGGGCGACGTCGAACTCGAGATTCGGTGAGGGCCAGGCCCGGCGGGCGCGCTCGACCGTCTCGGCGGATCGATCGAAGCCGTTGACTTGCGTTGCCCCCGCCGAAGCCAGCATCGCCGAGCCGTACCCCGATCCGCACGCCACGTCGAGCACTCGCTTGCCGACGACGAACTCGGCGGCCCAGCGATACCGCTCAAGATGCTGATAACGTACCCAGGGCGGCACGAAGTTTTCCTCGCAGAAACGTTCTTCTTCGATCCTCATCAGCAGTGGCCCTCCGCGGGGATCGTCCGGCGAACCTTACTCGCTGTGGTCTCAAGTTGCAAAGTCGATTCGCCGGCTGGCACAACGGCAGGTTCCCGTCGCCTTTGACAGTAGTCTAGGATGCGGAATGCGATCGTTGCGTTGCACCGCCCACGATGGGGTTCTCAGTGCAGGTGTTGACCTTTGAGAAGCACCTTACCCCGCTTCTTCCACTTCCCTCAGGAAGAAGGCCCACTGGGCCCGGTTCTACTTCCCGATGCAGAACCGCTGAAAAATACGGTCCAGAATGTCGTCGGTCACTAGAGCGCCTGAGACCTTGCCCAGCTCGTCGAGCGCCAGCCTCAGTTCCAGCGCAACGAGTTCCTCACCGCCGCTGGCAAAGAGGCAGTGCGCTGCCGCCTGGAGCGCCTGGCCGGCTCCCCGCAAGCTGTCCCGGCAGCGAGCGCCGGTGCTGGCCGGCAGATCGCCCTCAGCGGAAGAGGCGCGGAGTTTCCGGGCGATCGCGGTGCGTAGCTCGCCTAGGCCCAGGCCAGTCTCGGCACTCGTGACGATCATCCCTTCGACCCGATCATCTTCCGGAGGATCAAGGTCGCACTTGGTCGCGACGTGCAGCAGAGGCGCGGCGGCCGGGGGCACAAGCGGCAGCGCGTCGCTTGTGCTTGTGTCTTTGGAGTGGCAAAGAAGCACAAGGTCGGCCAGTTCGGCTTGCTCGGCCCGGTACGCCTGAGCTTGGGCCTCGACCGGATCGCTCGGAGGCTGGATGCCGGCGGTGTCGACCAGCTCGATCGCCAGGCCGTCACAGTCGCAGGCCGCAATCAGGTAGTCGCGCGTCGTTCCGGCGTGGGGTGAGACGATCGCGTGGTCTTGGCCGATGAGGGCATTAAAGAGGCGGCTCTTGCCGGCGCTGGGGGGGCCGGCCAGCACGACCCGGGGCCGACCCGAGGGCCGGTCACGACGGTTGAGCCGATCGGCCACCGCGCTAAGCTCGTCGGCCGCGGTGTCAAGCTCCCCGGCCAGCGCTGCACGAGAGAGCGGGTCGACGTCGGCCTCGTCGACGAAGTCGAGGTTCGCCTCGAGATGAGCGAGCAGGTCCAAGAGCCTCTCACGCAGGGCCTGGATTGGGCGAGCCAGGCCGCCAGCAAGCTGCTCGAGCGCAGCGTCGAGCTGAGCCGGGTTCCGCGCGTCGATCACGCCCAGAACGGCCTCGGCACGCGTCAGGTCGAGCCGCCCGGAGAGGAAAGCGCGGAGAGTGAATTCGCCGGGCTGAGCGTGACGCGCACCCCTCGCCAGGCAAGCGGAGAGCACGAGGTTCAGTATCGGCGGCGCCGCGGTTGTGTGAATCTCGGCGATGTCGCCCCCCGTGTAGGTTCTCGGTCCCGGCCAGAGCGCGATCAAGGCCGGCACGTGCGGACGCAGACCGGTAAGCTTGAGCGAGCCTGCGCGGATCTCAGCCTGGCGGGGCTGGGGAGCTACCCGGTCAGGAAGAAAATCGGCCAGCGCGATCGACCAGGACCGCGGACCGGAGATCCGGACAAGGCCGCGCACGCCCGGCCCCGACGGACTGGCCACTGCGGCGATTGTGTCTTCCGGGTCGAGCACGGGTGATGGTCACGGAGAAAGTGAACCGAGCTACAGAGAGAAAGGGCAGATGATGGATATGGAGAAAATGCAGAATTAGCCACGGATGGAAAAGACAGATAATGGAGAAAATGCAAAATTAGCCACGGATGGACAGTCGAGTAGCGGAGGGGCGGTGTAACCCGCCGCCTCCGCCCTCTTCAAACCGGGCTTGCAGATTTCCCGCACCCGGCTTGCCCGGACCCACTCGTTCCGTGGCGTGCACTGGTTTCCCAGCTTG
>JBKQMU010000030.1:0-11039 GCA_052146555.1 Isosphaeraceae bacterium
TCAGACTTGCTCACCTTCTCACGAGGTGTGCCATTCCAGCCGATTTTCGCGGACAGTTCATCGACAACCTTCACAACGTCCGCTTCGTTCGGAATGCTGGGAAAGCCAGCCGCTTTCGCGGCCTTGCAGAACTCAAGCAGTGCGCCCGCTGAGTTTTTGGCGTTGGTGATGGAACTCGCGAGAGCGGTTACAACCTTTGTAACGACCGTCGCGGCGAGACTTGATTCAACCTTTTCAGTAGCCATATCGCATAACTCCAAGTTTCTTGATATCGAGAAGAAGTCCTTCTCACTAATCAGCCGGGAGGAAACGGCACAGGGTTACAAGCCTTGTAACTGACCCCGGCACTGACCCCGGTATAGGGGCCAGGCGGCCGGGGGGCCGGTGCCCCGGTTTAGGTACTTCGCGTGCACCTAGACAAAAAATAACTAGACAGCACACAAACGACCCACTAAGATTACCGGATGGATGAGATCCACTGGCGCTCGACGTACGCGATGATCTATAGTGAGATCGAGCCGGGTTCCTGGCTGCGGGACTTTGAGTTTCCGATACCGCCGGTTGGCGGAGTTGTGACGCTGATGGATCAGTGTCAGGTTTGCCTCTTTACTTGACACACAAACGACCCACCTATAAGATCCCAACATGAAAATCGCCATCTATTCGAACTACTGCGGCAACGAGCGCAACGCGCACGCCAATGTCAACGGGAACATGGTCGGCACGTACCCGCATTTTTTCTACACCAACAACGGCATCATTGCGAGCCGGATGCAAGACTCCGGCTGGCAGCCGCGCATCCTCAACCTGCCGGTCTCGGACAGCTCCGATGAGTCCTGCATGCAGGCCAAAGAGACGAAGATCGTCGTGCCGGAGGAGCTTCGGAAGTTCGACATCGTGGTGTTCCGGGATGCGAAGATGGGCGGGCTCGACTTGGCCCAGCTACCCGGCATCATCGACAAGATGCGCTCGCGCGGGATGTGGGCGGCCTTCCCCGTGCACGCGCGCGGGGCGAACGCGGAGTACGATTGCTCGATGGGGCAGCTGCGTTACAAGGTGCAGGCCGAGCGGATCCGGCGGTACATGGACGAGGAGTTCGCGAAGGGCGGCCGGGACGTGATGCCAATACATTTTGGCTGCAACCTGAGTATCCGGGACATGCGTCATCAAGACACCACGCCAGCTTGTGCGATGTGGATGGAGCACACCAACCGGGTGGGGCTGCAAGATCAGATTTCGTTTCACTTTGTGGCCCAGTATTTTCCGATGGTGTTGCCTATCGGGCAGGAGTTTGGGTTTCGTGTGAGTGAAGTGCCGGTGCCTGAGTGAGTCGTAGGCGAACGGATCGGAGACGGATGTGAGATTCCAAAAACCCCCGCTCGGCACTGTACGCAAGCGCTTCGCGTGGCTGCCGCGCAAGGCCGCGGTGTATGCCGGAGACTTGCAGCCGATGAAGGGATGGAAACTGATCCCCTTCACTCCGGGCTGCTTGCAGGCCCCTGGCCTTGCTTACCCTGCCCCTGCACGCGGGGGGCCGAGGGCGACGGGGGGCGGTATGGTGGCCCATCCGGTTGCGTGGCAGTCGACCAATGAGTTCGACGGCTGGATGTGGTTCGAGTGGTATGTCGAGGAGTTGCAGGTGCGGAACGACTACAACACCAACTCGACGTTCTCGACGTGGATGGTCATCGGGACACGAAGACAATGGAATTTGTGGCATGAGTATGACTAGGATTAAGTACGCACACCACTATCCAGCCTTCCTGTGGGTGGCCCGGTTCGAGCGCGCGAAACCGCTATCGCGCAATTTCATATTTCCACGGCATGTGCAATGGATGATGTTTCCTGAACCTCTAAAACGGAGATTTTGATGAAATTTACTATTGACTTGATGTTTGGGTGGGCCCATCCGGGGACGAAGATGGTTCGCAACTCTCCAGGCTATCCCCGGACCTGGTTTGTCACCGCGCTTGCGCGCAAGATGATGGCCCCGGACGGTTATGTCCGGATGTACGCGGTGCGCTTGCTTGGGCTCACGGTTGGTGTTACGTTTACGAGAGAATGCGCAACACCTATCACACAGCCTTCTTCGCCGCCGCTCTCGCCCTCGCCGCAGCTCCAGGTTACGCCGGAGCAGATGGCGCAGATTCAGGCCGTGCTCTCCAAGCAGTCGGCCCCCGCGCAGACTATTCCGTCCCCCGGGAAATAACCCCATGGGTTTCATTCGCGCCAATGTTTTACATCGGCCTGACGGGCGGTTGGGAGTACCGGCAGATTCGGGTGCCACAGCTGCCCAATTCCTACGTGGTGTCGTGCTACCAGACGGTGGAGGAGACGGCAGCGGCGGACTGCTTCTACATCGAGACCACGCCGCAGGACGGACCGGTCGCGGAGATGCATCACATTGCACTCGACCCGCGGGACATCGAAGCATGATGGGTGCGTGGTGCTATTTCGGGGTGCTCGTGGGCGTGTTTGCATTTTGCGGGTATGTGTACTGGGATCTGAGGAGACCACGGTGACATTGAAAGCGGTGCCGAAGGACGAGGGGTTCGAGTTGCGCGAGAAGCGCGCGGAAAAAAACTCCGACGGGCGTAAGTGGCTGCCCTGCGACGCGCTATATGACGCGTACAAGCAGCTCAAAGATGAGCCGCCGTGCACGGCGCTTGTGATCGCGTGGTATCACACCGACGAAGATGGGACCGTGCGGTTGAAATATCGCTGCTGGCAGGAGGGCACGCGGCAGAGCGTGGCGCTTGCTGCGGACTTGTTGGCGGACCTGACATCATGAATCTGCTACAGAAAATCGTCACGCCGAACTTCATCGCGTTCAATGCGCACTGCTGGTTCGCCTATGCGCTCCTGGCGACGTTCCATCCCCACTGGCTGCCGTGGGCGATTATCGTCGGTGCGGGCGTCAAGGAGTTCTACATCGACAAGCACTACGAAGTTGGGCAGACCTTCGAAGATAATCTTCGTGATTGGCTGGGCTACGTAGCGGGTGTCGTGCTGGCACACGTGTTTCTATGAACGCCAAGCAGGCCAAGAAGTTGCGTTGGTTTGCTCGCGCGCAAGAGGCCGCGATGCCGGATATCATGGTCAACGAAAAAGGAATTCCCTCAACCGTTCTCGTGTACGATCACAAGAAGGTGTTCACCGACAAGGAGGGTATTGAGCATGAGTACGTCCGACGCACCGTCCAATATAATCCACGGACTTCAGGCAAAGGTTATTACCGAGCGCTCAAAGCGGCGAAGATCAAGCTACGCGGTAATCTGCCTCTCGTCCGGCAAACTTGCCAGTTCCGAGCTATCAAAGCTCTTACTGAGAAGCAGCAGAGAGCCGGAGATCGTGCCCGACCTGACGCTGAAGCTCTCGCTGTGGGAGCGGCTGGAATGGTCGAGCCGAGTGCACCGTCGCCAGCAGCAGACAATGCTGTTCTTCGAGAATCCGGAACAGCTTGAGTTGGACTTCGGTATCTGAGACCATAGAGACCCTGAACAGGAGATCGAAATGAACCTAGACCTCGCCGTTGCATATGCACAAGTTCCCGGTTTCCCGGCCGGCTCAGTTGTCGCCGGAATCGTGGCCACCATCGTGGGCACCGCCGCGGGCAACACCACGCCGGTCACCCAGCAAGTTCCGCCTACGACCAACGACACGGCCTTTTCGTTTGCCGTCACCGTCGCCGACACGTACAACTACTCGGTGTACGCGGTTGATGCGGCTGGCAATACGTTCGGTACGCCGGTCACCGGTTCGTTCGCAGTTCTCGCGCCGGCCACGGTCATCCTGACCCTGCCGTCCGCTGTCACCGCGAGTCAGTCGTAATGTGGGTATCTCGCCCACGTCCCCATCCGGAGAAGCCGGACCACAGCAAGGTTTGGGTCAGCCCGCCTCGCCATGTGTGCCTGCGGCTTCCGGTTCGTGTTCACGTCCGCCTGAGGAGTTGCCATGACCATCATCGCCCCCGTTAAGCCGGCCGCCGCGCCTGCACCCACCATTGGACAATCGCTCGATGCAGACATCGCCGCCCTCAAGGCGCGCGTTTCCGTTCTGGAGGGCAATGTCGTGTCGTTCTGGGCCAAGCAGACCGCCTGGCTCAAGGCGAATTGGCCGCATATTGTCACCTGGCTGACTCTCGCCTACACGGGCGGGGCGGCGAAAGTGGTTTCGGCGATCGCTTCGAAGATCTGACATGAGTCCGGTAACCAACGAAACTCTCCTCAACGCGATCCTCGAGTTGAAGGGGGACGTTGGTACGCTCATCGGTAAAGTGGAGAGCCAGGGGACGAACCTGGCCAGCCACATCGTGGACGACGAGAAAATGCAAAGTGACATCTCGACACTGAAGATCGAGATCGCGGAGAAGCGTGGCATCACACGCATCATGCACGCGGCATCAGGCTTAGGCGGATCCGCCATCGGCGCGATCGCAACAATTTTGGCAAGACACCATGGCAACTAAGATCGAAGGCCAGCGGATTCACGTCCGCCTCACCAAGGTTCAGTATGAGCGGCTCAAGAAACTCGCCGCCCGTGGCGGATACTCCATCTCCGAAACCCTCCGACGAGCGATCGACGCTTACCTCACAGGCTGAGGTTCTGCACCGGCAGGTGCAGGCCCTGCGACACGAGGGCAAACGGTTTTGGGTTCGCGTCATGCGCGTTCATGGCCCCACCGGGCAATATCCCTGGTCCCTGCACGAGTGCGCGATGATGACCCGCGATGGCTTGCGGGAGCTCGGCTACGAGGCCTACTTCACCGAGGAGCGCAAAGATCCGAACGTCGGCTGGCCCACGCCGCAGGAGCGTGCCGACCGGGAACGCGGGGAGCAGCAAATCATCATTGGCGGCAATATCGCTGCCGCGGCCGACATTCTGACAATCCCCGACGATGCGATCATCTATAACTTCGAGCAGGTTGGCGGCTGGCAGTTCACCAAGCAGTATGTGGAGCTGTTGCTCCGCTGTACGGCCTGGGAGTACCACCCGGCCAACATGAAGCCGCTGATGACGCAATTCGGCATCCGAGCGACACTGGTTCCATTCGGCTACGTGCCGGCTTTCACGCCGCCCGTGCACACCTACCTGAAGCCGGACTACGACGTGGCGTTCATCGGTTCGCTGGTTCCGTACCGCAAGACTATCCTGAACTCGCTCGAGCTCGCCGGCCTGCGAGTATTCGTGTCAGAGTCCTGCTACGGCGCGAAGCGCGAAGAAGTTATCCGGCGCAGCAAGCTCCTGCTCAATGTGCACTTTTATCCGCAGGTCAAACTACTCGAGGTTGTGCGTCTCGGCATCGGCATGGCGGCATGCAAGGCTGTGGTGACACAGCTCGATAGCGATACCAAGGTAGATCCGTACTATCTACCTGGGGTTTGCGGCGCAGAGTACAGCAAGATTGTTCCGGCAGTACTCGACTTGGTGCGCGACGACAAAAAGCGCGAACGGCTCGCGTGGAAAGGCTACGAATTATTTATGGCGCGACGCGCCTCCGACACCCTCAAGAAAGGACTTGACTTGTATGTCCCTCGACAACCCGCTTCCGTACCCCGAAGTCATGAGCGCGCACCAAACACTTCAGGCGTTGTTTACCGGAAAGTATCGCGGACTGGCCAGGTATGGTGACGGCGACTTCGCGGTGATGCGAGGTCAGCGCGATCGGTATCAGAAGTGGGACCCGAAGCTCGCGCATGAGCTCGGCTGTTCACTATCGACGCCGCACGGCCAAGTACTCAATGCGATTATTCCGCCACCGGGTCTTGGTCAACTCGCGAACCAGCGCTGGCATTGCTACATGGAGGCGAACGCCGGCATCGTCGGCCTGCTGCCCCAGCACAAGTACGGCAATGCGTCGATTACGCGGATGGACTCCAATATCCAGCTGCACACCGCCGAGTGGTGGCTCGAGTGTTCGAAATTGTGGGCCGACAAAGACGTGACGCTGGTCCGCGGTTCGGAGCGCAGCCTGACCGCCACGCAGCTGTTCGAGTCGCCTGGAGCGCCGATGACCGTGTCGGAGGTTGTGGGGCCGCCGCAGAACGCCTGGGACAAATACGAGGATCTGTTCAAAGCCACCGTCGCCGCCGAGAACGAGATCGTGCTGCTTTGCACGGGACTCGTCGCACGCCCGCTTGTACACTCTCTCGTCATGGCCCGCCACGTCGCCTATGATCTGGGCCATCTAGGCATCTGGTTCGACAAGGGCCTGCCTAAACTGGACGTGCGTGCATGAACATATTTACCTTCGCCCACGAAGCGCCACAGCTCCCGGCGCAGCTCTACGATGCAGTTATTTGGACTCCGCCGCAGCCGAACTACGAAACCCTGATTGGGGCGGCTGTATTGCCGGTCCTGGCTAGACTCGCACCTCCGAGCGGACCCGTAGGCGTCTGCACTTACCGGAAGATTGTTGCGCGCGGAACTCCGGCGGAACTATCAGCGCACGGGCCGTACGAACAGTGCGATCCGCAGCTCCCGCGGGCTATGGTTGAACCACATCCGGGTTATCAATTTCTCGTGCATAAGTGCCGTTTCATGGCGAACCTCAACGTCGTGGAACATTTCGGAGCCTGCCACGGAAGCTACGTAGATTGGCACGATTACATGAAGATCGCCGAGGAGCTGAAGATCCTGACGCCGCTGGAACGGAACGACCTTGAACAGGATCGGGTACTGCTCGAGGGTGGCATCATTCTGGGTGTCTTCCCCGGCGATGTTGTTTGGCGGGCATGCGTCGTTGCGCACCGCCTGAATACGGAGTTCGCGAGCAGATTCGGAGAGCGGGTCCGCAGCTACGATCCCGTTGCACGGCGCATCATCGCCTCGCTGTCGGAGCGGCTGGAATCGTATTGGATACTGCGAGACCTCAGACAGCGCTACCCGAACGGCATCCCGCCAGAGATTTTCGGTCGCCTGCTCACCACCGTCCAGGGGCCGTACGAGCGCGGGCGGTACGTCGAGTGAATTCACGTCCACGCCCTGACCGGCATCGACGTCCGACGCGCTTTGGGCTTCCCGTCCGATATGACGCGCGCACTATAGTTGCCCGTCGCGCCAAGTGCTGCGTACTGAAGGCAGTCCGCAAGATCCGACGCTGGGTGGGATTTTTCTGGCTTGTCGTCGAGGTCGCCAGTCTGTTTGCGCCGGTAGCGGTACTCAAATTTCAGCGCGCGTACAAGGAGCGGACAGGCGAGACCATCTATGATTATCGCTGGCCCTCCATCGACATTGCGCAGAAAGAGCTGTTCGACGGCCCGAAGCCGCGTCTCGATATCGTTACTTGGCGCTGCGTAAGCCGAAAACCCAAGTCGCTTCAGAGCATCAAATGGCGACTCCTCGTTGATCTGCGATTTCTGACGTCCTGCCGGATCAGCGACCATGAATACCGGAAAGCCAGGAAACTTTCGCGCGAGACCTGGCTTCAGAAGTGTCTGAAGAAATTGTTCAAGACCCATGTCAGTCGACGTCTGTTCTCCAAGGATGAGGAGACGTCCGCGTACGTCAACCTGCGTGATGAGCCCCGCCGGCGTGCGGCCGAAATCCTGGCCAACCATGAGGGGGTAAGCCGTCGCCGCTTTAAGGCCTGTGTACGTCACATGGAACTCCGGGCGAAACGACGTGCGAAATACCGCTTGACCGGAGAGTGATTTGCCGTATTTTGCATCTATATGGACATCACACCAGTCCGGCGTGTTCGACATCTTCAAGTCATCGTAGTAGTTGGCTCGGAGGTTCTCGATGTTTTCCGCCGCCGGATCAAGGCCGCCCGGCTGCTTGTAGACTTCCCAGTTCTGCGGTTTCTCGAGCTCCATCCGGATATACCAGTCGGAGTCCTCGTCGGGCGGGTTCGACTCGGCGATCACACCCTGCCATTTATTTTTTTCGACTCCGAGAGCACGGAAGCGGCCACAGCGGCCATACAGTGCTTCGACGATCGGGATCGGCACCTGCCGGAACTCTGAGATCCAGCCACCAGTGATATTCAGCGACAGCAGCCGCTCGATGTCCTGCGTCGTGTCAAGCGGGATCATCAGCCAGTCGCTCTCGACTTTCGTGCCGTCGGGAAGATTGAAGCGGATCTGGATGGTCGAGTCGGTGACTTTGTAAGTCATGATCGGAGTCAGCCACTTTTTGATGTCTTCCAACACGGTTTGCCGTAGCTGCGAACTAGTGTTGCGGACGACTACGAAACGCGTCTTACGTACGCCCTTGTGGTCTGGGTACTCCTCGCTCGCGCGCTTCAGAAGCTCCATGATGCAGCCAGTGGTCTTGCCGGATCCCCAGGGCCCGAGAATCAGGCGCACCGCGGAGTCGTTGTCCGCCATGAATTTCTCGATCGTCGGCGGAACTTTGTACGTGACGTTACTCTGGTCCATTGGGTTTCCCATTGATGGAGATGCTCTTATCGCCGCCGAACTGCATGTTCAGGGTGAAGCCGCCCTGCGCGGGGCCGGCTGGCGCGGTGGTTTTGGCGGAGCGACCGGCGAGATCCGCGAGGGTCTGGATGCCCTTGATGCGCTCGGAGCTGGGCGTACCGTCGTTTTTGATGATGCCATACAGCTCGGGGAGCAGATCCTCGAGCATGATCTCGGCCTTCTTGGTGATGCGCGCGCCGGCGGCGAGAGAGCCGCGCCAGGTCATCAAGGCGTCTTTGAGCATTCCGCGGAATGTCGGGTTCTTGCGCAGCAAGTCCCATTGTTCCTTGGAAAGACCGTAGCGTTTGCGTACACTATCCGGCGTGTCGAGCTCGGCAGCGAGCTCCGCGGCCATAGAGGCCTTAAGGTCGCCCAGCTCGATGGTAGTCCCCGTGCCGGGCACCGTCACCGAGGTGTTGGCCGTGGGGCCAGTCTCGTCGGTCATTGTGTTTCCTAACTTGATCGTGCAAGATACTGTAGCTGGTAACTCGATTGCCCACAAGGTACCCATGGCCGCACCCGTCAATTTTACGAACTCGCTGGACAACAACCGTATGGCGGGGATTCGTAATATGTCGACCATGCCCCGCGGCGGGTCTGGCCAGCCGAACTTCAACCCGATGGGTGGGCAACCTCAGCAGGTGCCTTCTGTCCCCGGTCGCGCGCTCACGCGCATGCTAAGCCCGGACGAAGTCGCCGCTCGCGAAGCGCAACAGAGCATGGCCAACCAGCCCTCGGCATCCCCCGACTGGCAGAACGATCCGAGCGTGCTCGAGATCGCCAAACACGTCCGCTACCGTATGTACGAAATGCGGAACTTCCGCAACATGATGGGCATAGGCCAAAGGCTGATCGATGCGCTGCGAACCTACAAAGGACAGTACGACCCCGCCCGCCTCCGCGACATCAAAGCCTTCGGTGGTTCTGACGTATTTGCCCGAATTGTCCCAGGGAAGTGCCGAGGCGCGACTTCTCTACTTCGCGATATCTACCTCGGGTCCGAACGACCCTGGGATATTTCGCCTACTCCAGAACCTGAAGTACCAGAGGATATCGAGCAGGCGATCCAAGGACTAGTCGCCGCGGAGATCGCCTCTTGCACGCAGCAGCTCCAGATGCTGCAAATCCAGACCCAGTTTGCCCAACAGCAGCAAGCCGCCAAGATGCAGATGGCGCAACAGACGAACGTCCAGAACGCCCAGATCGGCCTCAACCAGCAGCAAGGGGAGGCCCAGCAGGCCGCCCAGACAGCCCAGGCCGGGCAGGGTACCCAGCAGGGTCCCCAGCTCCAGGCCAACGCCGAGCACGCCGCTCAGGCCCTCCAGCTGGCCGTGCAGGGCGCTCAGATGCCCCAGCCGCCGCAGCAGATGCCGCCGCCCCCCGTCGCCCAGGGCCAGCCGGCCCCGCCCCCCGGGCAGCCGTGGGCAGGCCCCCTGGCCCCCGAGCAGCCCCCCGGTGGCGTCCCTGGTATGCCCCAGATGCCGACCATGCCGACGCAGGACCAGATCGAGGAGCGGGTCAACCAGCTTCGCGAAGCGGCACGGAAAGCGGCAAAAAAGAATGCCGTCAAGGAAGCAAAGGCTGCCGCGGAGGAGCTCGACGAGCTTCTGACAACCGGCAATTTCTACGAGGCGTTCGCCGAGTTTTTGATCGACCTGCCGATTTTCCCGTTCGCCGCCATCAAGGGGCCGGTGGTGCGGATGTGCTCCCAGGTCAAGTGGGTCAACGGGACACCGCAGCGCAAGCAGGTCCCCAAGATGTTTTGGAGCCGCGTCTCGCCCTTTGACCTTTACTGGACGCCTACGGCGCACAACGTACATGAAGCAGAATTTGTCGAACGTCTACGCCTTACCCGTGCGGATCTCCTCGCCTGCAAAGGCCTCCCTGGGTACAACGACGATGCAATTTCTCAATGCTTGGACCGTTTTCATGATCGTGGCTTCCGTGAGTGGTGGGATGTGGTGGATGTGGAGCGCGCGCTCCTCGAAAACCGAGAAGCCTGGCCCCGTACTTCCAGCTCCCTGATCGACACGGCCGAGTACCATGGCAGTGTGTCGGGAAAGACACTCCTAGAGTGGGGCATGGACCCGGCACAAATCCCTGATCCTGAACAGGAATACCGGGTCACGGCCTGGCTGATCGACCGGTTTGTCATCAAAACGCAACTAGATCCGACCCCCTCCCAGCGGGCTCCGTATTACATATCGCAGTTCGAGAAGATCCCCGGCACCATGTACGGCTACGGCCTGCCGGACCTGCTCGAGGACATTCAGACCGTTGCCAACGCGTCTTACCGCGCGCTCGTCAACAACATGGGCATCGCCTCCGGCCCGCAGGTGGTCATCAACGACGCCGTGCTCGCTCCGGGTGAGGACGACTCGATGTACCCCTGGAAACGGTGGCATGTCAGCTACGACCCGATGATGGCCTCCAGCGGTATGCAGCCGATCATGTTCTACCAGCCCGACTCGCGCGCGCAGGAGATCCAAGGCCTGATTGCAAATTTGAACCTGATGGCCGATGATGTGTCGGCGATTCCGCGGTATATGACCGGCGGGGCGCAGGGTGGCGGCGCGGGCCGCACCGCATCTGGCTTGTCGATGCTCATGTCGAACGCTG
>JBKQMU010000031.1:0-2612 GCA_052146555.1 Isosphaeraceae bacterium
ATCTCAACGTCGAATGCTCTCGTTCCAATGACCCACTCAGCCGGCTGGTAAACGACGTCCTCTGAGAAGAGCTTCAGAATAAAGCGGACGAGCCAGAGGGTCGAAACACCGAGGGGTTTCCAGAGCACTTGTGCGAGTCGGCCGGCGCCCAGCACCCCCAGCCCCGCCGCCGTTCCGGCCGGAAGAATCCAGGGCCAACGACGCAGAAGCGGGAGCCATTGCCGATGAGGCAAGAAGCAGTTGAGCCAGGCCAGCAGTGACAGGAGGCCCAGCCGCGCCCAGCAAATAGTCAGGGCCACCACCGAGACCGCCGATCTGGGCCTTCCTTCCATCAACAGTCCGGATAACAGGACGAGACCAGCCAGACCGGCGAGATGAACGAAGAGATACCTGGACCATGGGTGATTCTGCAACCGATTGGGAAGGCTCTGCAACGCTCCCTGAAGCTGGGGCCAGTGCCCCAGCAGCACGACTGCGGCCCCAACGGCCACGACATCGAAACCAACCGGCAGCAGACCGATGAATCCTTCGAGCCAGAGCGGTCCCCCCTCGAGCGCCTTCGTATCGAATCGGATTGTCAGAGCGACGACCTCAAGCACCAGCAGCGCAAGCAGTCCGGCCCAGCGGCCACAGATCAGCCGGGTCCCCGCGCGAATGGCTCGATCATCGGAGGGGAGACAATGCAATGGACGATCTCCCCACCTGTGGCGATGCCAATCTTCGCCCTGTCTTGAGACCTGACCCACTCCCGCTCGATACATAACCGACGGCCGCAGAGCCGGAGATCAGGACTTCGACTTCTTCTTCCCGCAGAGACGGCCGGCCAGCAACAGCAGGCCGCCACCGGCCAGCACGAAGGCGCTGATCCCGGCGCCCACCGCGATCTCAGGCACGCCAGGATGGGACCGTAGCGGGACATTGAGACCGACGACTACCGACGAACCCTCGGCCACATCCTGCTGGGCATACGCGCTAACCGCGAGCCCGATGGCGATAGCTGCGAGCCCGATGAGCAGGAAGGCCGCCAGAACCCTCGTTTGACTGCCAATAAGCCAGACATCAGCGTACTAACCTTGTGTTTGCTCAGCATTGTTGTTCCCTTCGCTTAAGATCGTGATAGTCCCGAGGCCCCCTAACTCACTCCCGACGTAAGGCAGCAGCCCGGAGTTGCTCTCAACTCTCGCAAGTTCCCGAAGCTACGTTCGGCATCTCTGGCTGAGTTCAGATCGATGTGAGGCGTACCCCGCTGGGTGATTGCGCATCCACTCTCGACTGTAACCGCCCAGCAATCCATCTTATGCTGGTCTTCTACAGTAAATAGATAAGGCTTTTCGCATCGCGAAGCCGATGCGAAAAGACTCTTGGACGAAGAATAGATAAGGCTTTTCGCATCGCGAAATAGATAAGGCTTTTCGCATCGCGAAGCCGATGCGAAAAGACTCTTGGACGAAGCGTTTCGCCGCGGGATGGGGGGAGCAGCGGGGTGCGACTGGTGATGGTGGGAGGGGTGAGGGCCGGTGATGGGAATGGGCCGGTGGTGTAAGTGAGAAATCGCTCCCGATGCGCGCAGTATTTGAGAAGCCGCGCCCTCTCTGGTTGGAGAATGCGGCACAAGGGTGTCGCAATTGGCGTTTCAGGTTACCTGCCCGTCGGGTTTACGGCACGCCGAAACGAGGAGACTTGCCGATGAACCGCGTCCCGTAACTGCCGCAGTAGGGACATCGCGGCAGGGCTGCGTCGTGATCCACCGCCTCGTGGAGAGCTTGATCGGTCAGTTCCGTCAACTGGGTCAACGCTTCTGAGAGACCTGACATCTTGGGCGGTTGGGCTGTGTCAGTCGGCGTCGCCAGGATCAAGAGCACCCAGGCACAATTGGACTCATCTCGCTTCGAGAGGTGCCACAGCCCGTAGTATCGGACCTTGTGAAAGCCTCGGGGCAGGACGTGCTGGAGGAAGCGCCGGAGGAACTCAACGCCCGGCAGCCGCTCGCTACGCCACGCGGCGGCGCGGCGGGCCTTCCAGCGGAAGGTCACATGGGTTTGATCCATGCCCAGAACCCGTGCATTGCTGATCGCGGTGCGAAAGACATACCGCGACAGATACGTCAGCACGGCGTCGTTGCCGTGGCCGTAGTGCTTGCAGAAGGAGACCCACTGCCGTTGCCAAACGGTCGCCGGGATGCCCGCGAAAACGGCGGGCGCCTTGGTCTTCAAGGCCGCGCGAAACTGGGCGGCGATCGTGCGGGAAAGGACGGCCACCGGCACGAGGAACTCTCCCCGAGCCGGCTCCCAGTGCTGGCCATCGGCAGTGATCCCACCGCCGGTGATTAGTAGGTGGACATGGGGGTGATAGCCCAACTGGCCGTTCCAGGTGTGGAGCACGGACAGCATGCCAGGCAGGGCCCCGAGGTGCCGTTTCTGGGCACAAAGGTCCTTGACCGCCGCGGCCGAGACTTGCATCAGCAGGCCGTATAGCAACTTCTGGTTGCGACGGAACACCGCGCGCAACTCCGAGGGCACGGTCACGACGGCGTGAAAATAGTCGCACGGCAACAGCTCGGCTTGACGCTCTTGGAGCCACTGCCGGGCCTGGCTTCCATGGCATTTGGGGCA
>JBKQMU010000032.1:0-2943 GCA_052146555.1 Isosphaeraceae bacterium
TGAGCGACAATCCATAGCGATCGAGCAGTTCCGCCACCTTGTTTGCCGAAGCCAGAGCTTCTTGTTCCGTGCAGCCTTGATCGACCGTCTTTGCGCGTAGCGCCTGAATGCGTTGCACGACCCGGGCTAGATCCTCGTCGCGACTTTTACCGCCAGCGCCGGTCGTAACTAGAAGCAGGCGTCTCAGATGGTCGAACAGGGCGCGCACCTCGATGGAGAGTCTTTTTCCGGCGATGCCACGCTCGATGGCAGCGGACACGCGATCGAGGGGTGCCGCGTCCGCGCCGAACCCAACGGCGGCGCGCCGCTGCATGGTCTCCATTTGAATCGATGCCAAGCGCGAATAGGCATTGGCAAGCCGGCTGATCCCGCCCCGCCGCGCCGCGATCGAAGAGACGAGGGCGTCGATAAGACAGTCCGCGGAAGTGAGACTCCTCGCTGCGTTCATACTGGCGGAGGGGGGCTCTGCCTCGCTCGAAAGCTTGGCCCACGCATGGGCAAGCGAATCGAGTTCGGTGTCTTCGGATTCGAAGAGGAACGGGTCGTCCTTCGTTTCGGGGAAAGAGTTCAGTCCAAGGATTTGCGGCGCGCCGTGCCGCACAATATGCCGATAGACAGCGGCAGCGCAGCGCTGCGGATTGGCCAACCCTTTGCCAGGCCGCACAAATGCCATCGCGACATCGAGAGCTGCATCGTCAAGTGGGGTTAGTGGACCCACGGTCCCGAAAATTCCGCCTGGAAGCGGGCAGAGCCGTGCGGCCAAGGCAATCCCCGTGGCTGCGACCGGGATGTCGCGATCGAGAATCGACAATGTTTTTCCCGTCGCCAAGTCCTCGACCAGCAAAACGCCATCGCGATCGATAGAGCGGATGCGCAACAGCCGGAAGCTCGCTTGTTGCAGAGCCTCCAACGCGGTCCGTTCCTCTCCGTTACACGGTTTGCGCTGCCGGACCAGCCGGTCAACCGCCGTACTGCCGCTTAGTGAGGGTGCAAACATCGCGAGTTCGAAAGCCAGCATCAGGGCTTGCGCGACAGTATCGGCACTGTGAGGATCGTCGGGATCGACGTTTGCCCGCGCGAGCCATTGATGAGCGGTGTCCTCTACCTTTGGTTTGGCGGTGAAGGTCATGGCTTCGACGCCAAACGCGGCGATCAACTCCAGCATGCGCCTGACATGGTGCAAGGGGTCAGGTGCCCCGGCGGCTTTTGCGCGCTTTGTAGTCATTTTCGACCCTCCTCAAAACGAAAGGATTTACAAATCTAGCATGGGACCCGCCATCACCAAGAGGGATCGCCTCCGCTTATCCACCAAAATTCCCTCCTCTGAGGGGCCGCGAGCGAGGTACCTCAGGTCACGATCAAATCACCACAGTCGATCGGCGCCCTCTGGTGGGGCGAGGGAGGCAGTGAATTTCGGTTCATTTTAGGTGACGTCCGTCCTTCTGCATGCTAAAGTAATACTTGATTGAAACTTCGCATTACAGGCCTATGAGATGGCGGCGACGGTCACAGCTAAGGGGCAGGTCACGATCCCGAAACCCGTGCGGGATCTGCTTGGCATCAAGCCCGGGAACCTGGTCGATTTTCAGCGGGCACCGGATGGCCGCGTTGTCCTCGTCAAGCTTGGAGGTAAGCCGCGCCCGAGCCGTTTCGCGCGTCTGCGCGGGCACGCAGGCAAGGGGCTCAGCACCGATGCCATCCTGGCGATGACGCGCGGCGAGGTCTGACGTGACCCTTGTCGATACGAATGTGCTCCTCGACTTGGTGACGAACGATCCGGATTGGTCGGGGTGGTCGATCGCACAACTGGAGGAAGCAGCGCTCAAGGGGCCGCTCTGCATCAACGACGTGGTCTACGCTGAACTGTCGGTCCGCTACACCCGGATCGAGGATTTGGAAGCGATGCTCGACGATGCGGCGATCGAGGTCGCGCGGACGCCGCGGGACGCGCTTTTCCTCGCCGGCAAGGTCTTCGTGCAGTACCGCAAATCTGGCGGGGCACGAACCGGAGTCCTTCCGGATTTTTTTATCGGCGCCCACGCCGCGGTAAGCGGGCTGCCGCTGTTGACGCGCGACGGCGGACGCTATCGCACCTATTTCCCGAGCATGGCGCTGATCGCTCCGGAAATATGCGCGTGATTCTCCGGTAGGTTCCATAAGATAACTTATGCGAATCTAAGTCATATAGTATTTTCAAATACCTAGCGTACCAACATTCCATAATGCGACAACACCGTCAGGTGCTGGCGCTCTTCGCGCGTGTCTTCGGCAGCATCCATTTGCCGCCGCCACTCTTGACAGTGCCGCGCTTTTTCATCGTCTGAAGCGTATTGGAAAGGGTCCCGCTGCTCACCTCCCTCTCCGCCGCCCTCAACTGTTCGGCGAGTTCGGCGAGCGGAAGAGCGCCGGTCCAGTTCAAGATCTCAGTGATGGCGGCGCCAACGGTCTGTCGCGCCTCCGACGCGTTGTGTGTCGCTGACTTCCGTTTCGCCTTTGCCTTTAATTTCCCCCTCAGGACCGGCGCGGCGTCGAGCGCCTCGAGTTCGCGCTCGGCAATGCGAAGATCGGCGATCCTCGCCTCCAGCTCTGTAATTTTCGCTCGGACGTGTTCAATGGATGTTTTCATGGCCCGTTGCTTACTTCGTGAAGGACGGGCTGTCACTCGGCTTTTTGCACGCCAGCTTCACTTTACCCCTAGCGTGGATTCGAATCTTACACTTGGTGCCCTCGCATGACGGCGGCGATGATTGTGTCCGGATCGGCGGTCGCGATCCTAGGGCAGAATTTTGGGGCTCTGCTACGGGCAGACGCGCACCACGCCGCAAAAAGACGCCATCACTCCTTCCCTCAGCAGACGAAATTTGAAAACCTGATGCTCGCCCGGCAAGATAATTTTTGTGAGGGGCTCGGCGAGCGCCATCCCGTCCTCGCTGTTCGTGAGGA
>JBKQMU010000033.1:0-50048 GCA_052146555.1 Isosphaeraceae bacterium
CGGCCAGGCGGAACTTCTTCTCCGCGAACGCCGCCAGGCCAAGCTTCCGCGGGTCGTCGCTCTCCTTCGCCTCCGCCGCCCACCGGCTGATCTGGCCCAGGATCTCCTCCGCCGGCCGTCCGGACTGCCGCGCCAGCTCGTTCATGTACGACGACGGGTCAGGCGCACGACCCTTCGGGTCCTTCGGCTTCCTGGCCGAGTCGTCGGCCGTAAAGGTAATGAACTGCTCGATGAAGTTCGCCCCAAGTTGCACCTTCGAGCCCTTGGGCGCCATCCAGACCTCGACCTCCTGCTTCGCGGGGTCCGCCGGCACGCGCAGGTTGCTCAGCACCGGAAAGAGGATGTAGTAATCCTTCCGATCTTTCTGGAGCGTCACGTCCTGGCCAGGCAGCACGCCGGCGCGCAGCCTGATGCGGAATTCCCCTTGGTCGTTGGTCACACCGGAACCGTGCCTGACCACGGTAATGAGCACGTTTGGGAGGTATTTCCGGTCGGCCTGGCCGTCCTCGACGGAGAACGCCACCCCGTGCAATTCCAGCCCTGCGGTCTGGCCGGCAGCGGGAACAGGAATCAGCCCGAGCAGCGTTAGCGCGAGCCATAGCGCGCGTGTCATGGTCGGTTCTCCGGCGGGATGAGAGGTTTCAGCTTGATCGGATGGTCGGTCGCGCCCAGGGGCGGGTCAGTCGTGCTGGTGTCGTAGCCGGGCTTCGTCGCGATGAGACGTACCTGCCGCGTCGGATCGTCGGACGCGCGGAGGTTCTCAAACCGGAAACGGCCGGCGGCGTTGGTGGTGGTCATGGCCGAGCCGCCGTTGCGGGTGTCCCAGTCCTGAATCGTCAAGTTGACGTCGGCCAGCGGCACGCGGGTCTCAGCGTCGGTGACGTAGCCGCTCAGCACGGCCGCGGAGCTTGGCGCCGGCGGCACGGTCCCAGGAGACAAGTCGACGTGGGCCCGAATCTCCACGGGGCTTGGGGCCGGCGGCTCGGTCCTACGAGACCACGCGACGTAGGCAGGGGTGACCACTGCGATCAGCGCGAGAGCCACCCAAACGCTGCACCCAATTGCCTTGGCTTTCCCGGTCCAAGCGATGGCCAGGCGTAAAGCGGCGGTTGAAGCGGACGGGGCTCCTAGTTTCAGATCCGCGGGCACTGTCTCTCCCTGGCTCACCGGCGCCGTGCCGGCTGCGTCCGGTGAGCCGATTAGGTTCTTTGCAGCCTGCTCGGCTACGGCTTTTTTGATCTGCTGGCAGACCTTTTTCCAGGCTGTGGCCCGCTCCGCCTCTGTCATCAATGCGAAGGCTTTGTCCAGCGCATAGACCGCGGCTTGGTAGTCCTTGAGCGGTGTCTCCTCGTACGAGCAGTCCCGGATCAACACCCAGAGAATCTTCACGCCGCCGGCCTTGGCTTCTCTCAGAAAAAGGTCGAGCTCGTGCTCGTGGATGAAGTCGGAAGCAAGAAAATCCGGGCTGACGAGCAGCACCGCCGCCGACGTTTTGGCCAATGCAGCCTTGATCTCGTCGAACCACTTGGATCCCGGAGCAATTTGCTGGTCAGTCCAGGCCGTGATCGCACCCGTCCACATATAGGGCTTGAGATGCGTTTGTAGTTCCTGGAGAAATTGATTGTCTTTGCGGCTGTAGCTGATGAAGACCTGGTCTCTGGCGGGTGTGCCCGACGATTGGTGTTGAGGCATGGACGATCCTACAAGCGGGCTTACCGGCGCGGTGCCAGTCGAATCCGATGAGCCGGCTATGAGCGGCTTACAGCCTCTCCGGTCTTCAAACCAGAGCTCATGAGGGTTTTCGTCATTATCGGCAAACCACTTTCCGGCATCATCCAAGGTGACCTGCCAATAACCAAGCCGTCCCCCCTGTACCCTTCCAGTTCCAAGATGATTCCAAGTGTATCGAATCCAGACAGGCTCGCCTGTGTCGCCGTCGAAGGCTCGGATCATTCCTTGGCCGAACGGGAGAGTGTAGCCGTGGCTTCTCTTGAGCCCCTGACCGAGGTGAATTGCCGCTTCCATTTCGAACCAACCCGTGGTGCGATCGAGCCGATCGTAGAGAATCCGTTTGATTGCGGGTGACTCCTTCAGGAGATCGCCAACGCTCTGATCCGGTTGTTCCACCTCTTCGGGCTTATGTGGCATTGTCTCCCTCCTGGCAGTCCAACGGCGAACGGACTCAGGCTATGTGCCACCGAGCAAAGCCCGGGTGGGGTGGGTCGGATCGCCCCGCAACATGATGATATCCTATCGGCCCACTGCCCGGTACGACATTTTCATGCTTCACTGACGGCATTTAAGGCGACAGGTAGCGCGGGCAGGCTTCCCGTGTCGGGGCCTCCTGATCGAGTCCCGCTGGGAGAGTTATTGCGTGGAATCTGGCAAGGGCCAGGGATGACCACGCGGAGCTGGGGGGCTTCTCCCTCGATTTTGCCCATTGACCGGGAATTGCCCGGGACCGTATGATTGCTTGAGTTCGAGGCTTCCGGACCCGGAGACTGCCGATGCGTCTTGCGCTGGCTATCCTTCGACCGATTCTTTCCCTCGGCCTTACCGGCCGGTCGAAGGGGGTGTCTTAGGGTTCGCCAGGTCCGCGCCTCAAAGCAGACAGCGAGAAGCCCCGAGACCCGCCTCGAACGGTGGATCTCGGGGCTTTTTTGTTTCCCGGGGAGGGTGAAACTCACCCGGATTGAATTTCGTGAGAATAGCGCGGCTTGCCCGCGCTCTGTACGCGATTGTCGAGGAAAGCTGTCGCGGTCGTGCCTTCTCCCACTGGGAGAAGGTGCCCCGCAGGGGCGGATGAGGGGTCTCCGATGCTCGCGGTTGACTCTAGCCCCCTCATCCGGCCTTCGGCCACCTTCTCCCCAAAGGAGAAGGGGGTCAAGCCATCCCTATGCCACAGAGCGGTAAGCCAGATCAACTCAAAATCGAGGAAAGAGTCCAGCCATGAGCACCAAGCCCGCGCCGGAGTCCTCCGATCCCGCCGCCGCTTCGAGCCGCGTTCGCATCTTCGATACAACGCTCCGTGACGGCGAGCAATCGCCCGGCGCCAGCATGAACTTGACGGAGAAGCTCGAGGTCGCGCGGGCGCTTGCCGGGCTCGGTGTTGATGTCATCGAGGCGGGGTTTCCGATCGCCTCGGTCGGTGATTTCGAGGCGGTCCGGGCGATCGCGGCGGAGGTCACAGGCTCGGTCGTCTGCGGACTGGCCCGGTGCAACGACAAGGACATCGACCGCGCCTGGGAGGCCATCAAGCATGCCCAGAGATCACGAATTCACGTCTTCCTTGCGACCTCGGCCATCCACCGCGAGCACAAGCTGCGGATGACCCCCAAGCAGATCATCGAGCGGGCCGTAGACAGCGTAAAACGGGCCAAGAGCTATTGCCCGGACATCGAGTTTTCTCCGGAAGACGCAGCGCGGACCGAGCTGGACTTCTTGTGTGAAGTGGTCGAGGCGGCCATCGAGGCCGGCGCGACGACGGTCAACATTCCCGACACGGTTGGCTACGCCACGCCCACGCAGTATGCCAGCGTCATTCGCACGCTCAAAGAGCGGGTGCGGAACATCGGCCAGGCGGTCATCAGCACGCACTGTCATGATGATCTGGGCATGGCGGTGGCGAATAGCTTGGCGGGCGTCGAGGCCGGTGCGCGGCAGGTCGAGTGCACAATCAACGGCATCGGCGAGCGTGCCGGTAACGCGGCGCTCGAAGAGATCGTCATGGCGATCAAGACGCGACATGATTACTACGGCCTGGACACCGGCATCAAGACCGAGCGGCTCTATCCGGTCAGCCGGATGGTCTCGACGATCACCGGAATCACCGTCCAGCGCAACAAGGCGATCGTCGGCCGGAACGCCTTTGCCCACGAGGCGGGAATCCACCAGGACGGGATGCTCAAGGAGCGGTCGACCTACGAGATCATGCGGCCCGAGGACGTCGGCGTACCGCGCACCGATCTGGTGCTGGGCAAACATTCTGGCCGTCACGCGCTGCGGGATCGCGTCGTCGAGATGGGCTATTCGCTCTCCGAGGAGCAGATCGAGACCCTCTTTGCCGACTTCAAGGCCCTGGCCGACAAGAAAAAAGAGGTTTATGACCAGGATCTGGCGATCCTCGTCGAGAAGCATCTGGAAGACATCCCCGCGCCTTGGCAGCTTATCAGCCTGCACACCACGGCCGGGACGAGCGTGTTGCCGACGGCCACGATCGCGATTCGCCGCCCCGATGGCGAGGTCGTCAAGGATGCCGCGATCGGCGATGGCCCGGTCGACGCGATCTTCAAGGCCGTCGAGCGCGTCACCGGCGTGCACGCCAACCTCCACGAGTTCGTGGTGCGGAGCGTGACGCAAGGAAAAGACGCGCAAGGTGAGGTGACACTGGAGCTGGAGGTCGAGAGTGGCGACCGCAGCTTCCGCGGCCGCGCGGCATCGACCGATATCATCGAGGCTTCCGCCATGGCGTACATCAACGCCGTCAACGCGATCCAGACCCGCAAAGAGCGTGGGCACGAGCGCGAAGTCGTCGGCCGGCCGGGGGCGGGAGCGTGAGACCGCCCTTTTTCGCGGGGTGACTACTCTGGCAGTGACTTGCCGAGAACATCGTCGAGTATCGTCAGCGGTAACCCCACGATCCGCCGGAAGCCTTTGTCGTTGGTAAGCAGGGCAGAGGCTCGAGCAGCTTCCGCCGTCGCCGCGTGCAAGGCGTCGGGAGTTCGGAGGGGGGCGGTCGACCCACGTAGCCGAGCCGCAGCCCTCAGGATTGATGGTGTGATCGGAATGAGATGAATCCCTGGATACGCGAAAAACAGCTCGTAATCGGCCTTCAGGGTGTCATCGCCCTGCCTGTACGCGCCGACGAGCGTTTCCATCAGAGTTAACTCACTGCTCGCTACTTCGACTGCCCCGGAGGCGACGGCCGCCCAAAGTGTACTGAGCACGGAGAAATAGACCGGGTGCTTTTCGACGGTGTAAATAAAGATCTGCGCGTCAACGTATACTAGTCCGTCGGAGGGCAGTATCAATGATCCCATGCGTCGCGTTGCTCCTGGAACTGACGCTCAAGATCATCCCAGCTCCGTGCGGAACGCGGGCCAGGCGGCAGGCGATCGAGGAACTCCAAAAGCGAAGGCAAAGGCGGCGACTCCGGCGATCGCGGAACAAGTATAACATCAACCTGTTGACCCTCGGGCAGCTCTGGCACGAGGATCTCGATTCGATGTCCGGTCTGGACTTCGGTCGTTCTGTGAAGTGCGTTCCGCAAATTGGTATCGATCATGGCCGCTCTTCCCCTCCATTTCACCACCCAGTATTATCCTCGCAGATCGGATTCAAGTCAGGTAGATCTCGGCGTATCATGAGGTGTTTCGCTGCGGAACGAACTCGACCCGAGTCGTCGCGGAGAGCAGCAGGTGAATCGGCTCCTCCAGGTCGGCGTCGGGGTCCGTAAGGCTGGGATCAGGACGGGGCAACGGCTCACCGAGCAGCAGTTGCGTTTCCGCCATATCGACAAGAGCGCTTGCCAGCAATCGACGTGCTTCTTCCTGGTTCGATCCAGACGTGATCACACCGGGAAAATCAAGGACTTCGGCATGGACGCCATTTTCAAGAAACCTGTACATGGCTTTGTAAGTCAGCATGCGGTCACTCCCGGGCCGTGATCACTGCGGAATAAGCCGATCCCGCGTGAGCTCCCATGATACTCAACATCGCCAGAGCTTCATCGCGTGTTCTTGTGCCCGTTGATGAGGCGATAATCCGAAAGCTGGATTTCCGGCAGCGGCGAGATGGCGGCCGATCGAGAACGTTGGGAGCGAATCTCGCACCGGTAACGCTGCGCGGCGAGTCCGTCAGAGAGGGCCTCGAGCTGCTCGCCGATCTGCTGGCCGACTGCGCAATAAGTCTCCTGGACCCAGTGGCTGACAAGTTTCAGAGCGGACCTGGATCTTCGGCATATGAACATAGTTGATTGCCTATGTTTTTGGTGGTATGGATGATCATCAGGGTAGACCGGCGGCGGCCGGGAGGTCGAGCATCCAGATGACGCGCGAGGCCGCGGATTGCAGGAGCGAAGCGGGGAGCCGGTACGTCATAGGCCCACCGAGCGCTCGGGCGACTGCCTCGGCTTTGCGGGCTCCGGTGGCCAAGATCAGGATCGATCGCGCGGCGAGGATCGACGCTATGCCCAGCGTGAGTGCCCCGGAGATGACCCGGTCCTCGCCGCCAAAATCACGAGCCGCGTCCCGCCGCGTGATCGTGTCGAGCTCGACGAAGCGGGTCGGCAGCGCCAGTGCCTGGGCCAGCGGCAGATCGCCCGGTTCGTTGAAGCCGATGTGACCGTTGCGGCCGATGCCCAAAAGCTGGAGGTCCAGTCCCCCGTCCTCGGCGATCCAGCGCTCGAACTGGGCACAGTGTTGATCCGCGAATTTCTCCGGCACGGTCCCATCCAGCACGTGGGCTTGATGGGGCGGAATATTCACGTGACTGAAGAGGAGATCGTGCATGTACGCCCGATAACTTCTCGGGTCCAGCGGCTGAATTGGGTAGTACTCGTCAAGATTGTACGTGATGACTTCACGGAATGAGAGCTGGCCGGCACGATGCAGCTCGACTAAGTGGGCATAAACCCTCCGGGGCGTCGCGCCGGTTGCCAGTCCCAGAACGGCTCGATGGCGGTTGGCGACCGCGCTGTGGATCGTTCTTTGAATGTGCGAAGCGGCGGCCCGGCTGGCCGTAGCTTGATCCTCGAAGACCAGAACCGACATTCCCGCGGACTCGAAGCTTCGAACGGCGCCGGGTATCAAGAAGAGCGCTCCCAGGGTAGGGGCATCGCGCGACTTATTTCGGGAGCGGCCGGACGCTCTCAAGAAATTGCCGAATTCAGCTTCCGGCAGCCGCGGCGGCCGGTTGGGGACCCTCATGCTGTGCGGCTGTGCGGGAGTCTTTGGAAGTGGAAGTGGTCTCGGCGGCAAGCTGTCCGCTTAAGTACCCCAGCGCCATTTGAAGGGGATCGCTGGGGAAGTTCCGACATCGCCGGGGATCGAATGCCTCAAGCTGGAAGAGCTCAACCCCCACGAACCGATCTTCGGTGCGATGCGCCCGCCCGGCCAAGCTGTGGCCCTCGGCCCATTCCCTGGCGAGTGCGGCGTAGGCCCGGCCCAGATGCGAGCAATACTGAGTGTAATCCGTGAGCAACACCTGTGACGCGTGACAGTGGATAGCCCACTCCTTGGTGCGTTCGGCCTCGCCGTCGTAAGTGAAGTAAGCGTTGGGGTAGGCCAGCGGACCCCACGGTGTCCAGCCAGTCAGCACGAGAGTGTCGTTCAGTCCGGCGGCCAGAAGTCCGATGGCACCCAGCACCCGGGTCACTCGGTGGGCGGCGTGCGCATCGTTGGCTGGAGGAACAATCAGCGCTCCCGGCTTGCGCTCGATGAACCAGTCGACCACCTTTTGAACGTCCGCTCGGGAGGGACTGTAGCCGGGCATCCGATATCCCTCGAGGTCCCAGCAGACCGCCTCGGCACCCAGCACGTTGCATTCCAACCGGAACTCGGCCTCACGCATCGAGATTTTTTTCTGGTCGTTGAGCCAGGGCGCCGCGACGTTCCGCTCGCCCGCGAAGACGAGCACCTCGATGACCGGAAATCCGCGGCGGATTGCATATTCGTGAATCAGGCAGGCCGCGGTGATCGCACCGTCATCGGCGTGAGGGCAGAGCATAACCAGCGGGCGGTTTGGCCCCAGCACGTACCGCAGTGATTCGCGGACATCCACGAGCTGACCGTGGGTCTCGAATCCCCGGGTTGTCTCGAGGAGACGGTCGAACTCGGGACGCCAGTTGCCCGGGCACGCCGACGGAGGGGAGGTGTTCATGGTCGGTAGAGCACTCGGAAAGGAGTACATCCCTGACGCCATGACGAGCGCTCACCCGTGGCTCGAGGCCGGCACTGTGACGGCCTGCATCGGAAACGGAGAGCGCCCCGCTGGCCTTTGCACACTCCAGCCATTTTATTGTGTGTGCCGGTTCTCAAGTCGTCAACCTGACCTCGTTGACGCTGCAGGCGAAAGCCCTCACCAACCGAGCAAGCCTTCTCGTCACTTCAACCGCACTCTTCCAGCTGCGCTCATTCTTCCTACATCTTTTGTTCTTCAAACAAACGCGCCCGGAATCGGGACCATTCGCTGACGGTGTTGGCCGGCACGTCCGGGTGCTGGGCGATGTAATCCGAGAATGCCTTGTCGATCAGGTCGAACCGTTCCGAGAGCGTTCGAACGACGGCAAGGGCCAGAACCTCAGCTGCCCGTGGGTTCTCCTTCCGCAACTGATCATGCGCGGGATGATACAAAGTGAGCATCCAGACCTCAGTGCGGGCGCGAGCAGTCACCATCGGCGGCTTGGGCTGAAAGAACGAGGTCGTGCCAAAGACGGCCGGGGCCGTGAGCGTGGTCACGTGCTCCTTTCGTCCGTTGCCAAAGGTTCTCTCCAGGTCTACGGTGCCGTCGATGAGGAAGGTCAGGTGATCGTTCGGCTGCCCCTGCTCCAAGAGCACGGAGTTCGGCCTGGCTCGCTCCTCAACCAGGGCATCAAGCAATGCCAGCTTGGCCTGGCGGTCAACTTCCGCCAGCCACGGAGCGGTCATGAAACGTTTCGCTGCGTCCTCGCCGATCATGAAAGAGTCTCCTCGAACGGGTACCTGGGTCAAGTACGCAGGTTGTTCCAGCCCGCACTCCTTCTGAAGTATACGATGAGACGATCGTCCATGTTTGCATCGTGAATCGGTCGACGACTGAGTCGAATCTGCGGAGTGTAGGAATTCTGTCCGCTCGGTCGTGCTTCGGCCAGTCGAAAAGGACGGATAACGTCCGGCACAGGACCGATGGATAGTAGCAAGGAACTGTTGGGTCCGGTTTGGATTCATTGCGAAGTGCGGACCCATCGAGAGAACGCGGGCGAAAGGAGTCGCCATGAGACCGCGACATCGACTCGAGGTTGTTTTGCTCTTGTTGTTGGGCGTCCCGGGTTGCGCGGAGCTCGGGGGCTCGAAGCCAGGGCTCTCGCAGCGGTCCGACAGCTCGAGACCGGGGTCATCGAGTGAGTGGCTCGCTGCGCGCTACTGGTCCCGGACCACGCGCACCTCGGCCAGTCGTACACAGGGCGTTGATACCCGTGCAGCCGGACCTCAGTCCCCGGAATCTGCCGCGGCCCAGACCGATATCTGGTCCGCCGAGCGTACTAACGGGCTGTCGCGCTATTTCCCGAAGCTTGGGTCGCGGGACAGTCGCACCCAGCCGCCATCCACCGATTTTGGCTACCCGACGATGGCCACGCGGTCGGCCCTGCTCAAGCGGCCCGAGGCACGGGATGATCGTCAGGTCAAGACGACCAGCGCCCAAGAGCCGGCCAGCGGCCAATCGGACCGAATTGGGCAAGTGCCAAATCCGACCGCGAGTGGTGACCAGCCTGCTGCGTCAATCCCGAGTGATATTTCCGATCTCCTTGCCGGCCCATTGCCCGCCCGCGTGCCGCTAAAGCTGCACGAGCACCCCATTGCGCAGGAAGACGTGGCCCTCCAGGTCACGCCGGCCGAACCGACTGCCGAGACCGAGCCGAGCTCAGGAATGCCCCAGCAGCAGCTCGTGAACTCCGCGCCGGACCGTCCCGAGGAGGGCCAGGGTTCTTGGAAAAAGGATGCTTCGGATTCCGCCCGGCCGCGGCACGATGACCGCTTGATTGCAATGGCCTCCGGAGACCCGCAAGAAGACGCGGCCCCAGCACGACAGCCGACCCCGCCGTCGCCAGCCTCTCCATCGACGGCTCCACCTCCACCTTTGCCCGACGAGCCTGCGCCACCACCGGTCCCGGCACAAACTCCCGAGCCGGCCCCGGTTCCGACTCCCGAGCCGGTCCCGGCTCCAGCTCCAGCTCCAGCCCCAACTCCGGCCCCTGCTCCGAATCAGGCTCCAGCCTCAACCCCGACTCCAGCCCCGGCCCCGACACCGAAGCCAGCCACGCAACCACCGTCATCCCGAGCCGAGCCCGCTCCCACAGCGGAGCCAGGAGGAGAGCCGGTTCCCGTTCCCACCCCCCACTCGGGAATCAGTCCCGCACGCCCCGCGGTGCAGCCGCCGAGCCCAGTGGCGGCGAACCAGCAATCGGCCGCTGGCACGGCTCCTGCACTTGCTCCGGTCCCGGCCTCCTCGGGGAAGGCGCAGACAACGGCCGGGTCGCAGAGCGTTGGCGCGTCGGGTCAGAGCAGTACCGCCTCGGGTCGAAGTGGTATCGCCTCGGGCCGGTCCGCACCTTGTCGGAAAACGGTTGTGCGGCGGACGGCGAAGCCAGCGCCAGCGTCCAGGCAGCGATGGTCGCTGCTGGCATGGTTCAGGTCGTTGTATCACCCTGAACCGCCTGAACCGCTCGCGTCATCGCAGCTTCCGTCGGTCATGTTCCCGACGACTTACAATCGCTGCTTGCCCCGCGGCGAGCAGGGTTGCCTGCCCTCACCTAGTTGCGTACTTTTGGCTCCGCAATCTCAGAGCCCCGTTTCAGCCGTCGCATCGCCGTGCAACAGGTGCATGCCTCGGTTAAGCAGCAAGTCTTGGTTCTACTGGGGCATGATGAGCGACTTCTTCAAGAAAGCGCGAAGCCGGTGTAACGATGGCGGCTGCCAGGGTCAGTGCCAGTGTTCCTGTCACGGTCCCTGGATCCAGATTCACGCGGCGTGCTCGGCAGCGGGTGGAAGAATCCCGGCCGTCGCGCCTTCACCCCAGGCGAGCTTTGCGCCGGTACAAATGCCGTTTTTGTCGAGCTCAGGGGGCACCGAACCGGGCGATCTCACGGAGGGGAGCGAGATCCTCAATCGCATCGCGACCGAGGGCCTCGACAAAGCGCCGCAGCGCTAGCTCCAGGCCATCGGCCACCTCGGGATGCTGTTCGATGACGTTGTGCTGATCCCAGCGATCTTCCGGCTTGCGATAGAGCTCGCTGGATCGCGGCTCGTCGGGATCGAAGACGACCGGCACGATCAGGTGCCAGTGGTGGGTCCGGATCGCGAATTCCTCGACGTCCATGCCCAGGCAGGCGAAGTCGCGCACCTTGGACTGCTCGCCCCGGATCAGGGGGAGCAGGTTGTGACCCTGGAGGGAAGCATCGTCGCCAGGCCGCACGTCCAGGGCCGCCAGGACAGTCGGCAGCAGGTCGACCGTCTGCACGATCGCCTGGTGCCGGCCGCCGCCAAGCCTTCCTCCCGGCAGGCGAACGTAGAGCGGCGTGTGAATGAGCTCTTCGTAAAGCCAGGGCCGGAACCTGCGAACATATCCATGTTCGCCCAGAGGCTCGCCCTGGTCGCTGGTGAAGATCAGCAAGGTGTCGTCCATTCGGCCCATTCGCCGGAGGGCGTCGAAAAGCTTACCAAGCCAGTAGTCCACCAGCGTGACGGTGCCGGCGTAGGTGCGCCGCAGGCGAAAAAGCTCGGCCTCGCTGAGGACATCGCCCACGGCGCCGGCGGGTACGTCGATGAGTACCGGGACTTCCTCGATATCGATCTCCTCGTCGGCGTCCGACCCCTCGTCGACTAAGTCCCCCTCCTCGCCGGCCTCGAACTCATCCGGCTCGACGGTCGCGTACTGGTCGCGGTACGGCTGAGGCGGATCCCACGGCCCGTGCGGGCTGAAGAGATCGAGCCAGAGCAGGAAGGGGTCGGACTCGCGCCCGCGGCGATCGAGCCACTCGATCGCGCTTTGCACTGTCCGCGCGACGGTCGTGTTTTCCTGGTTGTCGGTCCGCAGCACCGCGCGGTTTCTGAGGAACTGTTCCCAGCGTTTCTTCCAGATCTCCTGGTTGGGGTCATCGTCTTCGGGGAGGCGGAGGCCGGGCTCGTCACCCAGTCGGATGATTCCCGCCCGCGGATCGCCGGCGGGCACCAGCGGATCATAACCCGCGCCGCGGACCCAGATCACGTCGTCAAAACCGCGGCCGTAGCCCAGCCCGGCCTCGCGGAGCAGGGGAACGTCCGAAATGAGAGCCGTTCTCACTCCCTTGTCCCAGAGCAGGTCGGGCAAGATCCGCTCATCGCAGCGCAGGGGCGTCCAGCCCGCATCGGCATCGGCAAAGCCATATCGGCCCGTCCACCAGCTTCTCCGCGTGGGCAGCGTGGTGAGGTTTTCGGGAAAGTGATGGTCGAAAACCGTGCTTTCCGCTGCCAGACGGTCCAGATTGGGCGTCTCGATCCAGGCGTTACCGTAGGCACCCAGAAACCCAAGGTGCAGACTATTGCAGACCACGATGATGACGTTCATGGGTGTCATTGTATCCGAGCTTCGCGCAGGGTCCAGCGCGGAAACATGGCGCTCGGTCGACTGGCGACCCACGGGTTGACGCGTTACCCTTGGCCTTTTGGAAAATGCACCATCTGCGGGGCATTTTTGGGTTCCAGGACCTCATCGAGGCTTGTGGCGGGATGAAATCCATCTTGGGTCTCAGACTTCAGGTGCCCTTTGTGCTTGCCTTGCTGGGCATCTGCGCCGGCAGGGCCAAAGCCCAGGGAGATCTCAACGTCCTCTTCGCCCCTGCGGCGGCCGAGGGTCCGACCAGAGTCTTCACGGCCGCCAAAATCATCACCATGGAGCCGGCCAACCCGACGGCCACCGCTGTGGCGATCGCCGACCAGCGCATCCTGGCCGTCGGCTCGCTCGAGGAGGTGCGCAAGGCGCTGGCCGATCGGTCCTTCGTCCTCGATCATCGGTTCGAGGGCAAAGTTCTGATGCCCGGCCTCATCGAGCAGCATTTGCATCCGATCCTGGGTGCACTCTGCCTGTCTGTCGAGGTCATTGCGATCGAGGACTGGGTGCTTCCCGGCCGAACGATTCAGGCGGCCACGAACCAGGAGGAGTATCGCGCCCGGCTCCGCCAGGCACACGCGGCAATCATGGATCCCAAGGAGTTTCTCTTTACCTGGGGATACCACCGGCTCTGGCACGGCCCGCTCTCGCGGAAAGAGCTCGATGTCGTGAGCACCACGCGTCCGATCGTCGTCTGGCATCGTTCCTGCCACGAGTTCACGCTCAATACCAAAGCGCTTGAGGCGCTGGAAATCACCCGTGCTTCGGTGGAGGGGCAAGGACAGGCGAGCAGCCAGGTCGACTGGGAGAAAGGGCATTTCTATGAAAAGGGGCTGGAGCTGATTACCGGCCGCCTGCTTCCCCGGATGGCTACGCCCGAGCGAATGCGATCCGGCCTGGAGATGCTGATCAAGTATTTGCACCAAAGCGGCGTGACGGCCATCAACGAGCCGGGCGCGATCATCACGCCGGAGCTCTTGGGGCTCTACCAGTCGATCTTAGGAGCGGCCAATACGCCGTTCTCGACGACCCTAATCCCCGACGGCCGGTCGCTCTTCGATCGCCACGGAGAAGACGACGCCATCGCTGCCACTGAGAAGGTTGTCGCACTTGCACCGTCGGGAAAGGTCGCCTTCCTGCCCAACCAAATCAAGCTCTTCGCTGATGGCGCTGTGTTCTCGCAGCTCATGCAGATGAAGGGGGGCTATACCGACGGCCACAAAGGCGAGTGGATCGCCACGCCCCAGGATATTCGCGCAGCGACCAAGCTGTACTGGGATGCCGGCTACCAGATTCATATTCACGTCAACGGCGACCTCGGCCTGGAAGTCGTCCTGGACGCACTCGAGCGGTGCATGCGCGAGACGCCGAGGTATGATCATCGAACAGTGCTCGTCCACCTAGCCTGCTCGACCGAGCAGCAAGTCGCGCGGATCGCCCGGCTGGGAGCGGTCGTCAGTGCCAATCCCTATTACGTGACCGCGCTGGCGGACCGCTATGGCAAGGAGGGTCTGGACGCCGACCGCAGCGACCAGATGGTGCGGCTGGGATCGCTGGCCCGACGCGGCGTGCCAATTTCACTGCACTCGGACCTGCCCATGAGCCCGGCGCCGCCGCTCTTTCTGGCCTGGTGCGCTGTCAATCGCGTGACGTCCTCGGGCCGGGTCGCCGCCAAGGATCAGCGCTTGAGCGTCGAGCAGGCACTCCGCGCCATCACGATCGACGCGGCGCAGTCGTGGCGGATGGAGACCGAGATGGGATCGATTGCACCCGGCAAGGTCGCCAACTTCGCGGTTCTCGAAGAAGACCCGCTGGCGATCGACCCGATGAAGCTGAAGGACATCGCCATCTGGGGGACGGTTTTCGAGGGCAACGTGTTTCCGGTTCGTTGAAAGTGGGATTGATTCCTCCAGGGGGCCTTCTGCTGGCGTCCGCATGCACGTGCGCGTCCGAGGCATGGATCAGAGCCCGACCCGTCGTCCGGCCGGTCATTCGCGAACCCGTGCGCCGCTTCTTGCGTCAGGTTATGATGGATGCAGTCTGAGAACAAAGAGAACCTGACGGCCGAGAGAAGGAAAGCGGGGAACGAGTAATGGGCCAGAGCGGAGCTTACACCGGGCCACTGGAGAAAGTGGGGCCGTGCCAGTGGAAGATTCCCAAGACCTATCGAGAAGACATGCGGGTTGATGGCCTGATTTTCGCCGACGAGACGCTCATCGAGCAGATCAAGCTGGATCAGGGGCCGGAGCAGGTCGTAAACGTGGCGACCTTGCCGGGCATCCAGAAAGCCAGCCTGGCCATGCCGGATATCCACTGGGGCTACGGCTTCTGTATCGGCGGAGTGGCGGCGACGGATCCGGAGCAGGGAGGGGTGATCTCGCCTGGCGGTGTCGGTTATGACATCAACTGCGGCGTCCGGCTGATCCGCTCCGACCTCGAGTGGGCCGACGTGAAAGACCGGATCAGGATCCTGGTTGACCAGCTCTTTCGCGACATTCCTACCGGCGTCGGCCAGCGCGGGCGTTTCGTCTTCAACAGGCCTGAGCTGGTCACGCTGATGGAGCGTGGAGTTTCGTTCGTCGTCGACAAGGGCTTTGGCGTCGAGAACGACCTGACTTTCACCGAGGCCGGAGGGCGGCTGGACGGGGCCGACCCGGGGCGGGTCAGCGACCGGGCCATCGAACGGGGGGCCGACCAGTGCGGCACCCTCGGCTCGGGGAATCACTTCCTCGAGGTCCAGGTGGTCGATCGCGTGATCGACGCGGACGCCGCCTCGGTCATGGGTCTGCGTGAGGGGCAGATCACGGTCCTCATCCACTCCGGTTCCCGCGGTCTGGGCTACCAGGTCTGCGACGATTACCTGAAGGTCTTCAAGGGCGCGCCCAAAAAGTATGGGTTCGAGCTCCCCGACTGGCAGCTTGCGTGTGCTCCGGTGCGCAGTCCGGAAGGGCAAGATTACCTAGGCGCCATGCGTGCCGCGGCCAATTTCGCGTGGTGCAACCGCCAGCTTCTGACGCACCAGGCCCGCGAAGTCTTCGCCCGGATTTTCGAGAAGCCGTGGCAAGAGCTCGGTATGGACCTGGTCTACGACGTCGCGCACAACATCGCCAAGCTCGAGGAGCACGACGTCGGAGGCGGACGGCGCAAGTGTGTCTGCGTTCATCGCAAGGGTGCAACCCGAGCGTTTCCGCCGGGCCATCCGGAGATCCCGGCCGCTTATGCCCGGATCGGCCAGCCGGTGATCATCCCCGGCAGCATGGGAACGGCAAGCTGGGTCCTTGCGGGTCTGCCGGGCAGCATGGAGCAGTCATTCGGCACCACCTGCCACGGAGCTGGCCGGATGATGAGCCGGACGGCGGCGGTTCGGCTAGCGGAGGGCCGACGGATCGACAAAGAGCTTGATGCCCTGGGCATCATCGCCCGCGCCCGGGGCCACAAGGGACTGGCCGAGGAACAGCCGGCCGCTTACAAGGACGTCGACCAGGTCGTCGAGGTGGTCGACCGGGCCGGCATCTCCCGCAAGGTCGCCCGGCTCCGTCCCGTGGGGGTCATCAAAGGCTAAGCGCGCAGGCCCGTCGCAAGCACGGGCCTGCCGATTTCCTTGACTCAGCGCCCGCTTGGCGAGCCACCGAAACGTCACTATGATAGGACTGCCGCCAATTCCAGCATGACAAGCGGCACGATGAAGACGGCGGACGTAGGGTGTCCCGGCTTTTGCTGAAAGCTGCCATTTTCCATCGGACTTGCTGAATTCAGCAGGCAATTGGTTCTGTCCTGGAGCAATCAAAATGACGATCCTCGTGGCGTATTATCTGGATGGCAAGTGGTACGGCGAAGAAGCCCCGTACAAAAGATCCGGCAGCGGCTGGTACCGGGAATACAATCGCATCGAGATTCCCCAATCGAAGGCCGAGATCGAGAAGTTCGCCGTTCAGAACAAGTACAAGATCGAATGGAGGGGCGAGATCCCTCAAGAGGTCACGGCCGCTTCGGCGTAAGCGACGCGTGAGCGCGAGCCTGGCGCGCGCCCTGCGTCAGGCTTCCAGTCTTCGGCTGCGCCAGACGATCTGGCAACGGTTGCCCTCGGGATCGTGGAAAAAGGCGGTCTTCATCGAGTCGTTGTCGACGGCCGTCTCGGCCTCGAAGACGATGCCGCGGCGTTCGAGCTCGATGCGCTTTGCCAGCACGTCGTCGACCCAGAAGGCGAGATGGCAAATCCATCGCTGGCTGGCATTCGATTGCCCCGGGGGTCTGCCAATAATCTCCAGCGCCATGCCGTGGTCGTCGGCCAGAAAATAGGCGGGTGGATCGCCGCCCGCCTCGAGGGCCACTCTTAACCCCATCGCCTGAATGTAAGAGTCCTTGAGGGCTGTCGGATCGGCGGCATAGATTGCGAAGTGCTCGAGCCGTGCCATTCCGGGAATCCTTTCTGCTCTCCCCGCCTGTGGTTCGCTCAGCGTTTTTTCCCCGGTGTCACGCCGGCAGCGCGCATGATGACCTTCCATTCCTGCGGCGTCACAGGCTGGACGGAGAGCCGGCTTCCCTTGCGAAGCAGCTCCATCCCCTCCAGTTCCGGAATCGCCTTCAGACGCGAAAGTTCCAGGGGCGGGTCGATGGCCCGGACAGCCTTGATCGACACCTGGAACCACGTAGGGCTGGCAGGATCGCTCTTCGGGTCGTGATGCTTTGAGTCGGGGTCGAATGCCGACGGGTCGGGATGGCCCCCGCGAACGACCTCGGCAATGCCGGCGATGCAGGGAGGGTTGGCACTCGAATGATAGAAGAGGACGCCATCGCCCACCTTGATCTGGTCCCGCAGGAAGTTCCTGGCCTGGTAATTACGCACCCCGTCCCAACCGGTCGTCTGGTCGGGTTCGGCGAGCAAGTCCGCGAACGAGAACGACTCCGGCTCGGACTTGAACAACCAGTAGGCCATAACGAAAAACGCCTTGGTCAGGAAACCTGATCGAGCAGAATGGCGCTTGCGGTTCCGGACGCTCCCTTTCTTGCGCGGCACGGCTCTCTGTTCTTATACCAGCCGATGGAGCCCGGTTCCAAGAGCATGGCGCCAGTCCGGTCGATGGATCACAGACATGATTTCGGCTCAGAGCTTAAGATCGGCGTGTGATCCCGTACGGAATAATATCAACTCGCTGCAATCGCGCTTGTATATCAAAATCCAGTCCGGCTCAATGTGGCAATCCCTTGCCCCCTTCAATTCGCCGGCGAGAGCGTGGTCCGCGTGGTGAGCTGCCAGCGGTTGACCTTGAACCAGCGATTGAATCACGCTTTCAAGCTTTGCGATGTCTTTGTTTCGCTTCTTCATTCGCTTCACGTCGCGCTTGAATTGGGTTGTAGGGCGCAAAACAAGCGGCGTGGCGCGAGCAGCAGGTGATTGGCGGGGAGGAGTCGAGGCGGGCGTCGCTGGCTTGGCGCGCGGAGGGACCGGGGCCTGGCCAGGACGTTGAACGCGTTTCTTCTTGGTCACTCTTCAGACACCGAAGTCTTCGAACATCTCCTCCGCGGTCGCATAGCGAAGAAGGTTCTTACCGGCCAAGGCATCACGGATAACCCGCATGGTCTTCTTGTTGTAAGGAGGCCTTCGCAAGACCGGCCTGATGGGCAATATGTGCCCCCCGAATAGCCCATCCGGCTTGCGTAGCCCACCAGACTTCGGCGCTTTCGGGGCTTTCGGCACTGGTGCTGCGCCCTTCGCCTTCGTAATCTTCCTCGGCGCGGCACCTTTGATCCCAGGCTTCCTGAACGTCTTGGGGTTCACGAGGGTTTTCCCGCTCCCTGACAGATATGTGGCGAAGGACTCACTCCAAGCAAAATCCCAATACCAGGATCACCTATTTCCCGATTTTACTCAACGCGTCATTTGCGTAAAACTCAATGAATCTCTATATAATGTCTCATTAATCAGCGATTTCGGTCGTGCTCAGTGCGTCGCTTCGCCGTAAAGGAATAATGGCAAGGATCTTGCGTAGCATGTGCCGCACGCTCGATGAGGCGGTATCATACAGTCTGCTTCCCGGTGATGGAACCCGAGGCCGGCTCGGAGCAAGAACACCATGAGTAGCGACGTTTCGAGCTCTGGGCCGCGGGTGACGGTCCTGACGCCAGAGGGCAGGGGAGCGATCGGGGTGATTCGCGTCTGGGGCACAGGGGCGGTCGATGCGGCCGATGCGGCGTTTCGACCGGCTCGCGGGAAAGAGCTCGCACAGACACCCAGGGGCAGGCTTCGCCTGGGGCGAATCGGCCGCGGATTGGGCGATGAGGTCGTTGCTGTCGTCCTCGAACTTGATCCGCCCGCTGTCGAGATCCAGTGCCACGGTGGCCCGGCGGCGCAGGGGATGGTCCTCGAGGCCTTGCAAGCCGTTGGAGCCGGGACCGCCCCGGCCGACCAATGGGCTGAGCAGGCGATGCCGACTCGCATCCGGGCCCAAGCACTCGTTGATCTGGGACGGGCCAGCACGCTGCGGACTGCCGAGATCCTGCTGGATCAAGCCTGGGGAGCACTCGACCGCGAGCTCGCCGGGCTCGCTGCCCGGATCCTCGAAGATCAGGAAGCCGGTCTGAAGCGGCTGGATCGGCTCATCCGGCACGGTCAGGTGGGACTCCGGCTCGTAACCGGCTGGCGGGTCGTGATCGCCGGCCGTCCCAACGTCGGCAAGAGCCGGCTGCTCAACGCTTTGGCTGGATACTCAAGGGCCATCGTCGACCCCGCTCCGGGGACAACTCGTGACCTTGTCAGCGTCAGTACGGCGATGGATGGCTGGCCGCTCGAGTTGGTCGATACCGCAGGCGTTCGAGAGGCGGACGATGCGATCGAGCGATCCGGTATCGAGCGTGCTCTTCACCAGCAGGCAACGGCTAGCCTGGTGCTCAAAGTGCTGGACCGTTCCGAGCCGCTACGCGACTTCGATCGGGCGCTTGTCTCTGCTTCCAACCCAGCGCTCCTGGTCGCTAACAAGGCGGACCTGCCACCGGCCTGGCAGCCTGCCGAGCTGCCTTCCGGCGCAGTCCCAATCGTCGTCTCGGCTGAGCGGGGCGTGGGCCTTGAAGAGCTCAGTACCGCGATTGCCGAGGCCCTTGTGCCTGCTCCGCCGGAGCCCGGCGCGGGTGTTCCATTCCGTTCCAATCATGTGGAACGGCTGGAGAAGGCCCGGGAGGCGCTTCGAGCTGGTGATGCGGAGAGTGCCATCCGGGAGATCGAGGCGCTCTGCCTTTGAGCGAACCTGGTTGGAACACGCGTGAGCACGCGCGTAAGATCCGCGTCAACTGCTTCGTTCGGGTTTTGCCCAGATCGGACGCCTTGCCGTCTCCGGAGCGGTGATCTGGGCTCAGAAATCGGCGGCGGGACCAGACGGAATGAGGCTCAGGTCGCATCCGCGATCCAGCGCGCGGCTGCGGGGGTCCAGCTTCAGATCATCCTTGGTGAGAGACAATGCCGGCCGGCGAAGCTCAACCTTCTTGAGAAAAATAGGGCCTTCGGTGACGGGCGATTCGTCCCTGGGATCAAACGCGGTCTTCCAATCGGAACGGTTGAAGTCGCGCGGGGAGACGCCGGTCTGGAGGATCTGGTCGCGGCGGTAGATGGTGATCTCATCGTAAGCGACCCGCTCGGCGTTCCAGAGAATCCGGTCGTGCAGACTCTCCATCTGACCCTGGCCGTCGACACGGAAGAGGGGCGCCTGTCCCGCCGTGCTGAAGATCGAATTGCGGGACGTGATGTCCGCGACCGGCAGCTCGGTCTCCTCGAGAGTGCTTTCGAGGTAGACAAGCCCATCACGGCAGTGAGCCAGGGTGTGATCGATGGTGACGTTCAGATCGGGCTCGCCATGCTCGACTTGGGAACTACCCAGAGCGTGAAGCAGGCTGCCGTCGGTGGCGACGAGCGAATTATGGAGCTCGAGTGCCAGCGTCCGCCCGGACGCGACGCTGATCGCATCGCCCGCCGATCGGAGGAAGCTGTTTCGGATCTCAATCTTGGCGTGATGAACCGCGGGGTCCCTGGCGGCCATGGCGTTATCGGCAGCTCCCGGCTGGACCACGACAGCCGCGGCGATTGGGGACTGACCGGCAATAGTAATCGTGCAGTTGGTGACCTGAAGCTCGCTGCCGGCCGCCACGCCGATGGCGGCCTGGTGTCCGCTCCGAGGTGATACGGGGTCCTGACCGGGCATCAGCAGGTCCAGTCCCTGAATGTGCAACGAGCCAGAGTGAAGGTTCAAAATCACCGACCAGGAAGTCGAACGTTCCGTGAAAAGGGAAGGTCGGAACCGAATGCGAGGTCGCCGTGGGCCCGATTCGGCGACGATCTGCCATGAGCCGGAGCCAGCCAGCTCGCAGAGCGGCAGCTCGATGTCGGCATTGCTGGCGATGGTGAGCCGACCACCCTGCGGCCCGAGCCGGCTTAGGGCGGTTGTGAATTGCTCGGCGGTGCGGATGACGGAATCTTGGGCGCGGATGACGGAATCTTGAGGGTCGCCGCCTGGGGCACGGATTTCCGGGGTTCTTGGTGGCTCGGCTAACGGTGCTGCCGCTGGGGCGTTGCCGCGGGGACGGGGAGGAGTAGTTGCTCTGGTATCGATTCGGGGCTCGCTCTCGCCTGGGTGACCGGACGGGCCGTTGGGCGTCGTGGTCATCGGCGGCATGGCGGAGAGGTTGGCCGCGTCGTCATCGCCGGCGGCTGTGATTGCACTCGGGTTCGGCTTGCCCGCGGTGGAGACGTTGCCGGAGACTTGCAGAGAGGGGGCCCCGTTCGGTCCGAGGCGCATCGGCTGGGTGTCCCCGGTCAGGGACAAGCGGCCGGGGTCGATAATCGGGTCCGAGCCGCGTCGACCGCGGGGCAGGTCCGCGTCGGGCCAGCGGTCGGCTGGGGCGATCAGGTCCACCAGCCTCTCTCCATATGGCCCGCGACGCGCCCCGACGATCGACGATTTCAGGAACCCCGGGGCGAGCTGGAAGGCTTGAGTCGGGTTGTCTTGCTCGATGATCAGATCTTGCCGCGCCTGGGTTGACCGCCAGACCGGCGTGGGAGATAGAGTCCAGTCCAGCTCGCGAACCTCGGTAGCCGTCTCTTTCCAGCGGTCGAAATCATCGATGATCTGGCTCGATTGGCCCTTGCGCGTGGACTCGAGGTAGGCACGCATCCGGGTGTACAGATTGCCCCGTCCCCGCCAGTTCAGATGGTGGGCGTCATCGACGGCGACCAAGGTGGGCAAGGCACTCCCGCCGGCTGCGATGACGCAATCTTCGACCTGGATGCGGGCTAGGGCCGCTTCGATCTCGAAGACTGGTCCGGCGGCAACCATCAGGCTCGAGTTCCGTAGCCGGACCACCGCCGGTGCCAACGAGTCTTTCTGGCTATTATCGATCAAGATCGCCGGCGAGCCGGGCCCCAGCGTGCAATCGCGCAGCAAGAGATCGGTGGGGCCCTCGGCAACAATCGCGACCTGCCCGCCATCGAAATGGCAAGTGTCGATCGACACTGCCGGCGGTCGGTCGCCATAGAGCCCCGCAGGCTTGAGCGTGCGAATGTGCAAAGCGGCGCGGTTGCGGCCGGGGCGCACAGCACTCTGGCGGAACATGCATCCCAGCAGGTTCAGCTCGGTGTCCTCAGTTGAGATTGCGGCGACACGGTAGTCATCGCCGGTGGGATCGAGCTCAAAGGCCAGGCCCTCGATCGTAACGTTCCCACCTGAAAACGGCAGGATTGCAATTGACGCGTGGTCAGCTTGCGCGGATTCAGAGGCCAGACGGAGCACCGGCCGGACGTCTGCGGATGCTGCCCGGATCGTCAGGTCCCGATTGACCAGGTTACGCCAGTCGCGGAACCCGCCGGCATGGCCGCCCACGAGATAGGGACCGTCTTCCGTCAGGGTGATCACCGAGCGAGGCGGCGCGGTCGCGATCACGCTCAAGAAGTCGTCGCCAGGACGGACCGGAATGGTACGGGGAACAGCGGCGACTGCCTGGGGGCGATCCATGGAATCGGCTCCCATCGGGGGAGTTGTCGCCGGAGCACCCGCCAAGGCCGAAGCGCGGGCTTTGGGACTCGCAATGCCGCGGACGGGACGGATGGGGCCAAACCCAGCCTCGGCGGAGGACGGTATAGCCAGCTCACGGCCCCACCAGACCAGTCCCGTGACCACCAGCAGGAACGCCAGCGCGGGAAAGAACCAGACCAGGTGTCGCTCCCAGGTGACCCGATGGCCTCTGACCATCCATGCATGGTGCTCGGGAGGGCTGATCGCCAGGCCAAGCTGTCCGGCGATCACCAGCAAGTCACGCACGAGCTGCTCAGGTGACTGATAGCGGCGATCGCGATCTTTGGCCAAGAGCTTGGAAACAAGCCGCGCCAATTCGGGTGGAACGTCAGGGTTGAGCCCCTGGATTTCCGGGGGTGGCTCCTCCTGATGCTGAAGCAATTTCTGGAGAACCGTTCCTCCGGGGAACGGAGGCCGGCCGCTGAGCATATGAAACAGCGTGCAGCCCAGTGAATAAAGGTCGCTGCGGACATCGACGTCGCGAGGATCACGCGCCTGCTCGGGACTAATGTAGTCGAAGGTTCCTAGCGTCATCCCGCTCTGCGTAAGCCCATGGTCGACATCGCGCTCAAACCGCCGGGCCAGCCCCATGTCCACGAGCTTCGCCCGCCCTTGTGGCGTGAGGATGATGTTTGAGGGCTTGATGTCGCGATGCACGACCCCACGCTCCGCCGCGTGGACGAGGGCTTGGCCAATCTGAAGCGTGATGTCCACCGCCTCGCCCACCGGTAGCGGCCCCGTCTCGTCCACGCGGCAACGCACGGTGATGCCCTCGATGTACTCGAAGGCAATGTAGTGATACGGTCCGTCCTGGCCGATGCTGTACACCTGAGCAATATTCTCGTGGTCGAGCTGGGCCGCGGACCGACCCTCCTGGTAGAATCTTTGGATGATCTCCGGATCGCTCGTCTGGTCCAAGGGAAGCAGCTTCAGCGCCACACGGCGATTGAGTTGTGCGTCAAGAGCCCGGAAGACCGCTCCCATGCCCCCGGCGCCGATGGCCTCCTCCAGAACGAACCCGCCAATGAGCTCGCCCGGCCGAGGCAAAGATCCCGGCGCAGCAGCCTCCACTTGAACATGGGGCTGCGCGTGCAGCCGCCGCGCAGTGCTGCCGGAGCTGCGCACCACTGTGGGAGGATCAGACAATTCGGCACCCGCTTGACCGGCAGTCATCGGCTCGTGCTTCGAGTCCTGGTTGACGGAACTCTCCGAACTCCTGATCGCATCGGGAATCTGCATCGATTCGAGCTCATCAGAAGGGGGCCATCCCCAAAAAGAATTTTTGTGCACCTCGGAGAGTCAAGCCTAACTAGAAAGTGCAACAAGATATGAAGTGAAACAATCATGCATACGCACGTTGCTTCCTCTCAACAGTATAGAAAGGCTCCTCGCCTCTGTCAATCCGCCAAGACACCGAGCCAATCCAAGCAGCCAATTGGACCGGCTTGCGATCGACTTGAAACTCGCCGCGTTGGCAAGAAGGCAGACGAAACGGTCCTGTCCACGCCACGAGGTTATGATTCACCTTGCAGTTGGAGATTACGCAAGGAACGATCACCCACTCCGCGCTCTCTAAGGCCGCTCATGACGCCGCTTCCGATTGACGAAAGCCTGCCGGAGATCCTCGCAGTCCTGCGGAAGCACCGAAGCCTGGTTCTGGTCGCCCCGCCGGGGGCCGGAAAGACGACGCGTCTGCCGCCGGCCATCGTTGGCTCGGATCTCTTATCGACGGAGCATCGCGGGGTGATCGTCCTGGAGCCGCGTCGGGTTGCCGCACGCGCCACAGCGGCCAGGATCGCCCACGAGCAAGCCTGGACGTTGGGCCAGGAGGTCGGTTACCAGGTCCGGCACGAACGAATGATCACGCGGCACACCCTTCTGCGCATCCAGACTGAGGGTATTCTCAATCGTCAGTTGCTGGCCGACCCGTTCTTGGAATCGATTGGCGCCGTCGTACTCGACGAGTTTCACGAGCGCAGCATCCACTCCGATCTGGCGCTGGCGCTTCTGCGCGAGGTGCGGCGGGACGTTCGCCCCGACCTCCTGATCGTGGTCATGTCAGCCACGCTCGATGCCGAGCCGGTCGCCCGGTTCCTCGATGATTGCCCGGTCTTGCGTGTCGAAGGACGCAGTTTTCCGGTCGAAGTGGTGTATCGCCCCGCGCTGCGTCCGTCCAGTCCCGAGGCGATCGAGCCGGTCGTTCGCGAAGTGTTCGCGTCTGGGGATAAGCCCGGCCATCTGCTCATCTTCGTTCCCGGCATGGCTGAGATTCGCAGGGTCCAGACGGCCCTCGAACCGGTGGCACTGGCCCATGATGCCCTCGTGCTGCCGCTCCACGGATCGCTGCCGGCCGCCGCACAGGACCGTGCTCTCGCACCCGGACCAAGCCGAAAGATCATCCTGGCCACGAACATCGCCGAGACATCGCTGACGATCGACGGAGTGACCAGCGTCATCGACAGCGGACTGGCCCGGGTCGCCCATCACGACGCCGAGCGTGGCTTCGACCGGCTCGACTTGCAGCGGATCAGCCAGGCCTCGGCGACCCAGCGCGCCGGCCGCGCTGGGCGGACCGGGCCGGGAACCTGCTTTCGACTCTGGTCGCAGCGCCAGCAGCAAGGCTTGCCGGAGCGGGAGACGCCCGAAGTACACCGGGTCGATCTCTGCTCGGCCGTGCTGGCGCTTCACGTCTGGGGTATTCGCGACGCCGCCAGCTTCGGATGGTTCGATCGTCCCGCAACCGAACGCCTCGAGGCAGTCCAGCGCCTACTTACAAGCCTCGAGGCACTTGACCCGGACAGCGGGCGAATCACCCCCCTGGGTCGAATGATGCTCGATTTGCCCATCCATCCCCGGCTGGCCCGGGTCCTGATCGCCGCGGCCCGGGAATCGAGGGTCGTGCAAGGCGCGACACTGGCAGCTCTTCTTTCCGAGCGTGACATTGCTCTGCGTGGCGAGGGCTCTGCGGGACCAGCCGGTCGTCCCCAGGTCTCGACGCGCGGTCGTTCGGACCTCTTGCCGCGACTGGACTGGCTCGCTGAGGCCGAGGCCGCCCGGTTCTCACCCGCCTTACGCAGCCGGGGCATCGATCCGGCCGCCGCGGCCAGGGTGGCCCGCGTCCGGGACGAATTGATCGGCCTGGCCAAGCGATCGAGGATCGGGCCCGAAGGCCGGTTACCGGTTGCCGATCGTGACGAAGACGATGACGAATCGCTCCTCAAGTGGCTGATCCTGGCCTATCCCGACCGGGTGGTGAAGCGTCGCGGCTCGGAGGAAACGGGAGTCATGGTCGGCGGACGAGGCGTCCGGCTGAGCCGCGACTCGGTCGTCCGGGAATCCGAGCTGTTCCTGGCCCTCGACCCTCGCCAGGAGCGGCGGCAGGGAACTCTCGAGCTTCAGGTGAGCCTGGCAAGCACTGTGCGGCTCTCGTGGCTGGAGGAACTCACGCCCGCTTTGCTGCGTCGTGAGCAAGTGACCGAGTACGACGAGGCGCGGCAGCGCGTCATCGGTTCCAAGAGGCTCTACTACCAGGATCTCTTGATTCGCGAGGACGCCGGCCCTCCGGCCGATCCGGTCGCGGCGTCCGCCGTCTTGGCCGCCGCGTTGCGGCCGCAGGCAAAAGCTCTTTTCCTGGAAGATTCCGCCGCGTCGACTTGGCTGGCGCGGTATGCCTTCGTCAAAGAGGCCGTTCCCGAGCTCGACTGGCCGAAGCTCGACGAGGGCACGCTCGCCGACCTGATCGCCCTCCTGTGTCAGGGGCGGACCCGGCTGGAGGAGGTTCGCCAGGCGGACAAGATTCCCTACCTCGAAAGTCGGTTGGATCCCGCCTTGAGTCGCGAGCTCTGCCAGAGCGCCCCGCTGGAGCTTCAGGTTCCCAGCGGCCGGCGTGTGCGACTGGTCTACGAGCCCGACCGGCCGCCGACTCTGGCCATCCGGCTGCAGGAGCTCTTCGGCTGGACTGAGACTCCGCGTCTGGCCCGGGGACGCGTTGCGGTGGTGCTTCATCTCCTGGGTCCGAATCACCGCCCCGTGCAGATCACCTCGGATTTAAGGAGCTTCTGGACGACGACCTACCACCAGGTACGAAAGGACCTCCGTCGCCGATACCCAAAGCATGCATGGCCGGAAGATCCGCTCGCAGCCCCACCGGCCCGCGGAAAGTGATCAGCCTCGCTCCAGAGCGATTGGCCGCCGGAATAGTCCATTTATGCTACTCATATGAGCCTGACCAACCATCCTTCCGGCCGACCCGGGCGGAGGAGTTCAGGGCGGCGGAACCGGAGATGCGCCGGAACAAGCGGGGACTCTGGAGACCCTGCCCGCAATTCTCGTCATCGCAACAGGTCTGACATCGGCGGTTTCCCCCCTGCGTGATGTGGTAAGACACACCAGTGACGACGACACGGGCTAATGGGGCCATCACCGAAACCTATCACCAGCACAACGGACGGTCAAGAATTACATATGATGTCTTCGGAACTCCGAATCGACAACGGATCGCAGGACCGTGTACGTGGCGGACTTCGTGCCGTCCCGTGGCGTGCTCATGGTGTGACGAGCCGTACGCCCGGGAGGGCGCGTACAGATCTGCTGAACCCCAGGAGAGCAATCGCCTGGGGCGGCCCGGCCCGCGAAGCACCCCGGGCTCGCAGGCTACAGGCTGGGCGAAAACAAAAAACAAAGCTTGACCCCGCGAAGCCCCTAAGCTTGAAAGCTTGACCCCGCGAAGCCCCTCTGAGCTTTTTCAACTTAAAACTTAAGCAATGGTCATCTCGAAGTTGGTAGGGTGAACAGATGCTTTATGAACTGACACTCTCATGCCCTTGTAATTCGAGTTCAGATAGTGTTCAAAGTATTTTATGTCTACGGATGAACGATAGCCAATGACGACTTGCTTGAGTGCTACAGGGTAGAAGCCAATGAAATACATCCCTACTTGGGGCTCACAGTTCGCGAGCGCAACGAGGAAGCGAACTTCCTGTTCGTATGCCCACTCACGAGCCTTTGTACCGAAACAGATTTGACCCGCCACCCTCTTTGGGTCCGGCGTGCCCGGAGGAAGTGTAGATGACGACAGGATGGGTCGAGAAGACTCATACCGAACTTCCAAAGCTTCGCCATAATTGAGACGATCGGCCTCGAATCCGAGAGCAACGCCAGTAGCTGAGGCAGAGTAGTGTCCCCACAGTAGTGGACTACTACAGCTCTTGGAAAAACACACCAGACCGACCCCATGCAGCTCTTGCATTACCGCGTTCTGGTATACCTCCTCGTCAGGGGATTTAGGCGAATCAAATCGGGGTGCACAGTCGTATACATCATTCAATTCGCGGATCAGTGAGACTTTAAGCTTACGTTGTTCCAAAACCCTGAAGGCGTTCTCGACAGTGAGGAACTTGTAGAGTATCTGCGTCATGGGAGACCCTTTTGTTGCGCCAAGATCCGTGCCGACCTCGGCCAAAATCCAATCCAGTCTATCCAGCAATATATGCCTAGTGTCAGACGGCTTCGCGATGTCAGACTTTGTAATTTGTTTTCCGCTTGACGATCCAGTGACCGCGCGAAGCCACCCTGCCCCGAGCTCCCAGGCTACCGGCCGGGCGAAAACAAAGAACAAAGCTTGACACCGCGAAGCCCGCCCACCTAGAGATGGCTCCTAAATCGCATGGTTGTCGGGGTCGCCAGGATCGAGGGCGTTCGGCGGCTCCATCCCCTCCAGATCCTCTTCCTCTTCAAACGGCCTGATGCGAAGCCCCTTCAACGCGGTCTGGATGGCCGGGTGGTACATATCCATATTGAAACCCTGGAAATCGCGCACACAAGGCCGAGCGAATTCGGTGATCATTTCGGCCACTGGCAGCGCCATATCAATAGTTTTAATTCCTTCCAGATAACCGCAGAACGTCCGTTGCGGTTTCCATCTTCCTAACTTATCGGCGGCCGTCATAAGGCTTCGGAGAGCCAGAACCTTCGTGCGAACAGCCGGTGAATGGTCATGGATCGGCTTCATTCGCTCTGACACATCGTCTGCGAAATCGAAGTTATAGCCCCCGACCCTCTCGCCGATTGCCGTGGCGTAGGTGGCCAGCACCGCGTGGAGCAGCGGCTCGTGGTCACGGGCGATGGACGGGAGCCATCCGGTCGGAACCCGGTGGAAGCACTCGATGACGAGGTTGTGTTCGAGCCAACCGCCATGCGAGAGCGTTTCGAGAACCTGGGCAAGTTGCGCGGACGGAGGGACGGCGTTGGGATAATCGCCTTCGATGCGGACGATCAGATGCTCCAGCACCTCGCGGGGGTTCTGGTGGGGGTCTTTGGATGCCCGGTAGGCGCTCAAGGCGGCTTCGAGATTCGCGATGGACTGGTAGCGATCCCCAGCATCCTCGGCGGTGGCCTTCTTAACGATGTGGTCCAGGCCACCCGGCAGCTTTGAGTAATCGACCGACCTCGGGTGTTTCCCGGTGACGATCTGATAGAGGACCTTTCCGAGCTGGTAGACGTCCGTCCTGGCGTCCGAATTCCGGCTCCCCTCAGGCTGACGCTGTTCCGGCGCCAGGTACGCCTCGGTGCCCACCCAGCCGATCGATCGCGTCAGGACCGTCGTATCTCGGTTCTCCGGCCGGGCCAGGCCCAAATCGCAAACCACCATGCGGCCGTTGGGAAGCCGCAATACGTTGGCGGGCTTCAGGTCGCGGTGGAAGACGCCGCGGGCATGCAGATCCTGAACGCCCAGGCAGACCTGACGGAAGATCTCCAGCCCGGTTGCCTCATCTCCGACCAGCGACAGCAGGTCGGTTTCGAGCGAGCGCTCCGCGAGCGGCATGACGAAGTAGGGCGGCTCGTGGTCGAGATTCGATCCTGAAATGGGAATGACGTGAGGGCTCTGGATGCTCTCCATCAGCCTGACCTCGCGGGCGAATCTCCGCCGGTTCTGGTTCGGCTTGCAGTATTTCAGGGCAAGCGTTTCATGGGTGGTCTGGTCCTCGACGCGGAGAACCGCCCCCATTCCGCCGTTGCCGAGCTGCCCCCTGACGAGATACCTACCGTCGATCGTGTCGCCGACATCGAACAGATACGGTTCCGGCGGCTCGGGAGTGAAGGTTGCGGTCCCGATTTCGTCCTCGAACATCTGGCGCGCCTTTCCAATTGGGCCGATATGTCGGACACGACAGCGGAAAGGGTTCGGGTGAAAAGCAGGGAACAATTATACCAGAACCGGAGCGAATCGTCCGGCGCCTGTCCAATAACATACTCCACCCCCATGCGCCCCGCACGGCGAGCCTGGAATCACTCCGGATATCGGCGGGCCGTCGGCTCCGTCGGCTTCGCGGTGTCAAGCCTGGTTTTTTGTTTTCGCCCAGCTGGTAGCCCGAAAGTTCGGGGCGTGTGTGGCGTCGCGAGTTCCAGGGGCACCATGCTCAACTCCGCCTGGACCAGTCGCCGCCTGGTCCGGGGCGGGCGCCAGGGGCTCGGCGGACAAGGCTCTGGAAGATGTCCGCTTCGCAACCTCGCTCCCGCAGACTTCAGCACCTGCGATCTCTTGCTCTGCCTCTTACACTTGACGGTTATACAACTGTAATAGACATCGGCACGGGTCGGTCCGCAGTTCGATCTCGAGAGCATGGACCGGGTGGTGCCCCGCTGATCCGCGAGTCCCAGGCCGGCGAGTAGCCTCTGCAGGTGAAGACGAACGGAGCGAACAGCCGCTGACGGAGCGAACGAGAGGACCGCTGGAACAAGGCCACATTGAGCCGGCGAACTCTTCGGGTCAGAAGGACACCTGCGGAACCTGCCGCTCTTTTTCGATTTCAAGCTCAAAGAGCTGGGCGGGAGCGAATCCCATGGCGTTGGCGACGAGGTTCGTGGGGAAGCTTTCACGGGTCGTGTTGTAGTTCATCACGGCGGTGTTGAAGATCTGCCGGGCCGCGGCGATCTGGTTCTCGGTGGCGGCCAGCTCTTGCTGGAGCGCAATCATGTTCTGGTTGGCTTTCAGATCGGGATAAGCTTCGGCGACCGCGAACATCCTGCCCAGGGCGCCCCCAAGCTGAGTCTCGGCGGCGGCCAAGCCGGCCAGTGCCGAGGCGTCGCCAGGGTTGGCCGAGGCTGCGCGCATGGCCGACATTGCCGCGCCACGCGCCTGGGTCACCGCTTCCAGGGTTCCTTTTTCGTGACTCAAATAGCCCCTGGCGGTCTCGACCAGGTTGGGAATCAAGTCATGCCGCCGCTTGAGCTGGACGTCGATCTGGCTGAACGCGGCCTTGAACCGATTTCGCTGCGCAACCAAGTTGTTAAATGCGCCCGCCAGCCAGAGCAGGGCCACTATGACGACCAAGGCCACGATGCCAAGCACCAGGAACAATCCGGAGGGCATGTCGAGTTCACCCCGATACAGAGTATTTCGCCTTCGTGACGTGCTGACCCAGCCGGATCCGTCGATCCGGCGAACGACTACCGATATTGCGGTCTGGCCGCCCCGGTATCAAGCGGGAAAAGGCGAAAGTGGCGGAAGCCCGCCGCTGCGATAACCGCAAAAATCGACAATGGCGGCGATTCCGGCGTCGCCGGGAACAGGCCGGAAGAGCATGCAGGTCAAAACCGTGTGAGAATAGAGTAGTTATCCGGTGTTTTCTTCGAAGCGATTGTCAATCCGTGTGCACTTTTTCGATCGGCCCGCGAACCACCCACGCCCATGACACCTCTCCTCGTCATTCTGGCGGCGCTCGGCCAGTCTTCTGCAACGGCTCCCCCGGCCGTGTCGCAAGCGCAGCCGCGGCTCTGGGCCGCGGGGGCCGATCACGCCCCGGGCCTGCTCGTCAACTATACGGTGCGATACCATCCGGGCTGCGGCTTGGATCCATCGCGACCCACGGTCGTCGTCGTCCACGGAATCAATCCGTTGCACCCCCTGATGCACATGGAAATGGCCCAGCGTTATGGTGAAGCGATTGGTTCTCGCTGGGGATCAAGCATGAACGTACTGGGCTGGAATTGGAACGGCCGCACGCTGAGAGGCCTGCGCGCCTCGGAAAACGACGCGCTGGCTGAACTGCACGGCCTGGCCTTGGCCGAAGTCTTACTGCGCCAGGGCGCTGCGCCGGAGTGGCTACACCTTGTCGGGCACAGTTCAGGTTGCGTGGTCGCCACCGCAGCCGCGCGGGCGATTAGCGACCGCACAGGCAGACCGGTCGACCGGCTGACCCTTTTGGACCCGGTCGGCAGACAGCACGCCTTGATCTTCGGCAAGTTTCAGGCAGGCAGCGCAGCCCGTCGTGTCGACCATATCTGGGCCACCGGTCCGACCGGGTTCGGAAGCCCCGCGGTCTATCCGAACGTCCATGACGAAGCGTTCACTGGCCCCGCACAGTGGTCGGGTTTCCTGGCTCCCGGCCGGCTCGACCACATGCAGCTTGTCCGGTGGCACATTGCGCAGCTTGGCGCTAACCCGTGGAATTGACGAGATCGCCCCATCATCGGCAGCCGTGGCTTGCAACATAGAGGCAAGAATTGGGCGCACCGGTTGATTTCCAAGCGTCATAGCACGAAAGCACGAACTTGGGCTGGAAGATCGCATTCCCAGAAACCAGCTGGCGGAATAGAATCCGGGCTCGCCGCAGGGTATGGAAGCCGGCGGTCTTGTCGAATCGCACAGGACGTTTGTACCCCATGCACCGACGTGGGCGAGCCATCGGGGCCGTCGTTCTCCTTTGCGCCTCGGTCTCAGGGTGCGCCACCATGCGCCTGAATGCACCCTCCCCCGATCTCCGTCCGTGCACTGACGGTTACGTGTACACAAGTGATGGCTGGCGGCTGGGAGTGCGCCATTATCGCCCGGCCCATCCGGACCCGGGCAAGCTGCCGGTGATCCTCTGCCACGGGCTCGGTCTGAACGCGACTTTCTGGACGATCACCGACAATCATCTGCCGGCCCAGCTCACCGAGCGGGGGTACGAGGTTTTCGTGTTCGACATTCGCGCCTCGGGCGAGAACGGGCGGATCGGGCGGTACGACGCGATCAACAGGGTTCTCCGCCAGACACCGTTTCGCGAGCGGGGCGAGTCGTCCTGGACGGTCGACGACGTGGTGCGCTTCGACGTCCCGGCCGTGCTCGATCACGTTCAGCGCGAGACGGGTCAGAGCAGGGTAAACTGGGTCGGGCACAGCCTGGGGGGAATGCTCATCTTCCCGTTCCTGGAGCAAACCGCGCAGCCAGGACGGATCGCCAATTTCGTGGGCATGGGCTCGACGATCATCCAGGCCGGCGCTCCGCGTTACGACATGCTGATGGCCAACGCGGGCATTCGCGCACTCCTTCACATGGCAAGCGCCGGGCGGATGGGGCGTCCCCTGACGTACTATCGTCCGCCGGGGATGGCGTCCATCGACCGTTTTTACTACTCGGCGGAGAACGTCGATTTGCGGACGATCTCGCGTTTTTACGGCTACACGCTGGAAGATCCGGGGCCCGGGGCCCTCCGCCAGTTCGCCCCCTATCTGAGGTATGGTCATTTGCTCTCGGCCGACGGCAAGATCGACTATTCCAACCGGCTGGGTGAAGTCAGGGTGCCGACGCTCATGATCGCCGGCGCGGCGGACCTAATCTCCGACGTGCCATCGACCCGGATGACATTTGACGCGCTGGGAAGCGCTGATAAGACTCTGTACGTTTTCGCCAAGGCGAATGGCCACGTCGCCGATTACGCCCACTGTGACCTGGCATGGAGCCGGTACGCCCCCAAGGAGATCTTCCCCGTGCTCATCGACTGGCTCGACCGACGCCAGCCGGGGCCGGGCCCGACGCCCCAGGAACCTGCACGCCGCGTTCCCGTGTCGGGCTTACCGAGCGCGCAGAAAGGCGTCGATGCAGATCTGTGACCAGGTCTCAAACTCCCCGGCGATTTGATCGAGTTCGGCCAGGGAAACGAACTCGGGCTCGGCGATGCCATCCTCGCGCGGGCGGACTGAAGGACGCTCGAGTTCGAGCAGATGAACGACGCCTAAGTGGACCGAGCCCACTGGGGTCGAATCATCGTTGATCAGCCCCACAAGGCGCATCCGGCCAGGGCTATCGATCGCGACCTCCTCGTCGAGCTCGCGCTTCATGGCCGTCTCGTAGGCGCTATAGCCGCGCTGGCCATCGGCGTCCGATTCGGCCACGTGCCCGCCCACCCCCAGCGACCTCAGGCGATGCAGCCGCGCTTCGCCCTGCGTTGTGCCACGTTTGTAGCAAAAAACCGCAGCGCCCGAGCGAAGGACGACATAAGGAATGATCTGCTTGAAGCTCGGATCGTCCTCGACCTCGCTGCGCGGCCGGTACTGCATGAGCTCAGGCACGAGAAGCGCGCCAAGATAGCGATCGGCCTCCGAGTGGAATCCCTGGAATCGCCCCAGCCGGTCCAGCTCGGACCCCGGCACGACCAGCACGCGCTCGCTCGAAGGATGGCTCACGTTTTCACCTCGGATAAGCCGGAATCGGAGCCGTGCTGCACAGGCTTGGCCGCACGCTCCGGAAGTACGCGGCGTGTCATTCTATCGTTCTTGCATCAAGGTCGAAACGAGCAGGTGGCATTGTCAGTTGCAGCGCAGCCGCGTATCGTCTCTTAGATCGCGGAGACCGACAGAGGGCCTGCCAGCGTCGCCGTCATTTCTCCCACCCCGGATTTCCGGGCCGGGCGACGCACGTGTAATCCCCGCTTCTGTGTCCAGTAAGGAAGTCGCCCCATGAAACCCGTTGCCGACGAGGTTTTGCTCGGCCAGCTCCAGTGGCGCTACGCCACCAAGAAGTTCGATCCCGCTCGCAAGATCAGTCCCGACGACTGGCGGACCCTCGAGCAGGCTTTGGTCCAGGCGCCCTCATCGTACGGTCTGCAACCGTGGAAGTTCTTTGTCGTGACCGAGAGGGCGCTTCGCGAGAGACTCAAGCCGGCGAGCTGGAACCAGTCGCAGGTCACCGACGCGTCGCACCTGGTCGTCTTCGCTATCAGGAAAAACATGGGCCCCGCAGACGTCGAGCGGTACGTCGCCCGGATCGCCGAGGTTCGCGGTGTCGCGCCAAAATCACTGGAGGGCTTCAAGCAGATGATGCTCGGCACGCTCTCCCGGCCGGTCGAGGAAGTCAACATCTGGGCGATGCATCAAGTCTACATTGCCCTGGGCTTCTTCTTGTGCGCTGCGGCCATGCTCGGCATCGACGCCTGCCCACTGGAAGGCTTTGTGCCCCAGAAATACGACGAGATCCTGGGCCTGGCCGAGCAAGGCTACGGCTCTGTGGTGCTGGCCACCGCCGGCTACCGCGCGTCCGACGATCACAACATCGCGCTACCCAAGGTCCGGTTCAAGACGGAAGACGTCGTCGTTTCGATCGGCAATTGACGGACGAAAGTGTCCGCTCGAGCTGCAGTCGCGAAGCGGATCATCGCGGAATCGGAAAGATTCAAAGGATTCGGAGGGATTGTCATGAGCGAAACGCCAAGGTGGGTTTGGGGCGTCGGTCTGGTACTGCACATCCTGATCGCCGCCCTCATGATCTTCGCCGCCTCGGGTAAGCTTCTTGGCCCACCGCCGCCGGAGGTTCTCGAACTTCTGCGCAAGGCTGGCCTGGACCAGCATCTCAAGTTGATCGGCACGGGCGAGCTGGTCACCGCGATCCTGCTCCTCATTCCGTGGACATCGTCGCTGGGCGTCCTTCTGGCCTCGGGCTTCTGGGGGGGCGCCATCTGCACACACATGAGTATGCACGACTCATACACATTTCAGTCGATTCTCCTCGCTCTCACCTGGGTGGGGGCACTCCTGCGGCTTCCCGAGATGTTCAGCAGCTTCTGGTGGCGTGGCCGCAGCACCCGGCGCGGCGAGCACAGCTGAATTTGGCTAAGCTAAGGGGGCCGCTGTGCCACTCTCCATCTCAGTCGGCTAGCCGGCTCTTGAACTCCTTGCGCCAGACGGCAGCAAGGGCTGAAACTTCGAGCAGCCTGGCGATTTCGTCGCGATCGGCGTCATCATCGAGAATCAAGCGCAGCATCCGACTTACGGTGACTCGGTGAGCGTCTTCGGCGAGCTTTTCGATGGGATCGCCGGCGGCAACCACGCCTTCTTCCCACACGGCGAAGTAGATGCCCGGATGGCCGGCCTGAAGAAACGTCTTGACCATCTTTGGGTCGTTAAATCTCAGGCCGAGCTTGAAGCAAGGCATTCGGGGCTGGGTCACCACGAGTTCCGCCGTGCCGAACCGGAAGACGTCTCCAATGTGGACGTGGTCTTCGACCAGTCCCTCGGTGGTGAGGTTCTCGCCGAAGATGCCGGGCTGGAGTTCACGATCGAGCCGGACTTGCCAGTTGGGATAGTGTTCGATCGGGTAGGCGTAGACCGCCTTGTCCGGTCCGCCATGAACCGACAAGTCGGCCTGAGCATCGCCCGCGAAGTTATGCCGACGCAGCGGCACGGGACCCTCAACCGGATCTTTGAAGATCGCCGTGCTCACCATCCTTCCCTGCCAGGGGAATTCGCGGGGCGTGCCCACGTTGACGGAGATGACGCGCATCGCTTGGTCGTTCCCGTTCTGGTCGTGGCGGCGGGCGTTCCCTTCGCATCTGCGCCCCGCCCGATGGAACCAGCGGCGCCGGAGCGGACGTTGCTGGTGCGGGAAGGAGACGAAACCTGGGCCACTCGACTCTCTGAACCTGGATCAATGAGGAAGGCGTACTCCTCCCCACGATCGATCCCCTCCAGTCAACCGATCCCGGGACCAAAGATCAAGACAGGCTGCGACTTCGATCTCGCCGGCCGGTCGGTCGGGCGCGGGCCGCTGCACCCGTGTCGCTCCGCTTTTCCGATCGCCCCGGCACCGGTTCGGGGATCGCTTTGGACCCACGGCAAGACCATCGTCTGATCATCGAGCCCCGTTTTCCTGTTCTGCACGAAGACGACGAGGTCGAGCCGACTGGCCTTCCACGCGTTATTAAGCTGGAAGCGGAACTTGGCCGTCGTGTCGACCCTTCCGCCGAGGCGAATGTACTGATAGCTCTCGAAAAAATCATCTTGTGACTCGTTGACTATCGATCGATGCATAGATAGGCTTCACCGATGACCAGAGTGGAGACCGTGGCCGCCACACTGGACGTTGCACTGGAGTTGCTACTGACCCGCGGTTTCAATGTGTTCAGCATCAAAGACCTGGCCGAACGCGTGCACATCAGGACGTCGACTGTCCACTATTACTTCCCCACCAGGGGCGATCTCTGCGGGGCGCTGGTTGCTCGTCAACGTCGCGTCGTGGCCCAAGTTCTCGACGACATCGACGAGCAAGCTCGTGGGGCGAAGACCAAGCTCAAGCGGCTGGCCGCTCTCTTTCAGAACAGCCTCGATGCGGGAAACCGAATGTGCCTCTGCGGCATGCTTGCCGCGGAGTGCTCCACCCTCGATCCTGGGAGCCAGGCTGATCCTTACGAGTCGTTCAACGATTACGAGATCCGGCTCACGCGAGTCCTTACAAAAGCCAGGAAGAAGGGCGAACTGAGTTTCGCAGGCAAACCACGGGACGAGCCGGATTCATGACCTCGAGCCTTGAAGGCGCGATTCTCCTTGCAAAAACCTAGAAAGAGTCTGAGCGCCTCGAGACAGCGGTTCGACAGTTGCTCTCGAAGCTCGCGCCGCCGCCACGCCGCCCGTCGCGAACTGACTCTTAGCGATTACAGTTCTTACACTCGGCACGTTTCTTACTGGCAGTACTGTGTCACTGCACGTCGCTGAAGTGGCGATCGAAAGCCTGACTACGGAGGCATTCTATCATGTTTCTGCGTTCCCTCTCGAAGCTTGGAGCGGCGCTTCTCGTCGCCGTGACCGTCGTCTTTGTCCCGGGATGCGGCGGCGAACCCGAGACAACCACGCAAGGCAAAATGGACAAGGGTGCCATGGAGAAGGGTAAGATGGAAGGCACGGAGAAGGGTAAGATGGAAGGTACGGAGAAGGGCAAGATGGAAGGTGCGGAGAAAGGCAAGATGTAGGGTGAGGGGAATTTGATTCACCCAGGGGTCAACCAAGGGCCGGCGCGGAGATCGCGCCGGCCCACTGGCCCGCGCGAGTGGAGATTCTGCCAATGGTACGGCTGGAGAAAAAACACGCACTGGTAACCAGAATCTCGCACTGGCTCAATGCTCCGATCCTTGCGGTCATGATCTACAGCGGCCTGCTCATCTACTGGGCAAACGATGTTTATGCGATCCGGCTGGGCAACTTCACGCTGATCAAGTTTTTTCCCGACTGGTTCTACAACTCGCTCGATCTGGGACATCGATTGGCGGAGGGAATGGCCTGGCACTTCGCCTTCATGTGGCTTTTTGCCATCAACGGGATTGTGTACGTCGCGTACACGGTTGCAAGCGGACAGTGGCGAGAACTCGCTCCCAACCGGAACACGCCCCGAGAGGCATGGCAGGTCGTGCTGCACGATCTGGGCATCCGCAAAGAACCGCTGCCACGTCACAAGTTCAACGCAGCGCAGCGTGTCGCTTACACGGGTGTGGTCGCCATGGGGGCAGGGTCGCTGATTACGGGACTGTCGATTTACAAGCCCACTCAGGCCGCGCTTCTTGTGACACTGCTTGGGGGATACCAGTGGGCTCGCTTCTGGCATTTCGTGCTCACGCTCAGCTACGTGGCATTCTTCGTCATCCACATCAGCCAGGTTGTCCGGGCGGGCTGGAACAACTTCCGGGCGATGGTGATCGGCGTTGAATTCGTCCGCGATGAGGAGCCAGTTCATGAATCCTCAGTGTAATGAGGCGAAGTTCAGCTCGGGCCCGGGAGAGGGTTTTGGAAGTGTCCCTCTGGACCCGGAAGCTCCTCTGACTTCCCCGCTTGCTTCCGGAGAAACGACAAAACCAGGTGCCGCACCCGACGCGGCCTCGACGGTATCTGCCATTGTCGCGCGCAAGCCAGAGCCAGAGCGGCGGGCGGAGCTCGCGCGAACCGTGGAAATGCAGCTGGGCAAGATGTCGCGCCGGGGGCTGGCGACGGCCTTGGTTTCCATTCTTGGCGGGTACGGCGCCTGGCGCTGGCTTCTTAGCCGCGATGAGGACGATGGGCTCATCTGGCCGCTGCGGCGCGTCCTCGAGATGAACGAGCGCATCGCCCGCGCGGCGTTTAGCCCGTCACGGCTGGCGCCTGTTTTCCGCCGTGACCAGGCCAGAGAGCCGCGTCTCAATGGTATGGTCGGACTGGGAGACCTTGGTGCAGAAGGTGCCAGGTTCAACCCGGCGGCTTGGCGGCTGAATGTGACCGGGGGCGTTCAGGAGGGGATGACCGGGGGCCTGAGCCTCGCCGACATCAAGAAGCTGCCGCGGTTCGAGCAGTCCACCGAGCTGAATTGCATCGAAGGCTGGAGTACGGTCACTCACTGGGCAGGGGCCCGGCTTGCCGACCTCGCAGCAGCGACCGGCTTGGCCTCACGCGGGGGACGGCCTTACGCTGCAGCAAAGCCGCCGGCTGACCTGCTCGGGTACGTGAGCCTCTCGACGCCCGATGCCGGGTATTTCGTCGCTCTCGATCTGCCCAGTGCACTTCATCCCCAGACTCTGCTCTGCTACGAGATGAACGGTGAAGCTCTCACGGCCGGGCATGGCGCTCCGCTGCGGCTGGTGATTCCCGTCAAGTACGGCATCAAGAGTATCAAGAGGATTGGAGCCATTCGGTTCACCGACCAGCGTCCCGCCGACTACTGGGCCAGTCGCGGTTACGATTGGTATGCGGGATTGTAGCGCATCGACACTGACTTAGAGGAGCTGAAGATGGCGACGAACGGGCTTGTCCAGCACCTGGCTGCCGCGTTTTTCGGCTTGCTCTTGAGTCTGCCGCTCCGAACCAATGCCATCGCGCATGAGCCGCCCGGACCCACACCGGACGTTCGGCCACTCGCCGAGATCAAGGCTACCTTCAATCGCGAATGAAGGGAAATCGACCGCCGGGAGATCGCTGATCTCTCCGCCTTGGCCAGCAGGATGAGCGGACCTGGGGCAGACGCCGTCTATCGCGATCTGTTCCACCTGGCGATCGGACTCGATTTGTGCGCGGATGCCCGAAGAGGAGCCGACAATTGTCTCGCTTCGGCGACGACATCGGACGAGGCTAGCGGTCTTGCGCTTCTGGTTCGGATGATCGCCCCGGCGGATTCCGGCCGAGAGGTCGAATTCGTGTACAAACGGATAGAAATGAGCACTTGCGTCGGAAAGATCGACTATTACAATGGAAATTGGCCTGCGGAATGACATCTCGCCACGGCCAGCACTGCGCGCACCATTCCATGCTCTCGCCGTTTTCCGAAAAACGGTGTGATAAAATGAATGGAAGAGCGAAGTGCGAGCTTGCGCCGGCAGTCGCAACGGTTCGAGACGCCCGGCCTTGTGAGATAACCGGTGGCCCTGGGGACCAGGGCCCATTTCCCTTCACGGAGGAGACGTTCGATGAGCAATCGAATGAGCGGAGGAATGGTCCGTTACGGTCTTCCGGGCGTATTCTTGGGGGTGGCGCTGGCGTGGTTGGCGGGGGATCGGAGCTCGCCGGCGGTTGCACAGGGGTGGGCGGGGAACGATCCAGGCGCACAGTCTGCCTCGCCATCCAGGGGTCTGGAAACCGGGCGAGCCGGCCAGGGTCAGGTCAGGACGGCCTCGCAAGCGGAAGCCAACGGAACGATGGCTCTGGTGACGTCTCCGGCAGGGTCGACGCAGTGGCTGTACCTGATCGATACCAAGAGCCGCGCCTTTGCCGTCTACCGATTTGATTCTGGCAACAGCAAGGGCTCGGTAAAGCTGGAGGCGGCTCGTCAGTATCAGTGGGACCTGAAGCTCGAGCACTATAACAATCAAGCACCGGAGCCGGCTGCAATCGAGTCCATGGTCAAGACCCTGGCTCAACCCGTTTCGCGATGAGTCCGTGACCGCCTGCCTCCATTACCCTCGAGCTCGCGGTCCGCAACCCTGATGAACCGACCCGATCACGGCCGCTCCAGGTCGATCTGGACCGCGAGGATCACCTCCATGGCACAGTTTTACTCGCTCGAAGAAGCCGCCCGCGTCCTGGGCTTGAGTCCCGAGGATCTCAAGTCCAAGGCTCAGCACCGCGAGATTCGCGCCTTCCTCGATGGCGGTTCGTGGCGGTTTCGGGTGGTTGATATCGACGAGCTGGCGCGACGGCGCGGCCTGGGCAGCGAGGCTGAGCCGCTCTCAGACTCGGATGTGTCGGCGGACAGCGGCGGCGAAACCGTCGACCACCTGGACCTTTCCGAATTCCAGCTCGGCGTGGCCAGGCCCGACCTCGGCAACGAGTCGAAGGACCAGCGGACATTTTCGTCCAAGGGCACAGAGCATTCTCCCACGGAATCCGGCTCCGACCACGACATCCTCTTCGACGACCTTTCCGTCCCTCCCAACCCGGTGGCCGGTGCCAGTTCGGTGATCATCGGCATGCACTCCGGCGGCAGGTTCCCCACCGACTCGGATATTCTCGTGGTGCCCGAAATCTCCCCTGGAGCCAGCGACTCGGATGTTCGCATGGCGCCCGATCTCGACGAAGAGACCAGCGGCTCGGATGTTCGCGTGGTGCCCGATGTGGGCAAAGGGACCAGCGGTTCGGACGTTCGGCTGGTGCCCGATAAGGGCAAAGGGACCAGCGGCTCGGACGTTCGGCTGGTGCCCGATAAGGGCAAAGGGACCAGCGGCTCGGATGTTCGCGTGGTGCCCGATGTGGGCAAAGGGACCAGCGGCTCGGATGTTCGCCTTGTCGCGCTGGACTCCGATGCCATTCCCACCCCGCCCGATCTCAGGCTGAGGCAGGTTAGTGACTCGGATGTGACCTTGATCAAGGACGACTTGGCCGATCACAGTTTGCTTGCGCCCTCGGCTGGCGTTGAAGATACGGCCTTCCACTCCAGCCCGATCATCGGCTCGTCGGCGGAGGTTCAGGCGGTCCAACCCGGCAGCGAGAGTGACTTCGAGCTCAATCCATCGACCGACCTGATGGACGCCTTACAGCCGGAATCGGGCAGCGATTTCGAGCTCAGTGCCCTTGATGGCAGCGATGAATTCGAGTCGACGCCACGGCGTCCCGGCGATTCGGACGTGACGGCGGCCGATCCCAATCTATCCGGAATCAACCTCTCCCACCCTAGCGATTCGGGCATCAATCTCCAGACCGCCACCGAAGGCGCATTTGAACTGGAGCGCCATGACTCGGTCGAGCTGGCTCCCTTAAGCGACCACGAGGTCAAGGCCGTTAAGCCGTCCAAAACTTCGCCACCGGCTAAGGCCAAGCCCTCGATGTCCGCGACCCCGCCCTTGGCTGTCAAGAAGGGCGAGAAAGATATCTTCGACGAGAGCGATTTTGAGGTCGACCTTCCCATCTCCGACGAAGACTCGTCCGAGGACAAGACCCTTCAGCTCGACGCCGCCAGCGACTTTGAGCTCGAAGAAAGCGACGACAAGTCGGAAGTCTTCGCCATCGACGAAGAGAAGGTCGACCAGAACGCCGCCACGGCGATGTCTCCTTCGGCGTTCACCGAGGACGAGGATGAGGACGATGGATTTGAGGAAGCCGTCTCCAGTGAAATGACAACGGCCTGGGCCTCGGGCGAAAATCAGACCGCAGTCGCCGGCGCGCCGGACATGGTGATCTCGCGCGAGGTTGTTCCCGAATGGGGAAGTGTCTGGGTCGGTCTGCTCTCGTTTACGACCCTTTTCCTCCTCTTCGCCGCATTCGTCGCGCTGGACTTGCTGCGTAACCTTTACGATTTCCGCGAAACGCCCCTGGCCTCAGGGCTGGTCCGTACGATCGCAGGCATCTTCGGACACTGAACGCCTGAGCCCTGTGCCCTGAATCTCGAGCGCAGGACTGGCCTTGATCTCCGCCGCGAGATCGATTACTTGGTCCTCGGTCGCTTCTAGGCCTGGCACCGCACGACCCGTGTTCGCCGCTCCGGGCGCAGACGGGTCACGTCATATCCGGCCTTGGCCATCTCGAGCGGCCGATGATGGCCGATCATCGCCCCAGTTGGAGTCGTCACGGATGGCTTCTGCCTCGGTTCGCCTCGGGAAATTACGTCTGCTTCTGGCCTGGGTGGCGCTCGCCGCCGGAGGCTGTCGCATGGCCCCGCGCGAGCAGGTTGACGAATGCCACCGCCTCAATCAGACCCTGCGCTCGGAAAATGCCCAGCTCAAGGATCAGATGCTGGCACTGCGAAGTCAGAACCAAGACTATTCCGAGCGAGCTGTCGACGATGCCCGCCGTCTCGATGGGCTGGAGCAGGCTAATCTTCGCCTCGAGACCAGTGTCCAAGCCTACCAAGACGAGCGAACACGCCTTGAAACCGCTTACAAGGAACTGCGTGCCAGCTTGCCCCAGGCTGCTCAACCTCTGGCGTTCGAGCCGCGTGACAAGCCGAAGCGGAGTCGCCAGGCCAGTGAACCGATTCGCGATCCCGAGCTAAAGAAAGCCAGCATCGAGGCTCCAGAACACAGGAAAGGCGCGAAGAAAGCCTTATTGGATGAGCAAGGTGAAGACCAAAGCTCCCTTCCGCGCCCCGCAACCGGATTCCCCAAGGCGAGTCGCTGGACACCATCACGGCCCGACCGGGCGCAAGAAGATTTCTCCGCGACGGACACGGAAAGCGGCGGACCTTGACTTGAAACTCGTTCGGCTCTCATAATTCAGCGCTCGATTCAGGTCCCTTTCCGCTCATCACGAAGTCGAGACAACCGGAGCGATCATCCATGTGGACGTTCGCGGTAGCCCCGCCCACGCCAGGCATCATGCTGCATGCTGCCGCGCGTTCTTCTGTGTAGAGGGCCTCGCTCTGAGCACCACTTGCCCGCTCAGTAAGACTTGCGATTTCGAAAGTTGAGTCTTATCAGGGAAGTTGAATTGACAATCGCTCGATGGACCCGTTTTTCCTGAGCTCGCTTCGGGCTATTATTTCCGTATGGGTCATCGCGGACGGCAAGACTCGAGCCGGGTGCGGTGCTGGGTTTAACGATGTTTTGCCGAGGGTCCACCGGGTCGGCCCGGGAAGCGGTCGATGGCGAGGCCGAGCCCGTGACTAGTCCTGTTTCTATCATCGTGGTCGGTGCTTCCGAAGGGGCTTGAACTCTACCGCCAGCGATGCCCGATCGCCTGGCTTTGCCGGGTAAGTTATGCCGATTCCTCTGCTTTTGGCCTTGCTCATCGCCTTTGGACTGGACCTGCCGGGCCCCACCGTTTCCGCACCCTCGCTCTCTGTCCGGCTGCTCGAGATGGCCGGTGGGATCAGCCTGATCGCGGTGCTGGCATTTGGCTTGGGAGGGTGGGTTGCCTCGCGCGTTTCGCATTTTGGCTATGCATCCGGCCGCGTTTTTCGCCGTTATCAGCTCGGATCGCGCGTCTTGACGCTCGCGGGGCTGGCAGTCTATGGGTGGATCGTCAGTCCCCTGGGCTGGTCCGGACTGGTTCTGTCGGGCTGGGGGCTGCAGGGCCTGGTGCTGGTGGACGATCTGGCGATCCTGCTGCCCTATTTCGTTATCCAGCTCATCATCTGGAGCGGCCTGTTCTTTGCCGAGCGGGCGATTCACGATCGGCGTAACTTTCCCCGGCTTCCTCTTTACTTGACGCTCAAGGCGCGGCAGTCGATCGGCCTGGTCTTGCCCGTGGTCTTGATCTTCGTGGTCCGGCAAGACGTCTTTTCGCGGCTCTGGCCGCTTTGGCATCAAGCTCCCGTGGCCGAGGTGATCGAGCTATCGGCCCTCGGGTTTTTGGTTCTGGCTTGCTCTCCGCTATTCATCCGCCTGGCCTGGCCCACGCGGAGCTTGCCCGACGGTCCGCTCCGCCGCCGCCTGGAGCGTGTTGCCCGGCGCGCTGGCTTCCGCTTTAACGATCTGCTCATCTGGGACACCCGCCATCTGATGGTCAACGCCTGCGTGACCGGCGTCTTGCCTTGGTTTCGTTACGTTCTCTTAAGCGACGCTTTGGTCGACGCTCTCAACCCCGCCGAGGTGGCCGCCGTCTTCGGGCATGAGCTGGGGCACGTCGAGCATCGGCACCTTCCGTACTTCGGCCTCTTCTTCCTGGGCAGCCTGGGTCTGCTGTCGGTAGCGTCACAGATTTTTTCGGTGTCCTCGACCTGGATGCCGATGATTTCCTGGATTCCGACGAACCAGATCGAGCAGGCCAGCGACTTCGTCGAAGCGGGGCTGCTGTTTGGCTGCCTGGGAATCTTTTTCTGGATCGTCTTCGGCCGGCTGTCCCGCCGCTTCGAGCGCCAGGCGGACATCTTCGGCTGCAAAGTCGTTTCCTGCGGCAGCTCGCATTGCCCGCCCCACTTTGACTTTGACGAAGAATCAAGCAGCCCTGAGTGCTCAAGTTCTCCTATTTCCGCTGTTTGCCCGGTCGGGATTCAAATTTTCGCCGGTGCCCTGATCAGCGTTGCGCACCAGAACGGGATGGACCCCAAGAAGCGATCGTGGCGGCACGGGAGTATCTCCAGCCGTCTCGATTTTCTTCGCACCCTCCAGACTGACCCCGCCCGTGAGCCTGTCTTTCAGCAAAAGGTTCGCTCGTTCCGACTTGTGCTTTCCACATTCCTCTTGCTGATGGTCGCAATTGCGCTGCTTGCGCACTCTTGGGATCTGCTGCGCTAAGGGCGCTTCGCGGACTCCAACAGCACGTTTTGGGAAAGCGAAGGATCACTCACCTGCAGCGCGGGAAGTGGGCACTCAGAATACCAGGCCGGTCGGGTTTGAGCCCCCAATCGACTTCTGGTATAAGCTGGGCCGCCCTCGGTGGATGCTCGCTCTCGGCGAGTCTGCAAACGTTCGAGCCCACCGATACGACAGGGAGGTCGTCATGGTCCGATGGCCCATTCGCATCAAGATGGTGGTCGGGCTCAGCGTCGTCGTGGGAATGATGCTGATCCTCATGTGCGGCTCGATTTTCGGTCTGCACTCGTTTCACGTCAGCTACCTGACGCAATCAGACCAGCTTGTGGAAATGGGGGTGTCGGTCGACTTAATCGAGCGCGTTTATCGTCTTCAGGCCCCTCGCGCTGGGACGGCCGAAGAGAAGGAAGAGCTCAAGAGCCGAGTTCTGGATGCCCAGGAAGGACTGCGGTCCTATACCTATCGCCTGAAGCAGAACACACTCCGCGGAAACCGGGCCAATAGCGGCCTTGACGAGCTGGGCTGGGTTTTCTTGATCGACGACGATCTGGCAGCGATCATGCGCGAGCTCGACCCCGATTCGCCTGCGGCGACGCCAGTCCTTCCGGGCACTTCGTATTACGTAAATCATCATCCGGAGATGCTGCCCCGGATCCAGCCGGCCACCGACCTCAAATCGCGCATCGAGCGGCTCGATCACACCGTGATGCACTTACCCAAGGAGCTTTTCGGCGACTTCTACGAGGTGCTGGTGATGTCCAGAGGACAGTACCAGACCAGCCGCATCATCGTCTGGACCTCGGCGCTCATGGTTCTGGCCATGCTCTGCGGGCTGATGTTCATGTTTCATCGCTGGGTGCTTTACCCCGTTCGCTTGCTCCAGCGCGGGGTCCGAAGAGTCGCCCGGGGCTCGTTCGCCTACAAGATCGAGCTCGACTCTGGTGACGAGATGCAGGACTTGGCCGAAGCCTTCAATGACATGACGGCGCGGATCAGCATGACCTACTCCGACTTAGAACAGCAGGTTCAGGAGCGCAGCCGCCAGCTTGTTCGCTCTGAGCGGTTGGCTGGCGTGGGATTCCTGGCCGCCGGGGTCGCCCACGAGATCAACAACCCGCTGGCCTCGATTGCCTTCTGCTCCGAAGCGCTTGAAAACCGGCTGGGCAGCCTAATTTCCGCGTCGAGCGATCCTGATCACCGGGTGATTTCCAATTATCTAAAAATGATTCAAGAAGAAGCGTTTCGCTGCAAGAGCATCACCGAGAAGTTGCTGGACTTCTCTCGGTGCAACGACATACAGCGCGAGCGGGCGGACCTCGCCGGCCTGATTCAGGGGGTCGTCGACATGATCCGCCATATCGGCAAATACCGGGGCAAGACCATCGTGTTCCAGCCCAAGGAAGCGGTCATGGCCCACGTGGACAGCCAAGAGATCAAGCAGGTGGTCCTCAACCTCGCCGTCAATGCGCTTGAGTCGATGGACGCGGGAGGCACCTTGCGGATCGACGTGCGGTATGATCACGGCATGGCCGAGATGGTCTTCGCCGACAACGGCTGCGGCATGCCGCCGGATGTGCTCGAAAACATCTTCGAGCCCTTTTTCACGCGGCGTAAAGCAGGCAAGGGAACCGGTCTGGGTCTGTCGATCACGCATCGCATCATCAGCCAGCACCATGGCGAAATCATGGCTAGTAGCCCGGGCGAGGGGAGAGGTTCGACCTTCCGCATACGGTTGCCGATCCACACTTCCGAGATGAACGAGACCAGGGCAGCCGAGGATGAAGCGCTCGACAGGACGGCAAGGGTGGAACCGCAGCGGGCCGACGCGCTCGTGACGGTGACTTCTTGACCCAGACAGAGCGGAGAGCAGAGGATTCACGGAGGAACCGATGATGGAGAAGTCGCGCCAGGGCGGGTTGCGGATCTTGTTCGCCGATGACGAGGCGCACCTCCGTGACTTGATGCAATTGGAGCTGCCCAGGCTGGGACACGAGGTGACCGTGTGCCCTGATGGCAGCGCCGCGCTGCGCGCACTGGAACGGGGATCATACGACGCGGCACTCTTGGATATTCGCATGCCGGGGATCTCCGGGATCGACGTGTTAGGCCAGATCAAGCAGATGAGTCCCGATACGCAGGTCATTATCCTGACCGGTCAGGCCACCGTGGACACGGCCGTCCAGGCGCTTCGGCTGGGGGCCTTCGACTATCTGACCAAGCCGTGCAAGTGGGCCGAGCTCGAGGTGCTGCTGCAACGCATCGCCGAGCGCAGAGACATGGCCAACAAGACCGCGGCGCTAGAGACCCGGCTGAAGATCGCCGAAGGGGCCCCGCTCTTGATTGGCCAGACGCCAGCCATGCAGCAGGTCCGCCGCTTGATCGAGACGATTGCGCCTACCGAGGCGACTGTGATGATCCTGGGCGACACCGGCACGGGTAAAGAGCTGGTAGCACGGAGCCTGCACGAAAAAAGCGAGCGCGCCGGCCGTGCGTTCATTCCAGTCAACTGCGGCGCGCTGCCCGAGAACCTCGTCGAGAGCGAGCTCTTCGGTCATCGCAAGGGCTCGTTTACCGGGGCCGATGTTAACCGCAAGGGCCTCTTCGAAGTCGCCAACGGCGGCACGCTGTTTCTGGACGAGGTTGGCGAGCTCGACCGTAGCGTTCAGGTCAAGCTGCTGCGGTTCCTCGAGTCCGGCGAGATTCGTCGGGTCGGTGAGAACGAACCGTTCCGGGTCGACGTTCGGGTTCTCTGCGCTACCAATCGCGACCTCCGCGACATGGTCAAGAACGAGCACTTCCGCGAGGACTTGTTCTTTCGCCTGAACACTTTTGAGATCGTTCTTCCCCCGCTTCGCGATCGCAAGTCCGACCTGGCGGAGCTGTCGCGGCACTTGCTCTCGCGTTACACGACGCGGCGGGGAATGACCGAGTCTTCCATCACTGCCGAGGCAATCGAGGCACTCAAGGAACACGACTGGCCCGGTAACATCCGCGAGCTGGCCAATGCCATCGAGCGGGCGTCCATCCTGGCTGGCAACGCCCCCATCCGCCCCGAGCACCTGCCGGCCCAACTCCCCGGACGCGGACGCAGTCCGCATCCCTCGTCACCACATCCGCCCATCAGCACGCCGCACTTCACGATTCCCGACGGTACACCAACCCTGCGCGACATCGAGATGAGCTACATCCAGGCCGTTCTCGAGAAGCACAGCGGCAACAAGCCCCCCGCCGCGAAGGAGCTGGGCATCAGCCTCAAGACGCTCTACAACAAGATCAACCAGCTTCAACAGATGTAGCTAGAAAAGCCGACCAAGATAAGTCGAGCTGTTTCTGAATCGCGATGCCATGAGCCCTTGTCTGCTTCCGCGATGTTCAGGCCGTCAACTACCAAGACCGCGGACGGCCCCCCTATGATCCGGGCACGCCAAGCGGTCGCCCAGGTCAGCCGGTGAGCAGAACGGATGTGCGGGCCGACAAGGTGTGTGGTTCGATCCGGTGCCTAAGACGGCTTGCGCCGCTTGGCCATGAGTGCTTTGTACGCCTGCACGGCCATCCGGTCACAGGCCTCGTTTTCAGGATGGCCCTGATGACCGAGCACGTGCGATACCCTGACCTCGTGCTGGGAAAGCAGATCATCGAGCTGTTTCCAGAGATCGGCGTTCATGACCGGCTTGAGCCGGCCTTTCTCCTTGCGCTGCCAGCCTTGCCGCTTCCAATTAGGCAGCCACTCGCCGATGCCCTTGGCCACGTACTGGCTGTCGGTGACTAGTTCAACGCGGCAGCGACGCTTCAGCGAGAGCAGGCCCTCGATCACGCCGGCAAGCTCCATCCGGTTATTGGTCGTCTCAGGCTCGGCGCCGGAGGCGTCATGCGTCTTGCCAGATGCCGGGTGCTGGAGAATATAAGCCCAACCCCCCGGACCGGGGTTTCCACTACAGGCACCGTCGGTGAAAAGCCTGACGAGATCCGCAGGGGCCGAGGCGTCCGGTTCCATGGTCTGATCCTGAAGGAGCGACAGATCACCAGGCCACCACGCATCGTGGGGTGTTACCTGGCTTGCCGGTGCGGTCACACCGTCTGTGGGCTCATGATCGGATCACCGCTGAAAACCGTCAAGCGACGCTCAGTATTTCCGGACCACGCCGACCAAAACACCTAGTATGTCGACATGATCACGAAATATTGGTTTCATGGTTCGGTTGGCCGGCTCGAGGCGGAAGCGGCTCTTGTCGCGGTAGAGCTTCTTGAGCGTGGCCTCACCCTCTTCGTCGCGCACGGCGACGATTTGGCCGTCGCGCGCCTGTTCCTGGCGCTTGATGATGACGAAGTCGCCATCGGCGATGTGCTCCTCGATCATCGAGTCGCCCGTTACGCGAAGCGCGAATTTGTCTCCGTTTTCCGTCCATTCCGAAAACGTGAGCTCCTCGTGGTGCTCGACCGCTTCAACCGGCTGACCGGCGGCGATCCTGCCGACCATCTTCACCCCGATCGGATGGCCGGTCGGCGAGTCCTCGAGTAACTGGATCGCCCGTGACATGTTCGGCTCGCGGTGAATCAAACCTTTTTTCTGCAGAGCCTTCAGATGGCACATCACGCCATTGGGGCTCTTGATTTGGAAATGGAGCCCAATCTCGCGGACCGTTGGCCCGTAACCCCGGCCCTGAATCTTGCCCCGGATGAAATTGTAAATCTCGCGCTGGCGGGTCGTCAGTGCTTCCAAGTCGGCCATGCGTCGGCTCCTGTGTGTGGGTGTCTCTCTCAGGTAGTGTGTGCATGCTTGCCTCAACGTGGCACACGAACGAACACTACCTGAGTCTTTGATTGCTAATGTACACAGGTTGTCTAGCGCACGCGAGAACATTTTCTGCGAGTATTCTCTTTTTTCCGTGGTCTTGGCTGGCCGGGTTCGTCCGATGGGGTGCGTGGTCTTGAGTCGAGAAGAGCCAGGAGTTAGACCTGTTCGACTGTCGTTGCTCGCAGA
>JBKQMU010000034.1:0-17761 GCA_052146555.1 Isosphaeraceae bacterium
GATACCCGGTCTATTTCGTGATCTTCTTCCCCGAGCCGGTGCCGGGTCAGACGATCCGGGACGTCGTGGCGGCCCAGGGTCGATTCGTCCAAGAGGTCGCGGCACGTCATCCGAACAGTCCGAAGCCAGTGATCTTCGGCAACTGCCAGGGTGGATGGTCTGTCATGTTGCTGGCCTCGGCGCGTCCGGAGTTAACAGGTCCGCTCGTGATCAATGGCGCCCCCATGTCGTACTGGAGCGCCAACCTCGGAGGCGGGCCGGGCGAAAGCCCGATGCGGTACTTCGGTGGGCTCCTGGGAGGGACCTGGCTCACCCGGTTGTTCTGCGACCTTGGCAACGGCAAGTTCGACGGCGCTCACCTGGTCTCCAACTTCGAGGGCCTCAACCCCGCCAATACTTTCTGGGACAAGTACTACCACCTGTACGCGAACGTCGACACCGAGCCGCCTCGCTTCCTTGACTTCGAGCGGTGGTGGGGGGGCTACTACCTGCTCAATGAGGAGGAAATCTGCTGGATCGTCAATGAGCTTTTCGTCGGCAACCGACTGGCCCGCGGCGAGATCCAGGCCGCGCCCGGGACGTATCTTGACCTCAAGGACATTCACTCGCCCATCGTCATCTTTTCCTCTGCTGGCGACAACATCACACCGCCCCAGCAGGCACTCAACTGGATCGCCGACGTTTACTCCAGCACCGAGGAGATCAAGGCGAACGGACAGGTGATCGTCGGCCTGTTCCATGAGAGCGTGGGTCACCTTGGCGTCTTCGTCTCGGGCAAGGTCGCCCGCAAGGAGTATTCCCAGATCGTCGAGGTGCTCAAGTCGATCGAGCAACTGCCGCCCGGGCTCTACCTGATGCGGATCCAGGAAGAGCTGACCGAAGGGAAGCCGACGTTCACCGTGTCCTTCGAGGAGAAACGCCTGGAAGACCTGCGTCGGCTCAACAAGCTGGAGCGGCGTGACGAGCGGCCGTTTGCGGTGGTATCGGCCGTTTCGGAACTCTGCGAGCGGGCCTACCTGATGTTCGCGCGCCCGTGGCTTCAGCACTTGCGGAGCGAGCCGATGGCTCAGCTGGGACGGGTGTTTCACCCCCAGCGCGTTCAACATTGGGTCTCGAGCGACCTGAACCCCTTGATGTGGCCGTTAGCGCCCCTGGTGGAAAGCGTGAAGACCGTACGGCAGCCCGTCGCGTCGGACAACCCGTTCCTCGCCCTGGAGCGGTTGGGCTCGGACGCGATCAGCGCAACCTGGGACCTCTTCCGCGACGTCCGCGACGCCACCATCGAATCTCTGTTCTTCCTGACCTACGGCGGTTTGATGAGCCTGGGCATCCCGGCAGAGGCCGGGCCCGACGCCCCGCCCATCCAATCCGAGCCGCGCGAATTGCCCGCGGTCCGCAAGGCGCTCGAGGCCATCGACCGTGGGGGATTCCTGGAGGCGATCGCCCGCGTCGGGGCCCTGATGGCCTCGCAGCGGGGCGAGTTCCCGCTCAGCCGACTGGAGCTGAAAAGCGACCTGCAACAGTCGGACGCTGTGCTGTCGAAGCTCACCGAGGACGAAGCCAGGCGCATCAGGGCCGAGCAGTCCACACTAGTGCACCTCGAGCCGGAGCGCGCCCTGGAAATGTTGCCCAGGCTCCTCGCCGACCCTCGGGATCGCGAGCACCTGATCGAGCTTATGGAGAGGGCTGTCGCGATGATCGAGCTGAATGACGACCAGAAGGCCATGCTGGACCAGATCCGACGGGTCCTGACGCCCTCCCGAGCGACGGTCCGGGGGAACGGTCGGGCCCGCCCAGGACAGTATGCATCGTCCTCATCGCCACCACTCTGACACGCCGCAGGATAGGGCCGACCCGTCCGACTTCGTAACTGAGCGAGGGCCAGTTATGGAAAACGTCAAGAACGTGACCTTCGACGAGATCCAGGTCGGGGCCACTGCCGAGTTTCGCCGCGCGCTCTCCCAGGCCGACATCGAGCTTTTGGCCCTGGTCTCAGGCGACGTCGATCCCTTCCACCTCACAGGCGAGGGGGCGACAAGCGTTCGACATGATGCTAGAACCACTGAGGCAGTGGGGGCTCAGGCCATCATCGCGGCGACGCTGGGAACCCGGTTGCCAGGGCCTGGGATGACCATCCTTCGCCAGGATCTGCGCTACCAGGGATGGATCACGGCAGGCGACGAACTGACGGCGAACGTAAGGGTGACCCAGAAGGGCCGCGAGGCACCCGAAGTTGTCCTCGACTGCCGTTGCGCGAACCAGCGGGGGGAGATCGTGGCGGAGGGAACGGTCACGGTGGCGGCGCCGGCCCGGTCAATCGCATACACGGAGGTGGCACCACCCCGGGTGGAGCTGCGCCGTGGCGACGGTTTTGCTCCTCTCTTTCGAGCCTGCGAGACGATCTCACCGGTGGTTTGCGCCGTTGTACACCCCTGCGACCGTGATTCGCTGCTTGGCCCGCTCCAGGCGGCCCGGCGCGGGCTGATCGACCCCGTGCTTGTCGGTCCAGAAGACAAGATCAGGGCCGTCGCGCAGGCCGAGGACGTTGACCTCAGCCCCTACAGGGTCATCTCGACGACCCACAGCCACGAGTCGGCCGCGCGAGCCGTCGAGCTGACCCGCACCGGCGATGTCGAAGCTCTGATGAAGGGGAGCCTGCACACCGACGAGCTGATGGGTGCGGTCGTCCCGTCGGCGACCGGGCTGCGGACCAGCAGGCGGATCAGCCACGTCTTCGTCATGGACGTGCCGACCTACTCCCGGACCCTCCTGGTCACAGACGCCGCGATCAACATCGCTCCCGGCCTGAAGGAGAAGGTCGACATCGTTCAGAACGCCATCGACCTTGCTCGCGTGCTGGGAGTGGCCGAGCCAAAGATGGCGATCCTGGCGGCCGTCGAGACTGTCAATCCCGAGATGCCTTCCACTCTTGAGGCCGCGGCCTTGTGCAAGATGGCCGACCGGGGGCAGATCAGCGGGGGTGTGCTCGACGTCCCTCTGGCCTTCGACAACGCCATCAGCCTCCAGGCTGCCAGGACGAAGAAGATCTCCTCCCAGGTGGCCGGGCAGGCCGACATCCTGCTCGTGGCCGACCTCGAGTCAGGCAACATCCTTGCCAAGCAACTTGTTTACCTCGCGGGTGCCGAAGGGGCCGGCATCGTCATGGGGACCCGGGTCCCGATCGTGCTGACCAGCCGGTCCGACTCGATACGCACTCGGCTGGCCTCGACCGCGGTCCTAGCGCTGGTGGCCCATGCCCGACGTCAGGGCAAGTTGCCCATTCACTAGGATCCCGTTACAGGAGTGCCATCATGGAGCGGGCCATCGCCGTGCTCAATGCCGGGTCGTCGAGCCTGAAGTTCTCGATTTTTCTCGACCAGGACGGGCAGCTCCTCCCTGTGTTCCGCGGCCAGCTGGAGGGGCTGTTCACGACACCGCGATTCCTCGTTCGTGATCAGACCGGGGAGACGGCCGGCGAGAGGAGCTGGCCGGAGGGAACTCGCCTGGGTCACGAGGGGGCGATCGAGTACCTGTTCCAGTGGGCCGAAGAGCAGAGGAAACGGCTCGGTGGCCAGCGACTGGCTGCAGTGGGCCATCGCGTTGGCCATGGCGGGCTCAAGTACTTTGAACCAGTGCGGATCGACCCCGGGGTCCTGGCCGAGCTGGAGCGGCTCATCCCCTTGGTTTTTCTCCACGAACCATTCAACCTCGCCCCGATCAAGGCGCTTAGCCAGAGCCGACCCGACATGCCTCAGGTCGCCTGCTTCGACACCGCGTTTCACCGCACCCAGCCCGACGTGGCCCAGACCTTCGCCCTACCGCGTGCCTACACCGAGAAGGGCATCCGGCGCTACGGGTTCCATGGAATCTCGTACGAGTACATCGCGTCGGTGCTGCCGCACTATGACTCTCGAGCTGCTGGCGGTCGAGTCGTGGTGGCCCACCTGGGCAACGGCTCCAGCCTCTGTGCCATCCGGAACGGCCACAGCGTGGCCACGACGATGGGCCTCACGTCGCTCGATGGCCTGCCCATGGGGACCCGCTGCGGCTCGCTCGATCCCGGCGTGATCTTCCTGCTCCTGGATCACCTGCATATGGACGCTCGGGCGATCGAGGCGATGTTGTACAAAGAATCGGGCCTCCTGGGCGTCTCCGGCATCTCCAGCGACATGAGGACTTTGCTCGCCAGCAATGATCCACGGGCCGCCGAGGCTGTCGACCTCTATGTCTATCGCATCGGCCGCGAGCTGGGCTCGCTGGCCGCGGCCCTTGGTGGGCTCGACGCGCTGGTGTTCACCGCGGGAATTGGGGAAAACTCAGCCGCGATCCGAGCGCGGGTCTGTCGCGATGCGGGCTGGCTGGGCGTCGAGCTGGACGAGGCCGCCAACGAGGCCGACGGGCCGCGCATCAGCCGAGGTGACAGCCGGGTCACCGCGTGGGTCATCCCGACGAACGAGGAACTCATGATCGCCCGTCACACGCATCGGCTTACTCTTACGTAACTGACTGGGGGCCATCCCATGGCTGATGAATTAGCTCGACCGCTCTCGGGTTTGAGGGCGCTCGTGATTGGCATCGCCAACGACCGATCGATTGCCTACGGCTGTGCGCGGGCCTTCCGCCGGCAGGGGGCCGAGCTGGCGATCACGTATCTGAACGATAAGGCTCGTCCCTTCGTCGAGCCACTGGCCCGGGAACTCGAGGCGCCGATCTTCCTGCCCTTGAATTTGCAGCAGGAAGGTCAACTCGAGGCCGTCTTCCAGGAAATCCGACGGACCTGGGGCCGTCTCGACATCGCCGTGCATTCGATCGCGTTCGCTCCCAAGGATGACTTGCAGGGCGGGCTGCTCGATTGTTCCCTGGCGGGCTTCCTCACAGCGATCGATGTCTCCTGCCACTCGTTCATCCGGATGTCCAGGCTCGCGGCGCCGCTCATGACCCGGGGGGGGACTCTGCTGGCGATGACGTTCCAGGGGTCGACTGAGGTCGTGCCCAACTACAACGTGATGGGGCCGGTCAAGGCAGCCCTCGAGTCCGCGGTGCGGTACCTGGCTGCCGAGCTGGGTCCCCGGGGCATTCGGGTCCACGCGATCTCGCCCGGGCCGGTGTCCACTCGCGCATCTTCCGGGCTCAATGAGTTCGACCAGTTACTCGAGGACTCCCGGGCGCGCTCACCACTGGGCGAGCTGGTGGAGATCGACGATGTGGGTGCCGGGGCAGCCTTCCTCGCTTCACCCGGAGCCCGACGCATGACGGGGACCATCCTGCATGTCGATGCCGGCCTGAACATCACGGGTTAAAGGGTCTGATCGGCACACGTGTCCCGGGCAGGCTGCGGAGCAGCAACAATGACAATCAATCCGGCCGCCACGAATGACGAGGACGGATCGACGAGTCGGCCACCAGGGCCGCCGACCTCTGAGGAGTGGGAAGCGCGATGGCAGAGTTACTGGTCGCGCGCCGGCACCCTGGACTATGAGCTGGGCGAGACCGAATGGGACGATTCTGCCGAGTTCCAAGAGCGCGACTTCCTTGCTCAGGCCAGGACGCCGGACGGTGACTGCGAGCGCCTGCGACGGATCAACGAGGATTTCGAGCGGGGTTTTCGGCAGCTCTACAGCCTTGGGCCGGCTGTCACCGTGTTCGGTTCGGCCCGGTTCGGCGAGGGGACGCCGGAGTATAAGCTGGGTCGCGAAGTCGGTCGTGAGCTGGCCGGTGCCGGTTTCGCTGTCATGACCGGAGGCGGACCCGGGATGATGGAAGCGGCCAACCGCGGGGCGAGGGAAGCGGGCGGGCGGAGCATCGGCTGCAACATCCTTCTGCCGCACGAGCAGCGGCCTAACCCCTACCTCGACGACATGGTCGAATTCCGCTACTTCTTCGTCCGCAAGGTCATGCTGGTCAAGTACTCCTGCGCCTTCGTCTGCCTGCCCGGCGGGCTTGGGACCCTCGACGAGCTCTTCGAGGCCGCGACCCTAATCCAGTGCCGCAAGATCGGGCCGTTCCCCCTGGTGCTCGTCGGCTCCGGTTTCTGGTCGGGACTGCGCGAGTTCGCCTGGAAGCTCGTCCTGGCGGGTGCCGTCTCCGAGCAGGAGCTGGGCTTCGCCACGATCACCGACTCGCCCCGCGATGCGGTGGAACGGATCCTCAAAGGATTGCCGGCCGCGGTCCGCGGTCGGCTGAACCCCAGAAGTCAAACTGTTAACTGATTGTGCACTCAACGTTACTGGCAGCTGGGTATCGAGGTGAGCCATGACCGAGATCGACGAGTTCAAGTGCAAGCTTCGTAGCGAGGTGGAGGCGGCCAGGGGACGCGTCCGGACGATACCCAGGAGTCTCAGAAGGCATTCGAGCAGGACCCTCCCGTTACGTCGGTTCCCTGCAACACCCTGAATTCAAGAACACAGAGATCGCCGATAGCATCGTGCGATGAAGCAGTGGCCCTCCCCGGGCAACAGGATGGAAGCCGCGAACAGGCTTACCAAGGAGCCAACCAGAGGCCCCGCAATGACTCGAGACGACTCGAACGTCGATTCTGCTCGATACCCCATGAACCACCTGGCGTTCTGGCAGTGATGGAAAGGGAACCGTATGCCGTACAGTGAGCCGCTCGATGTGATCCCCCTTTGGGGCGTCTTTCTGATCACGGTGGCGGTCATCCTGCTCTCGATCGAGTGTGGCTTCAGGCTAGGTCAGTTCCGACGTCGCGGCTCGGAGCTGGAGGATAAGCCACCCGTCGGCGAGATGGTGGGAGCGACACTCGCGCTTCTCGCGTTCATGCTGGCGTTTACGTTTGGCCTGGCCGCCTCCCGCTTCGAGGTCCGAAGGGGCCTGGTGATCGATGAAGCCAATGCGATCGGCACAACCTACCTGCGCGCAGGACTGCTTCCTGAGCCGTACCGTGGAGAGGTCCGAAGACTCCTCCGCGAATACGTGAGCGTCCGCTTGGAAGCCATTCGTCCGGGGAAGTTGAGCGAGAGCATCAGCCGGTCCGAGGAGTTGCAGTCGCAGCTCTGGTCTCAGGCGGCCGCCGTCGGGGAGAAGAATCCTGCCTCCATCGTTGTGGGTCTCTTCATCGGATCGCTGAACGAAGTGATCGACCTGCATGCCAAACGACTCGCGCTCGGTGTGCGGAATCGCATCCCCAGTCCTATCTGGGCCGCCCTGTACTTCATGGCGGTTCTCGGGACGGCTGCGATGGGATACCATGCCGGACTGGCAGGCTCAGGTAGGTCGCTGGCGATCGTTGCGCTCGTGCTTGCGTTCTCGGCGGTCATGACCTTGATCGCCGATCTCGATCGCCCTCAAGTCGGGCTTCTGCGCGTGAGTCAGCAGACGATGCTTGATTTACAAAGGACGATGCTCTCACCAGGTCGATGAGAGCCCATTTTGTCACTATCAGCGAAAACCGCGGGCACCGGGGAGATCGTTGGTCTCCGAGGGCCCAAGCCGGCAATAGCAGCATAAGGCCAAGGCCATTGGAGGCGAGTGCTGAATTGCTCCCCCCGAGCAGGCGGTGGCTCCAGGGAATACTATTCTGCGGGCGTGGCGATCCGGGGCCTGCCTATGGCCGATGGACGGCCGGGCTCCCGGGCACTTCCCGAGGCGGAGATTCGAAGCTCGATAGAGTCCCCCAAGGAGAAACCCAGTTGGTCGTGAGCGGCCGCGCGGCACACTTGTGGAGTGATCTGGTCCCGCTCTTCGCGCTGGGAGCCGCAGTGCTATGCGCGGCGGGAGGCTGGTACCTGCTTAAGGAGTTGGCTCCGCTGCTCCGTCCTCTAATCCTGGCGGTGCTTCTGGCCTACACGATCCTGCCAGCTCACCGCGCCTTGAGCCGGAAGGTCCACGCGAAGATCGCCGGCCCGCTATTGATCCTGGTCGTGGCCATGGTGGTCCTGGGGCTCGCCGTGCTCATCTACGGCAACCTCATCGAACTGAGGGAGGAGTTGCCCCGCCTGATCGAGCGAGCCCAGGGGCAGTTCGAGCGACTGCGTACCTGGGGCTGTGGCCATTTGCCCGCCTGGGTACTCGCTCACGTTCCGGACTCGGCCCAAGCCGAAGCAGACACGGCCGCGCGGCTCAAGTCGCTTGCATCCAGCCTCGTCAACACCGCGGCCGGCTTCCTTGCCGAGGCCGTGATCGTCGTGTTCTATCTGGTCTTTCTCCTGGTCGAGGCCCGAAGGTTTCCCGAGCGGGTCCGTGCCGTGTTCCCCCCGGAACAGGCGAATCACGTGCTTGAGATTCGCGAGTCAATCAACCGCGCAATGGCCTCGTACCTCCGAGCCAAAGTGCTCGCCAGCCTGGTGACCGCGCTGCCCGTCGTGGCCATCCTGTGGGCCTTTGGGGTATCGTTTCCCGGCACATGGGGCGTCCTTGCTTTCGTCGGCAATTTCGTACCATTCATCGGTAGTCTGGTCGCCTTGGTGCTCCCAGTGTTGTTAGCGTTTCTCGAACTGGAGCCGCCCTTGCGACCCCTCGCTGTTTTAGTGCTGCTAATGCTGACGCAGTTCGTGACCAACAACTTCATCGAACCGCGTCTGACTGCTCACGCCGTGGACCTCAGTCCGTTGGTGGTGCTGGTCGCCCTGGCGTTCTGGGGCCTGTGCTGGGGCGTGATCGGGATGGTACTGGCTGTGCCGCTAACGGTGATGCTCAAGATCGTGGGGGAGAACATCGCGCTCACGCGTCCCCTGGCTCGGCTCGCGGCCCAGAAGTGAAAGAGACGTGGTGTGGCAACTGCGATTATCGCACTCGTGCTTGGGTTCTCGGCGGACATGACGTTGATTGCGGATCTCGACCGCCCCCAAGCCGGGCTTCTACAGGTGAGTCAGCAGACGATGATCGATCTACAAAAGACGATGACCCCACCGGATCGATGAGTGTCGATCTCGTCATGATTCGCCTCCCGATCCGGCACGCCAAGAGTCTTTGCCCGGGTTGGTCTTGATGCACTGGCCTTCTTTGCCCGTGGGAGCGGCGTGAGTTCCGACTGATTCGCGTCGGCCAGCCCTGCCAACCACACCGGACGGTGATTACTTCCGGGGTCTAACGTCCGTGGAGCAGATGAATGGGAACTTCCATTTGCGCCTCGGTGTTTGTTGCCGAAGGTCTGCTGCCGAACACCACAGGTCCTATCCCTCGCCCACAGCCAGTTGTTTAAGGAGTCCGGACAGAGCGTTGTGGACGGACTCGACCGTATAGGGGTCGTCGGGGTGGCGCGGAGAGCCCTCTTTCTCGAAGTAGGGCCGCTCACCCATCACGCGTCCCCATTCGATGTCGGCATCGCGAACGAGTTCTTCCAAAAGGTAGTCCGAGTCGAGAACTCATTGGCAGTAGCTGGCCAAGACGACCAGCGGTTGATCAAAGTTGTTGAGCAGGAGTTCGCTCCCCTTAACGTGACGGTCCAACACGATTTGTAATGCTCCCCCAGCGTCCGCCAGGTGACTTCTTAGCCAAGACTCGATCTCAATCTGGGCCTGTTGCATGCGCGCAATCGGCAATTCACCTTTCATTGCGCCGGGACCGGCCAACCGCCCAATGGCTTCCGCAAGGGTGAACTTACGCCCCTTACGGATTTCCCGTTCGAGTTCGGCATCCGCCTCGGAACGCTGCGTGTCCTGGTTGTTGCTCATATGCTTTCCGCCTCCAAGATTGCCAGCGCCCTCGCTGTTCGGCTTTTCGCCCAGTCCTGACTCGACGGCTTTCACCAACCGTGTGGCGGCCTGGGCAGGAGCCAGAGCACAAGCCCCGTCATCAGTGCATGCTAGTTCTCCATTTTCATCCGCAGGTACAGGAGGACGATTACCGCATGTCTACGTCCAACTTCTATGCAGAAGCGTAATGCTGCGCGTACCGCAGCCATCCTATGAGGGAATGTCAAAGATATGGACCGATTGATCTTTTTCAGAAAGGCCCTTGTCAGGCTGATTCTTTTTCTTGCGCCTGTCCGATACCGCTACGATACGTGTCCGGGTGATCCAACTTACTCCTTCGATATTACCGTATCGGATGGTTCCATTATCGGATCTTGGAAACTCGTAGAGCTGTCCTGCGTTGCGCCACGTCCAGCCGACTTCGTCGAACTGGCCCACCCAAAGCATTGAGTTCACCTGCGAGACGATCGCAACGCAACCGTTATCGATGGACATGCCCGAATAATCGACAAATGGAAGAGTGGTCGGCAGCGCGATGGCACGCGAGTGCAGCCATTGTTTTCTTTTCTTCTCGAACACCTGTACACGCCCACCACCCGGCTTCCTGCCCTTATTACCACATTTACACTTGTTGCCTTCACAGAGCGCTAGTAGATAGTCCTCGTTGTTGCGCCGCACGTGAGCCACCGCTTCAAATCCTTTGTTGCTACTCTTGAATGTGAAGCCGACAGGCCGATCCTTGAGATATTTGAATTCATCGTCGTACTCAACGATTGAGGCTTGGTAGTAACCGCTCGTCTGTTTGCGTGATTCGACTAACAAATAGAACCGTTGCTTTGCGGCGTTGTAGGTGATGCCTTCATAGCCACAAACCGCATGTGCCATTCCAAACAGTCCGTTTGTACTGTTGGGCTGCAGGTCGTCTGAGAAGCGGGCGATCTCAGTACGGTTGTCAAAGACCACGAAGTAATACCGGTCCTTCACCAGAACGCCACTGGCCTCCCAGCGTTTGGTCAGTTGGTCGCACGGCATCAGGTCGCAAATCTTGCTTTCGCACACGAGTTTCAGCGTGGGTGCCGTGACCATTCGGAAAGGTCTCCTGGCCTCTCAACCAATTCTGGGAGTCGTTTCCGGACCAATCCAGACTCCGTCCCTCTTTGCTTCGCGTTGCTTCACGACAGCGCGGTGAATTTACCCGTCGTCCCCGCACAAAGCGGCCATTAATCATGCTCGCGGTGAGCGCCCCGAGGTTTGTTGGCGGCACACCGATCGATTGCAGATGCTTCATTCTAACAAATGAACTCCTCCACTGTATTCCCCGCCAAGGTTGGCTTCACGCACGCAAAGGCATGCTTGAACGCTCAGATCGTCGGGCTCAAAAATCGTTGACTAGATTGCGCAGCTGGTAGCGGTATCACGCCAGAGCAGGCGAGCGTTGGAGGATCACTTCTTGATCGCTCGAAGCAAGGCGATCAGGACGATGGCGCCGACCGTAGCCGTGACCAAGCTCCCCAGCAGTCCGCCGGCCGAGATGCCGAGCAGCCCGAAGAGAAAGCCCCCCAGCAAGGCGCCAATCACACCAACGATCAGGTCGCCGACGAGGCCGAACCCGCCGCCCTTCATAAACTGGCCGGCCAACCAGCCTGCCGCAATGCCGATGAGGATGAACCACAGGAATTCCATCCCGATGACCCCTCCGAGGTTGTCGTCACCACCCGCCCGTCGAGACCGCTTGGCGGACCGGCCCGCCGGCGTGGGCTGCGATCCCCCCGGACGTCGATGCCCAGGCGTTCAGCCTACTGCATGGGTGGCATTTTGTCATCTGGGTGCCGGTTAACGGAACTGCTTCCAGACCCAAAGTTCGGTCTGCGCGTCCGAGGCCGGCCGTTTTCCGCGAGGTTCGCGAAACGGTGAGCTTCGCTGCTGCGGTGGGCTTTCACCGGGGATTGTCGCGGAGAGGAATCGACCCTCATTCGGGGTGAGTCTCGGCCTCAGGGGTACTCGAAGGCCAACCGGCGATCTTGTAACCAGGGGATGGGAGGGCAGTCTCTGTCCAGGGTGGCTTAGCGCAAAATCGGGTTGGAGAGTGGGACAAACCGGGGCTACGCGGCTTCCTCTGAATAGCCGAAAAACTTGAAGGAATCCGACCGCGCCGCACGACCGATTCCCCCGATCGGCCGGCCTCCGCGCCGCGCGCCGGATGCCGTGGCATAATCGAGGCGATGCGCCTTCTCGATGACCGAATGTCAGGGGGGACACCGATGGTGAAACGGATTCGGCCGGTTGTCATCGCGCTGCTCGGCCTTGCGTTCGCGATGACCGCGAGCGAGACGAAAGGTGATGAATTCTATTATGCGATGATCTTCGGGTCGCAGTCGAAGCCGAAGTTGTTGCAATACACGCACACCTGGGCGACGTTTATCCGGGCCGTCGGTGAGGGTCCCGACGCGAACAACTACTCCGTCTACCAACACACCATCAGTTGGCTGCCGCAATCGTTCGACATCCGGACCTGGAGCCTGCTCCCCGAGCCCGGCGTCAACCTCGACCTGTACCGGACGCTCGAAGCCGTCTACCGGGATCACGAACACGTCACGATGTGGGGGCCGTTCCGGATCCACCAGGTGGTCTACGAGCGTTCGCTCGGCGTGAAGCAAATTCTCGACAGCGGGGTGGCGGAATACCGGGCAATCAGCACGCCGCGGAACCTGCTAGTCAGCGACTGTATCCATGCGGTGGCCGCGGTCGATCCCATCTTCGGGCGCGGTCACTACCCGCTGATCCGCATCGGCAAGCCGGCCAGCCGGGACATCGCCCGCGAGGTGATGACCCGGAGTGTCTTCGACCAATGGCAGGGCGACAATTCCTGGCTGATCCCGCGCCTGGGCCTGGACCGCTATCCGATCGAGTTCGTTCTGCCGCAGCAGATCCCCAAACGGAATTGCTTCCTCTGCCGTTGCCCGGACTGAGGCTGAACTCGATCAGCCCTCTCCTGGCCACCTAGTTGAACCCCTGGGAGCCTCCTGCTGAATCCTTGGGAGCCTCCTGAAGCCTCCGACGAGGCCAATCACGGCCCCGCGTACCCCTCTCAGAATCCTGTCGGTCAGTTGACCGGCGATTGGCAGAGCGTTGAGCTAGCGCCGGAGCATTCGTCCAAGAAGAGGCCTGGCAGAGGATCCCCTGCCCGGGGCCTCGCACGCAACTGCACATCCTTGCCGCCAACCTCAGCGCGTGACGAACCTGCTGCTTCGACCCGAGTCGTTTGCTAATCCAGCGCTGGCAAGCAGAGAACATGCTTCGCTTCGAGCGCGCCCACATCGGCCTTGCGACTGGACCCAAGTTGTCACCTGTTAGTTTTTCCGATGTGCGCCTGTCTGTTTTGCAGCAGTATGCTCTCGTCAGAACCAGTAAGCTAGTAATTGCGGTATCATGCAGAGGGGTCTGCTCCGGGCTCGGGTCGAGGCCGGCGGGGCGCAATCCTATCTACTTCCGTCTGGACCCTGATAAAGTTCGGGCCGAGGCAGGACCATCTGCTCCTCATGTGGGTGCTCGATACGGCGGTGGCCGCGCCCCTCGGTCACTTCGGGATCGTGTAACGGAGTCATTGGCCATGAGAGTACACGCGGGGTTCCTTGGAGCCCTGATGCTGTCGGCAACCCTGGGCCCGGTCGTGGCCCAGGATCAACCGGAACGCAAGCCCGCCGAGGCATCGCCAAGCGGTGGTACGGCAGCGGCGTCGTTAGAGCCGAACCCGGACGCGCAGGCCATCGGCGACCTGGTCGGTCGCTTCATCAAGGCTTACAACGCGAGAGACGCAAAGGCGCTCGGTGAACTCTTCACCCCAACTGCCGAGATCGAGGACGGGGACGGCGAGGTAACGCGAGGGCTCGACGCCATCGTGGCCCGGTTCACGAGGATCTTTGGCGACGGCCAGAGCGGTACTCTGAGCGTGACGCCGGACTCCCTGCGCTTCCTGGGGACGGATCTTGCCATCGAGGAGGGTACGGCGTCCCTCACGACGCGTGCTGGAGAACCTCCTCAAACCAACCGGTACAGCGTGATCTATGTCCGCCAGAACGGTCGCTGGCTCCACGCCAGGATCCGCGACGAACAGCCCGACGAGGTCTCCCCGCACGAGCAGCTTCTGCAACTGAAATGGATGCTCGGCGAGTGGGTCAACGAGAGCGATGACGGCATCGTTAAGACCCACTGCAAGTGGTCGGATAACGGCAACTTTCTACTCCGGGAGTTCGACGTCAAGGTCGAGGGGCGCATCTCGCTTCGCGGCACCCAGCGCATCGGCTGGGACGGGCAGCGAAAACAGTTCCGCATGTGGGTCTTCGATGATCGGGGCGGCTTCGCCGAGGGGTTGCTGTCGCGTGACGGCGAACGCTGGATCACCAAGGCGTCAGGAGTCCGCTCAGACGGACAGTCGGTCTCAGCCACGACCGCAATCATGCCGATGGGCAAGGATCGGATCCTCTGGGAGACGCTGGAGCGAACGGTCGGCGGCGAAGTCGTGCCTGGCACCGATCAGTTCTATCTGGTCCGCAGTGCACCACCCCCCGGCAAGTGAAACCGCAAGATCGGCCTGCAACCGTTCATCCGAGACATCAGCGCGATCCCCCAGGAGGAGAGCGATGGTACCCCGACCTGTCAGATGGCTTGTGTTCTTTACCTTTGCACTCGCCTTCGCTACTCCGCCGGCCGTCGCCGGGCGTGGAGGGCGAGGGGGTGGCGGCTTCCGTGGCGGCGGGGGTGGCGGCTTCCGTGGCGGCGGTGGATATGCAGGAGGCGGCATGCCGCGTGGCGGTGGTGGTTTTGCCGGCGGGGGGATGCCGCGAGGGCGAGGCGGATATGCCGGCGACGGGGGCTTCTCTCGCAGCCCGGCGGTCAGCAGCCCCCGGCCATCTCAGCGGCCCGCTATGGCCGGCGGAGCGGGGGGTCGCCCTGCGACCCTTCCCAGCGGGCCTGTGGGTGGTGTCGGTCGACCGGGAGCCGGCCCCGGCGGCGGCCGCCCTTCGACGCTTCCCGCTGGACCAGGTCTTGGCAATCGCCCTGGGATCGATAACCGGCCGGGCATCGGCAATCGACCAGGCATCGACAACCGGCCGGGCATCGGCAATCGACCAGGCATCGACAACCGGCCAGGCATCGACAACCGACCGGGTATCGGCAATCGACCGGGCATCGACAACCGACCGGGTATCGATAACCGGCCGGGAGGCGGCGCGAACGTCAATCGACCTGTTGACCCCGGCTACGGGGTTCGGCCGCCCGCCTACAACGGCTGGAGGGGCGCCTACTGGGGCTACCACCAGGGATGGGCCAACGGCTACTGGCACGGCTACCACGACAACAACAATTGGGGATGGGGACGGTTCGCCGCCGGGACTGCGCTCGGCGTGACGGCCTGGGCCCTCGGTTCGTCGTTCTACAACTGGGGCTATGCCAGCTATGCGAACCCCTACTACGCCGAAACGGCTGTGGCCCAGCCGATCGTGATCGAGCAGACGGTCGCAGGCGGTGAGCCACAGACGGTGTCCGTGCCGGCCTACACTTATGACTACAGTCAACCCATCGACACGCAGTCGGCCCCGCCTCCCGAGGAGGTCGCCAGCCCTGCCGTCGCGAAGTTCGACTCGGCGCGGGCTGCCTTCGGCACCGGCGACTATGCCGGCGCACTCAGACTCACCGATGAGGCCCTGAAGGTCCTTCCCAACGACGCCACGCTCCACGAGTTCCGGGCACTGGTCCTCTTCGCGGTCGGCAAGTACGACCTTGCCGCGGGGCCAATCTACGCCGTGCTTTCGGTCGGACCTGGCTGGGACTGGACCACCATGGCCGGTCTCTACCCGGACATCGAGGTCTACACGACCCAGCTCCGCAAGCTGGAGGCGTACGTCACCGCGAATCCGACGTCCACGGCCGGCCGGTTCGTCCTGGCTTACCACTACCTGACTCAGGGCAATATTGATGCGGCCGTGGCTCAGCTCAAGGAGGTTGTTACCCTGGCTCCCCAGGACACACTCTCTGCACAGCTCATCAAGCAGTTCTCGCCGCCCGCAACGGCACCAGACACCCAGGCGGCAGCGACCGCTCCGCCACCCTCGACGACGCCCGCCAAGCAGGGGAATCTGGCCGGAAACTGGACCGCTCACCCGGCCGGCGATACGAAAATCGACCTGCACATCGGGGACGACGAGACCTTCACCTGGAAGGTCACCGCCAAGGGCAAGCCCAGGCAGCTCACCGGAAAATGGTCGCTCACCAATAATCTGCTTACGCTGGCTCAGGCAGGAGACGCGGGGGCGCTGGTCGGCCGTGTCTCGTGGCAAGCCGACGACAAGTGGACCTTTCGCGCCATCGGGACGGGGCCTGAGGACCAAGGGTTAGTCTTCACCCACTGAGAAAACGGCCTCATCCGGAACTGAGCGGGGCCCGGCCGGGTGCGATCAGGAAGCCCGCCCCCGGATGCCCAGCATTTCAGGTGTTAGACTGGTTGTGGCAACGCTACCTCTCTTCGAGCCATCAGGAGCACGACCATGAGCAGCACAAGCCTCCCCGAAACTCCGTTACGCAAGGTGATCCGCCATGAGCTCCAGGCGATCCGAGGCAAATGGATCTGGCTGGTGGTGCTGGGAATTGCCCTGATCGTACTCGGGATCATCCTCCTTGGATCTCCGGTGATTGCCACCCTCGCGACCGTGACGGCCCTCGGCGTCTTGATCCTCCTCGGAGGCGGCATGGAGGTCGTCGGCGCGTTCTGGTGCCAGGAATGGAGCGGGTTCTTCCTTGCCTTGCTTTCGGGCATCCTGGGCGTCGTTGTCGGCCTGATGTTGCTGGGCAACCCGATCCAGGGAGGGATCACGCTGACGATCCTGCTGGCGAGCTTCCTCTTCGTGGGCGGCATCTTCAAGGCCGTCGCGGCCATCGCTCAGCGGTTCGAGGGCTGGGGCTGGCTGTTGCTCAGCGGCGCGATCGACGTCGTCCTCGGCGTGATGATCTGGCGTGAGCTGCCGATGTCGGGACTGACGATCATCGGCGTGCTCGTGGGCATCAGCATTATTTTTCGAGGGGTGTCGTGGCTCATGGTCGGATTCGCACTCAAGCGGCTTCCCAGTCCGACCGCTTGACCTCGCGTCAACTCGGGGCACAAAACCGTCACCCCACGATGCGCTTCGAGCCGCCCTGCAGTTCGGGTAACGCGGTCTTACAGAGTCTCATAATGGCCGAGGTCCGGAACCAAGGCGAAGCCCAACACAGTTCGCAGTCAGGTACAGGGCCTGGAACTGGCCCGACAGGCGGAACTTGAATAGCTCGCTCGGTTCGATGGATGCTGACAAGAAACGACCGGCAAGACTTCGGAGAGGCCTGTTGTAAAGGAGTAAGTTTTGTGATAAAAAGACATGCAGAATGACTTATGGGGAAGCAATCGCATGGCGAGGGTGCCATCGGCGACCCCTGAGCATGCTCCGTGAGTGATGAGCAGCCTGGGTCTGGATTGCGGCGTGACGGACCCTACACACACGACCATTCCTTCGGTCGTGCCACTTGCGGTGAGGTTGGTGTTCGAGCGGGTTTTCCTTCGCGGAATGCTCCGATACGATCCAGCGATCATGTGCCAATTCTTGGGACTTTGCTCCCAACCGCCGGTGGGTCTTCGGCCGGCTTGACGCCCTTACAGTCACCCAGCTCAGAGCCATTTCCGTGCACGGAGGTTTTCCCAGGACAAGAAAAGGCCTGGGGAGGGTACCGGATGCCTTGGCCCAGACTCCCCAAGCCGCACCTGGAGACTTTCCGTGTTCTATTTCTTCTGCTGGATGATTGCCCTGTCGAACTACGAACAGAGTGCGGCGGAACCAACCGACTGGATGAAACCGCCCACCTGGTCTGGCAACTTCTGGGGGCCAGCCGCATGCCGTGCTCGGCTAACGGGGCAACTTCCGCCACTCCCGTCGAACCCGGAGATGGCCCGCTGGCATCGATGGGGACGCGAGGTGCTCCGCCAGGGGGACATCGTCTTCCGGCTCGGCGATGCGCGTGTCGTGCGCGGCATGGTTCCCCTCAGCCGGTTCATCGCTCGTGCGACCGGCAGCCCCTTCTCG
>JBKQMU010000035.1:0-2743 GCA_052146555.1 Isosphaeraceae bacterium
ATCCGGAGCGCCTCAGTGGCATTCATGAGTTAGCCTTCACTACCGTGCCCTGTTTGTGCGTCGGATGATGAACCCACCGCGCTAAGCAGGTCCGCAAGACTTTTTTCATCCCATTTACGCCGTCGCCGAGGGGTGGGTGGGTGGGCCGGAGCGAAGCGACGCCCCAGCACGGCGCCGCGAGCTCTGGGTCATTCTGACCCAGCCACCCGACGATCATCACCCCGGCGATCGCCGAGCATCAGCGTTACCTCGACGCCAAGCGCGATAAGCTCGGCCATCTGCTTCCCCCGGCCCTGCTGCAGTGGCGCAAGGGTCGAAAATGAAGCCAAGGCCAATGGCGCGGGATCGTGCAGCAAGAGCGAATGGTCGGAAAACGCCCGAAGAGGAGGCGAAACTGCCTGTTAAGAGCCGCGGAAGGGACGGTTTGAGAAGGTGTTGGCAATGATCATTTCGTTAGGGCGAAGTCCCAGTTTGCTCGCGGTGCTTTACAATCCTACCCTACTTTCCGCACATCTTCCTTTGATTTCCCCGAATTCGGCCTGAGGCCGATTTGCCAGACGCAGCCCCAGGGTCGGTAATCATCTCGGAGCGGATCGTCAGCTGCGCGCTGTTGGGCCCGGATTGCTCCTCACGGGACCCTACGTCTGCTCGAGCCATTCTTCGCCTTGTCCTACCACCTGGCAATGTCCTACCGTGCGTGGCGCTTTCCGCTCCGAGGGCTTGCGACGTGGGCCATCGACGTAAGTCGAACGGCCCACGATTTACGTCAAGGCAAATCGTCATAAGTGAATCGCAAGAGTTTTTACCCCTTGACGTCCCGGTCTCCTCCGCCATCATTGCGGCGAACACTGCGGCGGTCGGTCTGCCCCCTTCTTTGGGCCCCGGGAGGCCCGGCGGCGGACACCAAACAGCTCGCGGCAGGACCCACGGAGATGACCCGCGTGGACGAATCTCGACGACCACGGCTTCCCGGCGAGACGGCCCGGGCCAGGGGACGCAGGCGCACCCTCAACTCGCGGCGGATCGCCGCCCTCCCCATCTTGGAGCACTTCCTGGGCCGGCTCCGCCTCCGCGAGTTCCTCCGCGACCACCTGCCCCATGAAGACGGTCGGACTCGCGTCCCCACGGCCACGGCCTTGCTCGTGCTGCTGCGCAACCTGCTGATCGCGCGCCAGCCGCTCTACGGTGTCGGTGAGTGGGCGGCTGGCCATGAGCCGGAATTGCTGGGATTGTCGGACGCTCAACTCGCCGCGCTCAACGACGATCGCATCGGCCGGGCCCTCGACCGCCTCTTCGACGCCAACATTCCGACGCTGGCCCTGAAGGTCGCGGCCCACGCCGTGCGCGAATTCAACGTCAGCCTCGACCAGCTGCACAACGACTCGACCACCATCACCTTCCACGGCGGCTACGAGTCGGCCGAGCAGGAACGGACCCTGCGAGGACGATTGCGACTGGCTGTGACCTGGGGCCACAACAAGGACCACCGCCCCGACCTCAAGCAGCTGCTCTACATCCTCACCGTGACCGGCGACGGCGCCGTCCCGGTGCAGTTCCGTGTCGAGAGTGGTAACGCCACCGATGACCGCTCCCACCAGGGCACGTGGGAGTTGCTCTGCCAGCTGACTGGACGTCGGGACTTCCTCTACATCGCCGATTGCAAGCTGGCCACCACCGAGAACATGGCCTATCTCCATCAGCGCGGCGGCCGGTTCCTCAGCGTACTGCCGCGAACGCGCAGTGAGGACGCTGCCTTCCGCGCCGCCGTGCTGCGCGAAGAGGTGTCGTGGCGACGGGTGCACGACAAGTACGACGACCAGGGACAGTTGGTCGACCGCTTCTCGATCTGCGAGCCAGCGGGGCAGACGACTGAGGGTTACCGGTTGATCTGGTATCACAGCACACGGAAGGCCGAGTTGGATGCGGAGGCACGGCTGACCCGGCTGGAGAAGGCGCTGAAAGGGCTGGACGAACTGCGGGCCAAGCTGGCCTCGCCGCGGACCCGGTACCGCAGCCGGGCCAAGATCGTCGAGGCGGTCGAGGCGCTGCTTCGGGACTGCGAGGTCAGTCAATGGATCTCGGTTCAGATCGAGGAGCAGGTCACCGAAAAGTACCACCAGGAGCGACGCGGCCGGCCTGGGGAGAAGACCAGGTACGTCCGCGAAGAGAAGCTGCGGTTCACGCTGAAGCACCGGATCGAGCTGGAGCGGCTGGACGAAGAGGCGCGCTGCGACGGGATCTTCCCCCTGGTCAGCAATGACCGCGCGATGACCGAGCGAGAACTCCTGTTGGCCTACAAGCAGCAGCCGGCGATCGAACGGCGGTTCGAGCACCTGAAGACCGACTTCGTGGTCGCGCCGGTGTTCTTGAAGGAGGTGAGTCGGATCCAGGCCTTGCTCTGCGTGTACTTCTTTGTGCTGCTGGTCGAGGCGCTGCTGGAGCGAGAACTCCGCCGCGCGATGGAGCGAAAGGGGATCGAGAGCCTGCCCCTGTATCCCGAAAGTCGTGCCTGCCGCCGCCCCACGGCTCGCAAGGTGATCGACCTCTACGAGGACGTGCAGCGTCATTCCCTGCGGTCCGGCAAGCGGCCACCCGAGGTCTTCAGCACGGAGCTAACCCGACTCCAGAGGAGGATCCTGCGGCTCCTGGGCATGCCCAGGGCCTACGAGATCTGATCCAGACAGGCACGCTGACAGACACAGGAAATTCGGAGATATTCAACGGGAGATGTGCGGAAAGTAGG
>JBKQMU010000036.1:0-37396 GCA_052146555.1 Isosphaeraceae bacterium
GTGCAGGATGAATCCTACTGACTGTTAGAAATATCCTGCAACCCCGCACAAAACTGCAAGAAAACGTGAACTGCGTGACTCGGATCGGCCTACGCCTCCCTGTCCAGAAAGTGTCCTCCTGGCATGGTGGCCTGTGATACCATAGTTCGCAAAGAATATTCGCCACGTAGTCTTGCAGCAAGGATGACAGGGATGGTGATAACATGGCAAAGAAAATCTTTCAATTAACCGCACGTGTTCCGGGTCAAGAGGGCCGACGGAGCCAGGGCCGCCTTAAGCGTTCCCGTTCCGTCACTGAGGTCCTCTTTCGCACCCTTGCTCGCTTTGATGGCCATCGGGTTCGTGCTAGTTGGCGCTGGCAATCTCGACCTGGGACCCGACGATGCGCGAGCGGGGCTGGCCGCGGGCGAGCCGCTTGGTCCCTTAGGCCAGGTCTTCGGGTTCTGGGCTCCCGATCTCTGGCCGCTCCACGTGGCCGCGGTCAAGCTCGCGGCGATGGTTGCAGGAGGCCGGCAGATCGCCTCGGAGGCCGTGCTCTGGCCCTCCGCCCTGGCCGCACTGGCGATCGGCACCCTCCTGACGAGGAGGCTGGCCGACAGCCTGGGGCGTCGCGCGGGGCTCTGGTTCGCACTGGCCTGGTTCGGTTGTTTGGGGGTGGTGGATCACTCGGCGGCCACCGGGCTCGACTTCCTGGGGGGGCTGGCGACGGTCGCCGCGCTCGATCGCCTGCTCCACCGGGGCTCGGACTGGACTGCCGGAATCTGGACGGCGGTTGCGGTTTTGGCTGCGGGCTGGCCTCCGGTTGTGCTCGTTCTCCTGGCCGTGATCGTCGTCGGCCGGACCGGCTCGAGCCTTTCCTTCAGGCTGCTCGTTCCACCGGCGATCGCCGGCACTCTGTGGTCGATCTGGTCGCTCTGTGCGGCATCGACCGAAGCATGGGCCGCGGCACTCACCTTACCTCTGACGCTACAGCCGGACTGGTGGCTTGCCGCCCGCGTTCTGGCGATGGGCCTGCCGATTTCACCCTGCGCGATCCTCTTTCTCAATCGGCCGGTGCGAGAAAGCCTGAGCCCCACGGCAAAGGCACTCCTCTTGGGCTGGGGGCAGGTCGCCGCCGCAAGCATGATCGCGGGAACGGTCATCCCAGGGCTCTCCCGGGCCGCTGCCGTGCCTGCCCTGGCCGGAATGCTCGTCATGGCCGGGGCTGGCCTTGAGGCCGCCTGGTCCGGCACGCTCACGCGAGGCGGCCGCAGGATTTTCCTGGCCCTGCTCTCAGGGCTGCTCACGATTTGGCTGATCACTCTCATGTATGGCAGCTATCTCTGGCTCCTGGTCTTCCCGTATTACAGGGCCGTCGGGATCGCGGTGCTGGTACCGGGAATCGCAGCGCTTGTTCTGGGCTGGAGGGCGATCGAGACCGGCGGAAGCCGCCGCGCCGTGATGGCCATGGTGCTTTTGGCCGTGGCTTTGAAGGTGGCTCACTGGGGCTACTACGTTTCGGAATGGAATTATCGCCACGGCCAGGGAGCGTGGGGCCGAGCCATCGGCCAGTGGCTGCTTCCCAACTGGACGCTGCACACGATGCACGACTGGCCGCCGGAGCTAGCCTTCGCGATCGGCCGCCAGGTTCGGCAGCTTCCGACTCCCGAGCACCTGGCGTACCCGGCGACGCGTGAGGCCAAGCATGTGCTCTTGCTCCAGTCCGAGTTCGATCACTGGCCCGCGTCCGCCCCGAAACTCTTCAAAGTGGCCAGTTTTCAAGACCGACAGGGGAGCACACGCATTCTGGCTCGTACCGCCGGAGTGCTGTTGACACCCTCGGGAACACTTCATTCCGACGAGTCGCATCCCTGAGAGATCTCTTGCTTCGCGCTCCGAGCCACTGTGTAATGAATGCTACACTTCATCCGGACCATCGCCCCGGCGCTCGTTCCGTGCTATTTGCACGCATTTTGCACGCATGGATAATATGAAGTTTTCGTCATGTTTTCGTCACCCTGTCTCGCATGGAACGCATTATTCGGGGACAATGTCGCGACGAGATCTCATTGGTCTGTGATTGTTTCCCTCCGTTTTCCGAATCACAGTTGAAGAGTGAGAAGACACTGCTCAGTCTGGAGCAGACCCACGCAGATCCGAGCCCTCTTCCCTTGGCCTGCCACCCCGGAGCATGTCGTGTTGCTTGCCAGGTTGAAGGAGATGTTCGCCGGGGGGCTGGCTTCCACGGGAGCCGTCTACCGCCGCCGGGTGAATCTCCAACGAAGATTTACCATCTTGCTGGACATCTCCAACCAGGGGAGCATGTCACATGTTTACAAGGCGATTGACGGCGAGACTGGGAAAATCATCTGCTTGAAGATTCAGGATCGCGTCAAGAATGCCGCTGCGCTGAAGCGCGCTTCACGTGAGGCGCCCCGGCCCCCCGAAGGCGAGATTGCCGTCCGGGTCAACCATCCTCAGGTCGTACGAACCTGTGAATACGGCGATGCGTCCGGTGGCGAGCACTATCTGGTGATGGAGTACATCGACGGCCACAGCTTCTACCACTTGCGTGAAACGAGGCTGGGCCGGACGGCTCAAAAGCTGCAGTGGCTCGCCCAGGCGGCCGAGGGGCTCGCCGCCGTGCACGCCGCGGGATTCATTCACCACGACATCAACCCGCGTAACTTCCTGCTGAGCCGCCAGCACCAGGTCAAGCTCATCGACTTCGGTCTGGCCATCCCCAACACCCCGCCCTTCTGCGGGCCCGGCAACCGGACCGGAGCCTTACAATACATGGCGCCTGAGCTGATCCGCCGAGAACCGATCGACGAGCGGATCGATATCTTCGGCTTCGGCGTGGTCGCCTTCGAGCTGCTGACGGACCGCCTTCCCTATCCAAGTCACAACTCGACGATCACGATGCTCCAGAAGCTGAACACTGCGCCGCTGGACCCCGCCACGGCCAAGCCCAAGCTTTCCGTCGAAGTCTGCGAGCTGCTACTGAAGCTGGTTGCTCGCAAGCGAGACGAACGCTGGCCCGCGATGGCCGGCCTGGCCGAGACTCTGAGATCGATTCCCCCCAAGCGAATGTAAACCGAACCTTAATTCTGCGTCGCTGTCGTTGGCCGGATGTGCGAAGGCTTGCAAGGCCGCTCGGAAGCAGCCTGAAGACTGAGGGACCCGAGGGGCACGGGCTTCAGTCAACCGCCCTCAGAGCCCGGATCACCCGGGGGTGCTTACGCAAATCGTAGATGGTCGGGGCGAGCTTGAGACCGCCCTGGGCTGCCATCAGGGCTCGGACCGGTTCTTCCTGTGCCGAGCCGATTTCCAGGATCAAGTGCCCACCGGGCCGCAAGAGCGGCACGGCCTGCTCGATCAGCCGTGAGACGACCCGCAGACCGTCGGCACCGCCGTCGAGTGCAGCGTGCGGCTCGTAGTCGCGTACGCCGCTCTCCAGTCCTCGAATGTCTCCGGAAGGAATATAAGGAGGGTTCGACACGATGACGTCGAACGGCCCTAGGGCGGCGACTGGTTCCAGCAAATCGCCCTCACGGAAGTCGATGCGGTCGGCGACGCCGTGCTTCTCCGCGTTCCGCCGAGCAAGCTCCAGCGCTCCTGACGAAATGTCGATCGCAACGAACCGGGCCGACGGATGCTGATACGCGCAAGCAATTGCCAGGCAACCGGAGCCCGTGCCGACGTCGAGCGCCCGGGGTTGCACCAGGTGCCTGGCCACTTCGAGAAACTCGACGACCACGAACTCGGACTCGGGCCGAGGGATGAGCACCGCCGGCGAAACCTCCAGCGGAAGTGAATAAAACTCTTTGCGGCCAACGAGATAGGCCACCGGCGAGCCCTCGGCGCGACGGCGCACCAGGCTGCGGAAGGCGGTGCGGGCCGCCTCGCCGACTTCTTCATCATAGTGAGTGTAGAGCTGTACGCGCTGCCAGTCGAGCACGTGAGCCAGCATCACCTCGGCGTCCAGCCTTGGGCTCTCCGAGCCCCTCCGGCGGAGGAAGTCGGTGGTCCAGGTCAACAGCTTGCTGATTGGCCACGTTTCCGAAGCGATCTTCTCATCGCCGCTCACGGATCCCTCCGAAGTTCGTGCGTCGTCTGGAGCTCAAACCATCCGCAGACCTCTTGTCCGGTGCTTGTCCGGGAGAATCAAACTTCGCCGAGCTGCTCCCGCCGGTCGGCGGCGATGAGCGCCTGGGTCAGGCCGACCAGGCTGCCCTGGATCACCTGGTCCAAATTGTAGAGGGTCAGTCCGATCCGGTGATCCGTCACCCGGTTCTGGGGAAAGTTGTACGTGCGGATGCGTTGCGAGCGATCGCCCGAGCCGATCAAAGAGCGACGGGCTTGATCACGCTGGGACCGCGCTGCCTCCTGGGTTTGCTCAAAGAGCCGGCTGCGAAGGATTCGCATGGCCTTGGACTTGTTCTTGTGCTGACTGCGCTCGTCGCGGCAGTTGACCACCACTCCGCTGGGCAGGTGCGTGATTCGCACGCCGCTTTCGGTCTTGTTCTGATGCTGTCCGCCGGGACCGCCGGAGCGCATGACGTCGATCTGTAGGTCCTCGGAGCGGATCTCGATCTCAACGTCTTCGGGCTCGGGCAGCACGGCCACCGTGGCGGCCGAGGTGTGGATGCGCCCTTGCGCCTCAGTCTGTGGCACGCGTTGGACGCGGTGCCCGCCGCTCTCAAATTGAAGGTTGCGAAACGCCCCTTCGCCGTTGACGCTGAAGGAGACCTCGCGGAATCCGCCGAGCTCGGTCGCCTCCATGTCCATGACCTCGAACTTCCAGCCCTGGCTTTCGGCATAGCGGCGATACATCTCGTAGAGGTCGCGGGCGAAGAGTGCCGCCTCATCGCCGCCGGTTCCCGCGCGAATCTCCATGATGAGCGCGGCGTGGTCGGCCCCTGATTGCCGATCATACAAGAGGTCGCGCAGGATGTCGCCCTGCTGGTCGTGCCTTTGCCGCAGGGACAAGAGCTCGGCCTCCGCGTAGGACCGCATCTCGGAGTCCGTCTCCGAGCCGAAGAGGGCCTCGGCCTCGTCGATCTGCCGGCCCAGCTCGAGATAGCGGCCGTAAGCAACGGCCAGCTTCGCGAGCGAGCTACGCTCCTTGGCCAGCGCCGTGACTTTGGCGGCGTCGACGGTGATCGCGGGGTCGAGCAGCATTAGCTCGATCTCGAGGAACCTCTTGTAGTCAGATTGGAGCTTCTCGAACACGGGGCGTGAATCCTGCGAAAACGGGACTTGTGAGGCACTGATTTGGCGTACGTGCTATAGCCATTGCGCCGGAATCAACGAGCGACGGCCCGGTGGCAGGCACCTTGGTCTGGTGCGCCGGCCGCCGGGCCGTCATCAAGATTGAATCGCGATCGCTAGGCCTTCGGAGCCTCGGCCTTTTCTTTCTCTTTCTTAGTCTTGCCGTAAGTGCCCTGAAACTTCTTGTTGAACTTGTCGACCCGGCCGGCCGCGTCGACGAACTTCACCGAGCCGGTGAAGAACGGATGGCACTTCGAGCAGACCTCGACCATGATCTTGGGCTTGGTGCTGCGGGTCTTGAATGAGTTGCCACAGCCGCAGGTGACTACGCAATCAACATATTTGGGATGAATGCCGTCTTTCATTGCAGTCCGTCTTGGCTAAAAAGAGAGTAGCGCGATCAACCCGGGATTGTTACGGCCGATGATGGCCGCAGGTTCAAAAGATAGTTTATCGTACCAGACAACGGTGGCCTCACCCAAGACCAGTTACGAGCCGGTGCTGGCGCTCTTGGACGAGCCCAAGAGGTCGATGAGATACTTCTCGACCTGGTCATAAGTAAACTGATGAGAAGGGTCATCCATGGTGAACCGCTTCAACTCTTTGCCATCCTGGCCGAAGATGAATACGGCGGGGATCGTGTTCACGTCCAGCTTGTCGAACCCTTCGCCATAATTCTCATCCAAGAGGATGTTCGTGAAGACGGCGCTCTTCTCTTTGAGAAACTTCTCGGCCTCGGATACGGCCTTCTTGTCGGTCGCGTCGTCGAGGCAAAGAGAGATCACCGCCAGGCCCTTACTCTCGTATTTCTGGTGCATCTGGATGAGGTGAGGAAAGTTCTCCTTGCACGGTGCGCAGGTTGTCGCCCAGGCGTCGACAAGCGTGTATTTCGCCGGCTTCATCGCGGCGAGACGCTCCTTGAACTGCGGCCACTTGAGACTCTCGATCTTGATCTCTTTGGTGATCGTGGCTGCCTGGCCGTCGCCGTCAGCCGCCCTGAGACGGAGGTCGCCGGCCAGCACGAACCCGGTCGTCACGAGCAAGGCCAGTCGAGTCACGAGCAAACGCTTCATGATCAACCTCTTCTCCCAACTTATCGACATCCGGCGGAAACACCTGGTCTTGCAATCAATCAAAGAAGCCGCCGATGACTACCGGCGGCTCCGAGTTCTCGACGGGCTACCCTAGAACGTCCGGGCGGTGTGCAATGTCGGGACGCCCCTACGTCGACAACGGTGCTCAGTTCTTGTACCTCACGCCGCAGCCTTGGGGACGAGTTTCCTCAACGGGCGGGGTCTGGCCGGCCAGCAGGGCATCGACCGCGTCGCGCAGGTAATGCTTGGTCACTTTCGACTCGTCCATCACATTGTCGTCCATCGAGCCGATGTAGCGAATCTTCCGCTCCTTGTCGAGGACGAAGAAGTGCGGCGTGTTGGTCGCACCGTAGGCACGGCCGATCGCCTGGCATTCGTCGTAGCCGTAGGTGTAGTTGATCTTCTTGTCTTTTATGTGGCCCTTGATGCCCGGCAGACGATCCTGGTCGATGTCGCTGACACTTACGGCGATGACCTTGACCGGCTTTTCTTTATAGTCATTGGCAAACTCGATGATGCGGTCATCAGCCGCCATGACGGCCGGGCAGTGATTCGCCAGGAAGACGAGAACGACAACGTCTTCCTTGATGTCCAAGAGAGTCAGACTGGTCTGCTCGCCGTTGGAGGCGTAGGCGGGGATACCTGAGAAGGCCGGCGCAGTATCACCGATCTTGACAACTTTGTTGTAGTGATCGGCACTGACCGGTGCGGCGAGAGCGACGATGGACAGGCCAAATAGAACCTTCCGCATTGGTGCTCACTCCATTCAGGGTTCAGCCGCCATGCGCGCGAGCCAGTCACATTCCGGCACGCTCGCAAGCGACGGTCACACGCGAGGGGCACTTCGACCGCAAGAGCAGCGAAACTCTTGAAGCCACCACTCAAGAAGGAAGCCGACGTCCTCTACCTTGAAGGTAAAGCGACAGATCTCAACCGGAGGGACCGTGATTTTAGGCGGCCAGACGATTGCTCGCAATCGTCAAAAGCAGCACTGTCTAACCGCCCATTCAGGGGTGATTATATTCGGCGGCTGCCCAGAGTCAACGGCCCGGCTGAACGTAGCAACCCTCTCAAGCACGCACGATTCCTGCTTTAGGTCGTGATTGCAATCAGCATGATTTCCGTCACGCGCGATGAGCGACCCAGCGCACCGAGTTGATGACCGCTTGACGAATTGAGGGATGGAAGAGGACCGGGTAATTCTCGGGCCCGGTGCGAAGGTAGGCAACGCGTCCGCTGCCGATCGTCCAGGTCAACCCGCTCCGCAGAGTCTCGCCTCTTTCCCACGAAGAGACAAAGACGACGGTCTCCGGCGGAGGAACGGCGAAGGGCTCGGCGAACATATCGGTTTTGCGAATGGTAAAGTGCGTGATGCCCCGGGCGATCGGGTGATCGGGAGCGCATACGCTGACGAATTCCGACCTACCATCCTCGCGCCAACTTCCCGGCTCGCAGGGCATGCACATCATCTGCTTGAACGGCTTGCTACCGCACGAGGCATAGAGCGCCACGAACCCCAGCCGGCCTTCGCGGACGCGCCGCACGACCGCTGTGGCTCGGTCGTCGGGCACTTCCTCATGACGCACGTGGCCCCACCAGGTCAGGACGTCGGTCGCGTCTAGGTCGGCGTCGGAGAGGCCGGCATGTGGATCGGAGAGCCGCGCCTTGGTGACGGTCAGGCCAGGCACCCGGCCGAGCTGGACGGCAAGAGCGCCGTTGATCTCGTCTGGATAAGTGGACTTAGGCGCGGTCCCCTCGCACCAGATCCGCACCCGCAAAGGCTTACTGGCCGCGTCCTGCGGGTCTGCGCACATACCGGAGCGGCGCAACAGCCCGAAGGCAGGTAGCGTGGCTGCCGCAAGGCGCACGAACGATCGACGATCGACGTGCATAGAGTTTCTCCAGGAAGCTCGGCGCTCCTGCTCTTCTGACTCTGGCACGGGCGCTGGGCCGGGGGTTGTCGAGGCAGGGCAAGCAAGCAAGTCAGACAAAGGCGGGACCGAACCTACGAAAACCGAAATCACTCCATCTTGACCTTACCTCATACTTCCGGGACAAGCAAGCGCTAAATTTTTTGAACTCAGTCTTTACAAAAAGCCCAGAGCGGGCTCTGTTGACAGGCCCGCCCCGAGCTCTTGTTTTCCCGCCAGAGCAGTCCAGACTACCTCTGATTGAACTTGACGTCCTGGATGATGTCGTCCGTCGAGTGCTCGACAAAGTGCCAGGAGCACTCGCTGCCAATAACCTGGATGAACTTGTTCTTGAACGCCGCCCGGCCAACGCCCGAGTCCATGGGCACCGGGCCCCGGATCGGGAAGGTACTTTCCTGGTAATCGTCGTAAATCGAGCGCGACTCTTTAGGCTGATCGTAAATCGGCTTACCCTTGCTGTTCTTCGGCGATGTCAACTCGAAAACCTGGATATGCACCTTGGAGGTTCCTTGCAAAATGTTGAGGTCGCCCGGGGCTTGGATCTGGAACGTCTCCAGCTCGAGGAAGATGACCACGTCGGCCTCGAAGTCACGCGCGGCATCGGCCGGATCGGTCCACTTGGGATGGCCCTCCACCCAGGTCGCCACCTTCTCCGGATCCACGACGGTGATCTTATTGCCCTTCTTCCTGAGGTTGGTCACAAACTCGCGCTGGAGATCCCGCTCGAGCCCCGGGAATTCGACCTGGCTTCCCGACGTGGCGTGTGTCAGGACGACGACTTTCTTCCCCTTCAAATCAGGTCCGGGAGCCGGGATCGTGGGCCCGTACGGCTGGAGGAAATAGAAAAAGGGACGAGGGTCGCATCCCACGAGCGCGACCGATCCCCCAACCACCAGAAGTAGCACGGCCAGGCGCCGCATCCATGCCAGAGATCGAGGGGCCATCGCTTCCCCCCTCCTTCCTTGGTTCGGGTGCCGGCTTACCCGAGCCCGAGTACCGGCGAAAAGCCGGTGGGGCCCAGGTTGAGGGGAGCACCGAGGATTCGTACGATCCACAATGCAAGACTTGTGAGGACGATTGCTGCCAAGATCGCCAGCAGGGGCCGGTCCATCGACCGGCAACCGACCGGCTTTCTCAGCCAGAAGCAGAGAAGCAGCCAGGCGATCAAGGGCGGCGCCAGCAGGGCGATCAGGCATCCCGCCGGATTGGCTCGCCATGAGTCTTTCAGACAGCCCCGCGTGAAATACGCCCAGGCGGTCGTCATGCCGCAGCTCGGACATGGACGACCGGTCAAACTGGCAAACGCGCAGGGCCCCAGGCCAAGCTGCGTGTGTGTTCCATAACCGCGAGGGTCAGGCCGTAACCCCCGTGCCACGCCCAGAAGCCCCACCAAGCCGGCCGCCAGCAACAGGACGTACCAGCGAGCCGGACCTTCGAGTCGCTGCTCTCGCCGAGGGTGCCAGTCCATCAAAGGCCGACCGCCAGTTTGCCGCGGGCGATACATGTGATTGGCCGATCGGGAAGCGCCTGGAAATGCAAGGGCAGGCTACTCGGTCGGCCCTTGGCTGGCAACCCCAACCCGTTGATCCGAAAAAATCAAAATGTACCGCCCAAAAGGCGAACCAGGCGCTTTCCCTGCCGCTTCAATGCACTCAGAGCCGTGCTACCCAGTCTTCGGCCTCTTGCATGGCCGCTTGCATCCGCCGCTCGACTTCCTGACGACACACTTCGAGCGTCTCACGATTGGCGTCGGGGGGGACGGAGAGCGCATCGGGAACCACGCAGGCGGCTTTCGAATAGGGCCGGGGCACGCAGAATCGGTCCCAGCTCCCGGCGCGCCAGCAGTCCTTGAATGCCATTCCGGCTCCCACGATCGGCAGGCCGGTGCGGCTGGCGAGATAGACGAGTCCCTGGTGCACCTGCCTGCGCGGGCCGCGTGGTCCATCGGGAGTGACGCACAAATTTCCCGTGTTGATCCGTTCGGTCATCTCGCGGAGTGCGCGGGCGCCTCCGCGGGTGGTCGAGCCCCGGACGACACCGAACCCCAGCCGCTTGATCACCTGGGTGATCAGCTCGCCATCGCGATGGTCGCTGATCAGGATGTGCATCGTGGGCCAGGCCCAGTAATCGGCCGGGAAGAGCATCACTTCGTGGAAGAAGGCGTAGATATACCGCTGCCCCGACCGCCGCGCGACCTCGGGATTGACCGCGGGGTCCTGGAAGCGGAAATGGTAATCGAGCGTGCTGCCCAGGTGCCGAACGAGCCATGCGCCCGAGGCGCCGATTGCGCGAATGAGAAGCGGATGCTGGATCTTCATGCCCGGCTCGATCTTCCTTCCCTGGAAAAAGAGCGGCCAAGTCGCCGCCAGCCCAGAGCCTATGAAAAACCCACGTTTAGGGCTAGCTCATGTCCTGGAGATAGCGTGATGAGCATCCTATGCCCCGGCGCGGTCAAACCGTGCGCGGGGACCTGCTCGACACACCGTACTTCCACATCGTCTTCACTCTCCCAGCGCTCTCGGCCCGGTAGCGCGGTTCAGCCCCCGCGTGGTCTACGACTTGCTCATGCGGGCTGTCGCGAAACCCCGCCTCGCGGTGGCCTCGGACCCGAAACACCTTGGGACCGAGATCGGCGTGCTCGCGGTGCAGCACACCTGGGGCCAGAACCTCGCGCTGCACCTGACATCCGTCGCGTCGTCACCACGAAGCGCTTGCCCTCGTAGAAGACACCCAGGCGGTCTCGCAGGGTCAGGTAGGATGCCCTTGGGGAATGTAGCGCGGGCGACATAGGCGGCGGGCTCGGGGCCGGGCCGATGGGGCTGGGGATTGACTGACATGGGACCCTCCGTGAGATGTGGGTTTCTCACGACGGGGTATAGAGTCAGTCGATCGTGAGAGGGGCCCTGATACTCAAGCGGCGGGTCAAATTAGCCAAGAGTTTCCGTTGCTATCGGGGCCCCGGCAAGGCGCTGCGAAGCTGACGGTAAGGAGGTTTCCTTCTCGGGAAGAACCTGCCGGCGAGGAGTTTCGTCACACTCTCGGAACTTCTCGATCTCTTCAAGGGGCTCTCCGACCCTGTAAATCATAGTCTGGCTGAGATGCTCGCATATCTCCCGGATTTCCCCCAAGTTCACTGGGGCCTTATACCCGAGTTTTTTTAATAGATCAAGTATGAACATGTCAAATGACCCCTTTACCCAATGACCCCAGGCTACTCCGGCCTTCGTCGCCTGTTCCGAACAGAAGAAGATCGAGCATATCAGCGCCGGCACCACGAACCAGATCAACGGAAGCCTTCGGAACCATACGGCCAAGCCTACGTACTCCGCGAGGAGACACCAGGATAAGAACCAGAGGTTCATCCAGAAGTTCATGTCACCTCGAGCCTCGTCTATCAGTTCGCGATACTCCTTCGGGATTACGGCGTTCAGGCGAATCCAGCCAGGGATCGAGTCGAGCCCGTATATCTTTCGAGGATAGTCCTCAAAGGCGTGAAGAGCATTTCCGAATTTCGTGGGCAACACTGCTGTCTGTTCTGACGGAAAACGCTCGGCGAACTCCTCTCTAGCTCTTGCCAACCTACTCATGTTGGGAAACGAATCTGAATAGCCATTATCCTTCCACTCCGCGTTCAGGCCGGCGATCTTCTGATCTAGCGACTTCCATCGCTGCTTGAAGTACGAGTTAACGTTTCTGCCGAAGTCCCAATACCAGTAACCCTCCACTATTCGGAGAATGTTCCAATTGAAAATCATCAGCACGAACGCCCCCGCCAAGCTGACCAAGGCAAGTACCGTGGTGTCCTTGAGCGGCTCGTCGCCTTTCAGATCTAGGTAGGGCAGCACGAGGCCAAAAACTCGGCAGAGTCCGGTGGCGCAGTACAAGAATAACAGTGCCGGTATGGCGAAGCCGACGGTGAAATTGCGGTCAACAACTTTGTTTAGTCCGCTGAACATTCGACTCCATTTCTTTGGGGAATTGGGGATCGAGTGATCTCTACTCTTGGCGATCCTTGCTGGTCTTCACCAGTTTCGCCTTGGTAGGATTACGAGGTCGATTGAAGGACGGATTTAAAGCACCACGGGTAGATCTTCGAAATCTCGTAGAGTCGAGGGCCACCGCCGTACAGACTTCCCGCCAGCCCGTGGCACTCATCAGCCAGTTGACTTGCGAAGAGTGTTCTATTTCACGTGTCAAGACTTCGGCTTGGGCGGCTTGGTGCGTGTCTCGCCGCCGAGTCCACTCTCGATACTCTCGTGTTCGTAGTGCCTCACCATTTTGTCCACCATCGTGATCAATCCGAGCATCTGCGACTCGGCCACGGTGCTCAGACCCTCGAAGCTTTGTCGCCAGAGATCCTCGGTCAGGCGGCGGAACTGCGCCGGATCTTTGGCCTCGCTCACCTTGAACGCTTCCTCGATCGTGCGGATTCCCGCCTCGTACTGGGCTTCCAGCGACTCGCGATGCTTGTTGAGCATGTCCGTCACCGTCTCGGCCCACTTCTTCTGCGCGGAGCTCATCTGCTCGAGCCAGGCAGACCCGGGCATCGCTGATGTTGTGGCCGGACCACCCATCATCGGCAGCCCGAACATCTGGGCTCCGAAAGTCTGCGGCCACTGCATGGTCCAGTTCTGCAGCATGTCTTGCTGCAGCTTCAGGGTTGACTCGGTCGCCTTGCGATAGTTTTCCAGGATCTTGTCGAACATAACTCATCGCTCCTTTCGCACGGTCATGCCGCTGAAACACGATCTGTGAATCCCCGTGCGGGTCTGCCACCTTCGGCGCGATCTGCATGGGATACCTCGGCTTCCCTCATCAGACGGACGCGTCGGCTAGATGATTGTGGACGCGTCGGATTTCGGGCTGGCCGGCGGGGCCAGCGTGGGTGCCTTCTCGGCGGAAAGCTTCGGCGCCTTGGGCTTGACCGGGTCGGGCTTTGGTTGCGGCTTGGCTTCGCGAGCCTCGAAAAGTCGAGGAACAACGTCATCCAGGGTATCGATGAGGCGGAATGTGAGGTCGGCCCTGACCTCGGGTGGAAGCTCGACTAAGTCCTTTTCGTTGTGGCGGGGCAGGAGGATGGTCTTGATGCCGGCCCGGCGCGCTGCGAGGACCTTGTCGCGCACGCCGCCGACGGGCAGCACGCGGCCGGTGAGCGTGACCTCGCCGGTCATCGCCAACTCGGTCAAAATCGGTTGCTTGCGGAAGAGGCTCAGGAGTGCCGCGGCGATGGCGACACCGGCGGAGGGGCCATCCTTGGGCACAGCGCCTGCGGGAACGTGGATGTGAACGTCGGTCTTGCTGATCGCCGCGGCGTCGAGCGCCAGCAGCTTGGTGTGGCTCTTGAGGTAGCTCATGGCAGCCTGGGCGCTTTCGCGCATCGACTCGCCGAGCAGTCCCGTGAGAGTGAGGTTACCCTTGCCCGGCATGCCGGTCGCCTCGATGAAGAGGATTTCGCCGCCGGTAGGCGTCCAGGCCAGGCCGGTGGCGACGCCTGGAATTCCGGTGCGGTCGGCAAGCTCGCGGAAGAAGCGGGACGGACCTAAAAGATCGGCGAGCTGACCAGGCCCGACGGCGACTATCCCGCGCTTGCCCTCGGCCCGTCGGCGCGCGATCTTGCGGCAGATCCCGGCGATCTCGCGTTCGAGGTTGCGTAAGCCAGCCTCCCGCGTGTAGTCGGAGATGATCTTCCGCAGCGCCAAGTCGGTGATCTCGATGTCCCCGGGCGCGAGGCCGTGCGCATCAAGCTGCTTGGGAATGATATATTTGCGGGCGATGAGCATCTTCTCTTCCTCACTGTAACCGGGAAGCTGAAGCACTTCCATGCGGTCCAGGAGGGGTGAGGGAATCGTCTCCAGCATGTTGGCCGTGGCGATGAACATCACCTTGGACAGGTCGAAATCGACGTCCAGGTAATGGTCGCGAAAGGTCGAGTTTTGCTCGGGGTCGAGAACCTCCAGAAGCGCAGCGGAGGGGTCGCCACGGAAATCGGCGCCGAGCTTATCGACCTCGTCGAGCATGAAGACCGGGTTGTTGGTCGCGGCCTTGCGGATGCCCTGGATGATCCGGCCGGGCATGGCGGCCACGTAAGTGCGGCGATGACCGCGGATCTCCGCCTCGTCGTGGACGCCGCCCAGGCTGACGCGCACGAACTCGCGGCCAAGCGCCCGGGCGATGCTCTTGCCCAGCGAGGTCTTGCCGGTTCCCGGCGGGCCGGCGAAGCAGAGAATCGGTCCTTTCATCTCCTTCTTCAGCTTGCGAACGGCCAGGTATTCGAGGATACGCTCCTTGATTTTCTCGAGGTCGTAATGGTCGTGATCGAGCACCTTGCGCGCCCGCCGCAGGTCCAGGCGATCGCGGCTCGACTTGGCCCAGGGCAGAATGGCCAGCCAGTCGAGATAGGTGCGGACGATCGAGTACTCCGCCGAGCTTGGGTGCATGCTAGTGAGTCGCTCGAGCTCACGCTTCGCCTCGTGCAGGACTTCCTCGGGCGGACCGGCCGCCTCGATCTTCTCCCACAGCTCGGCAATCTCGGGATTCTCCGGCTCGCCTTCACCGAGCTCTTCCTGGATCGCCTTCATTTGCTGCCGCAGGAAGTGGTCGCGCTGGGCCTTGGACAGCTCGGAACCGACCTGTTCCTGGATCTTGGTGGAGAGCTCGAGGACCGCGAGCTGGCGCGAGAGATACTGACCCAGCCGCTCGAGCCGGGCTCGCACGTTGATCTCGCCCAGAAGGACCTGGCGCTCCTCGATGGAAAACGGCAGACTCGAGGCCAAGAGATCCGCCAGGCGACCCGGCTCGCGGGTGTTCATCGCCGCAACTTGAAGCTCTTCAGGAACTTGCTGGCTCTGGTCGACCATCCGCTGGAAGAGCCGGTTGACGTGATGGACCAGAGCGTCAAGTTCGACCCCCTCTTCCAGCTCTTCCTCCACCGGCTCGACTTCCCCGACCAGGTAGGGCTCGGTCTGGACCACCCTGACTAACCGCGCCCGCGTCTGACCCTGGCACACAATCCGCGTAGAGCCGTCGGGGAACTTCAACATCTTGAGCACGGTTCCGACGCAGATCGTCGGATACAGGTCGCCCAGGACCGGTTCGTCGACCTCGGGATGAATCTGACTGACCAGTCCCACCATCCGCTCCGTGACCAGGACGTCATCCACCAGGCGGATCCCGCTGGGTCGGTTGATCACCAGCGGAACCACCGTTTGAGGAAAAACGACGTCCGATCGCAACGGTAAGAGCGGCAGATGATTCGGATACTCGGCCTGGCGTTTCTTGACGGTTTCGAGAGCCAGGCTCCGACCCGAATGAGCGCGCGGGGACGTTTTGCCCGGTCGTCTTGCCTTGCCCTGGAGACTCGTCTTTCCTGACGCCGGCAATTGCGTTTTCTTGCGTGAGCTCATAGATGATATTCTATTTCTTGGGCCCGGGTTCCCCGGTCAACCTGATTTCCTGGCTATTTTGATTTTTCCCACGAATTGTTAATGATTGCAGAAACAAAGGGAAGGGGGCAGTCGCCGCTATTCAGGAATACGACGCAAAGAGCTTGATGTCAATAACATGGGTTATCGGCGTGGTGAGTCAAAGAAAGGCACGCTGTTTGCTGGATGCGACAGAGCAGGGAGGACCTTGCAAGCCGGAATGGGGGGTTGACACGCAGAAGAACAGTCGAGGCGAAAATTCGGGTTTCAGCTCCGCCACCAATCGTCTTCGTGGTAAACTCCAAACGACTGGGCATGGTGGAGTGACTGGAGAATCTGGTAGTTCATCACGGCGAGCAGGCCGAACATGATCGTGGGGTAGTAATTGCCCCGCAGCGTGCTGGCGGCGAGGACGGCGAGGATGCCAGCGGTAATCAAGGAGACGGTATGTCCCCAGCGCACGCCGCTGCGCCGATCAACTTGGGAGAGTAATACTTGGGTTGCCTGGCCACCGTCGAGTGGATAAATGGGCAAGAGGTTCACCAAGCCCCACACCACGTTAATGAAAATCAGGTCTTCGTAGATCTGTAAGACCCTGGACGAGTTGAACTTGGAGAGGGCGCCCAGGATGGCGTCGTGGTTCCCGCCCAGACCGACAATCGCTTGCACGACCGCCAGGTGCTCACCACCGCTGATACTGAGCGTCAGCGAAGTCAGCGCCAGCACGGCCGCGCACAGCAAGAAACCAGCGCCCGGGCCGGCCAAGAGCACCGCCAACCGCTGCCCGGCGGTCCGCTCGCCTTGCGAATAGCAAAGGCCCCCCAGGCCATAGAGGACGATCGACGGCGACCCCCGAAAATGCTTCGCCATGAGCCCGTGCCCGTATTCGTGCACCAGGATCGACACCAAGGCGCAGCCAACCCAGGTCAGCACGGAAGCAAGGTCATTGTCGCGCCATCCCAGGACGGCCATCATCAGCCAGAAAAGAGGATGGATGCGAACCGGGATGTCCAGGAACCGAAAGCGCAGGTCGTACGGAGTCGAGGACGTTCCCAGCATAAATGACCTCAAGATTGCAATTATACAATGTGAACCAGATCTTTCTCTCAAGGTAGGATTCTGGGTTGCGGACGACAAGGCCTCACGCGACGACCGGACGCATGCCCCTGCTGTGCTAGGCTCGGTTTGTCCTGCTACGATGACCCGATCAAAGCTGAGCGGCTCGGTCCATTCCATCGACAGGTGTAAGCGTCATGAAGTTTACCAAAATGCATGGAATCGGGAACGATTACGTTTACGTCGAGACGTTTGGCCAGCCGCCTCCGCCTGATCCTGCCCGCCTGGCCATCGCGATCAGCGACCGTCACTTCGGCGTTGGCTCCGACGGTTTGATCTTGATCATGCCGTCGGCGGAGGCCGATGCGCGGATGCGCATGTTCAATGCCGACGGTTCCGAGGGTGAGATGTGCGGCAACGGCGTGCGGTGCGTGGCCAAATATCTCTACGATCACGGCCTCGCCCGCAACGATCGGTTGAAGGTGGAAACGGGTCGGGGGGTGCTCACGCTCGAGCTGGAAGTTTCGTCCGCAAAAGTCCAACGAGTCCGTGTCGACATGGGACCGCCGATCCTACGGGCCAGTGACATCCCCACACTGCTGGAGGGCAATCCGCCGGTCGGCGTTCCGATCGCCTTGATGGAGAAGCGGCTGGAAGTCACGGCCGTCTCCATGGGTAATCCACACGCGGTCATCTATGTGAATGACACTTCGAATTTCCCGCTCGAATCCATTGGTCCGGCCTTGGAGCGTCACCCTGCCTTCCCCCGACGGGTGAACGTGCATATCGTCCAGGTGATCGGACCGGAAGAGGTAAGGATGCGAACCTGGGAGCGAGGCAGTGGGCTGACCTTGGCCTGCGGCACTGGTGCCTGTGCCGTCTCTGTCGCCGGAGTTCTTACCGGCCGGACCGGCCAGCGGATCGTGGCGCACCTGCCTGGCGGCGACCTCGAGCTCGACTGGCAGGGTGAGGGAAGCTCGGTGTTCATGACCGGTCCGGCCACCGAGGTCTTTAGCGGCGAGTGGCCGGAGGCATGAAGCTCGGTCGCTCGGGCGCATAAGCGATTCGGCGCTTTCGTCGTTCTCCGAGAATCAGACCGTGACAACGACCTTGCCGATCTGCTGGTTCGACTCCAGGTAGCGGTGGGCCTCGACGATTTTTTCGAGCGGGAAGGTCTTGGCGATGATCGGCTTCAAGCTCCCGTCGGCAAGCCCGCCGTTGATGAACGTCTTGCCGCGTTCCAGGCGTTTCGAATCGCTGGTGATCTCCATCATCACGTAGCCGCGGATCGTGATCCACTTGCCCAGGACATCAAACAGCGGTAGCGGCGTCGGCTCGGAGCTCAAGGCGCCATAGAGGAACACGATGCCCAGTCGGGCCGTCGCCTGCACGAGCTTCGTGACGGTCGGGCCGCCCACGGGGTCGAACACGACGCGGGCTCCTTTCCCTCCCGTGAGCCTGAGGATCTCTTGGACCAGGTCCTGCTCGTCCGTGGCGATCACGTGGGCCGCACCGGCATCAAGGAGGGCCTGCTGCTTCGAGCTGCTGCGCGTCAGGGCAATCGGGACCGCCCCGACCTTGTTGGCAATCTGGATGGCGGCCAGGCCGACGCTGCTCGACGCCGCGGGGATCACGATCGTATCTCCGTTTGTCAGGCCGGCAATGTCGATCAAGGCACCGTAGGCGGTCAAGTACTGCATCCAGACCGCCGCCGCATCGACCCATGAAAGCGACGCAGGGTGATGGGTCACGGCGTGGACCGGGGCGTTCGCGAGGTCGCCGTAGAGCCCATAGGCGTTCAGGGAGAAGCTCGGGATGGTGCTGACCGCGTCACCGACCTCGAAGCCCTGCACGCCCGGCCCGATCGCGGCAACAGTGCCCGCCGCCTCATATCCCAGACGGGCGGGAAGCTTGGGCTCTTCGAAGTACTGGCCGCGGCGGAACATCGATTCGGCGCGGTTGAGGCCTAGCGCATGAATGCGTATCTGGATTTCGCCCTGGCCGGGCGGCGAGACTTCAAGCTCCTCGATCTTCAGGACCTCGGGGCCGCCAGTCTCGTGAAAACGCACAACTTTCGCCATGCTCTTCTCCTAGTGGGTGCGGTCCGCCTGAGGATGTACTTTCGACGTTGTAGGAGTACAAGCAATTCGCGCGCCAAGGAACTGATTGTTCATTTCGGGTCGCATGACGTGATCCACAGGGGCGACCTCTTCTCGGATGGCTTCTGAGCGTTTCGGGGTACGGGGCTCGACGATTGGGCGTCCCCTCAATACGCAGGCTGAAAACGGTCGACGTTTTCCTTGGTGATGAGCCGTAGCGGCGTGAGCACTTCCGTGTCGGGCTTGTGGCCGCGCAGGTACAGGGCAACAGTCTCGATGGCCTTCTTGCCCTGTTCCCGAGGATCTTGGAGGATGGTCGCCGTGAGCCGGCCGCCGCGGATGGCTTCGAACGCCCGCTGACTGCCGTCGAAGCCGAAGACGAGCACCTCCTTCCAGCCCACCTCGGATTGGGTGACCTCGGCGGCCGGCAAAGCCATCTCGTCCGACTGGGCGACCACCGCCCGAATCTCGCCGGCTGAGAACTGCCGCACCAAGTCGGTCATAACCCCCTTGGCCTGGTCTTCCTGGAAGCCGGCGAAGCGACGCGCGACGACGGTGATCTCAGGGTGCTGCTGGAGCACGGCTTGCAGCCCTTCACTTCGCTTCCGCTGGGGGCTGGAACCCTCGGTCCCTTCGAGGTAGACGATCTTTCCCCCTTTGGGTCCCATGGCCTTGACGAGAGCTTCGCCCTGAAGCACACCCCCTTCGGCGTCGTCAGCCCCCACGTAGCAAAGCACGTCGCCACCGCTGATCCGCCGGTTCAGCGCGATGACCGGGATCTTCGCCCGGTTGGCGGCTTCAACCGCGGGCACGAGCGCATCCTCATCGCGCGGGCAGAGAACAAGAGCACTGCACCCGAGGCTGATCAGGGTTCCGAACTGGCTGATCTGTTTGACATCGTCATCCTGACCGTCGCGGATATCCAGCTCCAGGCCGAGCTCTTTGGCTTTCTCTTCCAAACCACGTTTCTGAGCCAGGAAGAAGGGGTGGTCGAAGGTCGGCAGGACGGCCCCGATACGCCCGGTTGTATTTCTGCTCAGTGCGCTCGGGTTCCTCATCCTGTCAATCAGCGAACCGCAGCCGGCAAGCCCCGCGGCCAGGATTGACAACAGACTGACGGAGCCAAGAAGCAAGCGAAGAGTTTGAGTCCGTGCCATGGAATTCCTTGCGGGCGGCGGTGTGTGCAGGCGCTCTTTTCCGCCCAATTGCAGACATGAGGGGGGTCTTACCCACTTCTCCCGCTTGCAAGCATCAGGGCCAGCGCCTGGAGTGCGATCGTCGAGCCGCGACGCCGCGCCAGTATACGAGGCATGATTGTCGACTCCAAACAGGGTGCCAGGCAGACGCGTCATCATAATCGGTGCTTGAGAGCCAGGGAAGAACGTCAACGGCGGGCCCGGCGACCTGGTGCGGTGCCCCAGCATCAGGACCGAGCCTCCTATCGCTTCGAGGCGGCCGAGGCCAGGTGCGGCTCGGAACTGCGATCGCGATCGCCATCGCCGTTTTTGCGGGCTGGCACCGGAGCCGGGGAAGAAGGACTGGTGCTCGAGGCCGCGACCTTCCCGGGCAGCCCGGCCGCGCAGCCGAGGGTTCCCAGTGCCAGCAAGAGCACTTGGACGTAAACATTGCGGAGGGAATGGCCCATGGCCGACTGCACCATCGCTAGATCACGGGGTCCGAGCAGATAGTGTGTTTCCGGCCGCAAGGCCGCTCCGACGTCGATGCCGGTCGAGCCGGCCGCGGACAGGATAGAGCCAAGCTCCCAGGCCAGCGCTCCGCCCAGGACCCCCACGCCAATAGCCCCGCCGATGGTTCGAAAGAAGATCACCGCGCCGGTCGCCACGCCCCGCTGGCCCCAAGAGACGGCGTGTTGCACGGCCAGGATGAAGCCCAGCGAGGACGGGCCCATTCCCATGCCGACCACGATCAAAGCCAGCGTGAAGATCGGCCGAGCCCAGGCTGGAAACGTCGCACCGACGATGAGTGTCAAGGCCCCCAGGCTCACAAGCCCCGCGCCGAACATGGCACCACGCCGAAATCCCCAGCGGACCACGGCCTTGGCGGCGAGCGCCACGCTGACGGCCCACGACAAGAAAAGTGGCGTTAGCGCCTGGCCCGCCTGGCTGGCGTTGCCCCCGCGCACGCCCTGGATGAACAGGGGCACGTAAGTGTCGATGCCAAAGAGGATCCCGCCGATCAAGAAACTGCCCATTACCGAGGTCACGATCGTGGGCCGGACCATCAAATCCAGGGGCAAGATTGGATCGGCGGCTCGGCGCTCGCGGATCACGAAGGCGACGAGCAAGAACGCCGACAGTCCCAGAACCGCCAGGCTGACCCGCATGCCGAGGCTCGATCCATCCAGCACGACTAGCAAAAGCGCCGAAAGCCCTGCCGAGAGTAGCCCGGCGCCGGCCCAGTCGATCGGCGCGACTTTCCTGTGCTCGATTTTTTCGTGGAAGTAAAAGCTCAGCATGAGGAAGGCCAGGACCGCGAACGGGACGCTCACGAAGAAGACCCAGCGCCAGTTGAGGTTGACCGTCAGCCAGCCGCCGATCAGTGGGCCGGCGATACTCGAAAGACCCCAGACGGTGCTAAAGAGGCCCTGGATGCGCGCCCGTTCCTCGAGAGTAAAAAGATCGCCCAAGAGTGTCAGGACGATCGGAGAGACGGCGCCGGCGCCTAAGCCCTGGATCGTCCGCATGGCGATCAACTGGCCCATGCTCTGGGCCGTTCCCGAGAGCATCGACCCGGCGCTGAAGAGTGCCAGCCCGAAGAGCAAGACGCGCTTGCGGCCAAAGAGATCGGCCAGCTTGCCGTAGATCGGCGTACTCACCGTCGCGGCCAGCAAGTAGGCCGAGATCACCCACGGATAGATCTCGAAACCTTTGAGCTGGGCGATGATCGTGGGCATCGCCGGCGAGACAACGAGCTGCTCCATCGCTGTCACCGTCATCGCCACCAGAAGCGCAGCGGTCACCTTCCGCCGGCCCGCGATGAGCCGCCCGGGCGCCACCGTCTGGTGCCCGGCCGTCACCTTTCCGTTTCCGCTTTCCTTGCCATCTTGATCACCACTTCCGCCGGCTTCACCGCTTCCGCCTGCGTCCGACATTCCCGACCCCTTCCTGAGCTTGCCTCGGCCTCGTTCCATCGCATTCTAGGGACCCGGCCAAGTCTGACACATCGAGGGGTGTCCAAGGATCGGGGTCCCCGGAGCGAGGTCAGCTCTTGCTCACCTCCTGGGAAAGCTCGTTGCGGATTGTCACCGAGGTGCGGACGATTGCTGCAACCAGATTGGCTGCGTGAATGCGCCGTTGCAGGCGATGTCCCAGGCCTCCAGGCGGACCCACGTCCTGCCCACGAGGTCGAAGTCGAGCTTCAGCTCTTCTTCTCCGAAGGCCGATGTGCGAGAAAGGTCGATTCGTTGACGAAAGACACCTCTTCCATCGCCTGAGACCAGCTCGGCAAAGCGGAGGGGAAATGTCCAGCGGAGGTGGGCGCGAACCTTGAACGGTCCGGCGTGCGGATCGCGAATAATCGTACTGCCGCTCTCTTCGCCGTCGACCGTAAACGAGGGAATCAAGACCTCGCCCGTGGTGACAAAGAAACGTCCGGCGCGCAGGCTCTCCAAGAGCGGCTTCCAGCCCTCGCGAAACTCCGGAACTTTTTCGAGCCACACATAATTGACGTTCATGTGGCCATAAAGCTCATGTGTGTGGTTGGGCTTGAAGACGTCGACCTCGCCTAGGACCTGCTTGGCGGCGCCCCAGTTGCTCATGTCGTCGAATAGGTCGAGCACGCGCCGGCCCAGCCGGAGTTCCGAGAGGTCCGCCGGCATGGCCTTCCACGCGGCGCCCAGCCAGCGATCGGACTGAAAGAAGTCTTCGTTGCGGTAGACATCCGGCGTCCAGCTCGACGACTTGATCCGGGGATGAGTCGTCCAGGCCAGGCCGTCCTGGAGCTCCAGAAGCTTGACCATCTCGGCCCGTGAGCTCACGTGATAGACCGGTCCAAAGCCGGTGGCTTCGGCCCGGAACGGCTGGCCTGGTTCGCGTTTCATCGTCCAGTAGATGGGCCTGGGAAAAAGGCAAATCCAATGTCCCGCGTGCCGCTCGGGCTGGGGCAAGCCGAGGTAGACGTTGGTCTCCTCGCCGGGAATGAGAAGGAGCTCGCGATCGGACAATCGCCTGCATTCGTCGAAGATCGCTTGCAATTCCGGCAGCCGCAGCGGGCCAGGGTCCTGGGGATGGCCGTCGCCGTGGAACTCGGCCAGGTGGACCATGTTCACGCCCATGTCCTTGAACACCCGAACGAAATCGTGCGTACTGGGGGCTTGCCCGCGAGCCTTTGCTTCCAATGAGGCTGTGGCGATGGCCATGTGGTAATGGCTTGTGAACGTCTGATAGCCGTCCAGATGCGGAAAGCGGTCTCGGTTCGTGAACTTGAGCGCCTCTTCAAGAGCTTCCTTCGCGGGCCCGCACCAGAGCAAGTAGAATACCCCCAGCCGCTGAGATGTCCCGGGTGGGGCGTTGAACCAGGGCACAAACCAGCCGCCGCCGCGCTCGGTCTGGCAGATGCCGAAACCCGACCGCCCATCCAGGCCGCGATGACGACGCCCGTACCAGACGGTTTTCTGGTTCTCGGTCAAGTCGCGGGGAAAGAAGTACTGATGCGGCGGAGGGAAACACGCGACCGACCCCGCCGCCGTCTCGGCCACGAGCGTCCGATAGCGAACGGCCAGGTGCGTGTCCTCGGTTTTCGGATCTGGCTTGGCGTCGCGCACCCTGCCTTCGGTATCGAACCAGACCAGCCGCGGGGCGGCCGGGTTTTCACGCATGAGTCCCGCATCATAGAGGATGGCCCGGGCAGGTTCCTGGGTGCGGACGACCGCCTCCACGTGTACCAGACTCGCCCCGGCGTAAAATGTGAGCTGCCACTCGCCGGTAAAGGGCCCTGCGGTAAGCGTTCCGATCGCCACAGTGGCGCGTCTCCCTCGCGAGCTGATACGCACCTGCTGCAACTTGAGCTTTGTTTGATGGCTCTGGAATGGCCGGTTCGCCGGTGCGTCGAAGAAGACGTTGAAGACGCCCATACCAGGAGGCCGACCCTCCGGAGCCCGGCGCTCGCCAATCACGACGAACGTCACCGGATCGACGCTTTCCAGCACCGGGCTGAACCTGCCACCGCCCTTTGACGCAGCCATCGATTCGAAGAGCGGCTTGCCCTCGCGCAGGTCGATCACGACCCGCCCCGTCTGGTCACCTCCCATCGGCCAGTCGACCGAAAGCCGCAGTCCATCCTGGCGCACCGACACGCCGCAGTCGGGATGATAGCCCGAAAGATCGACGTCGACGGCTTGCGCCTTTGCGCCGGCGAAGTGGCTCCAGGCCAGGAGAGCCGCAAGCGCCATGACCAGGCGCCCCTTCGGTGTCGTCATACAGCGTTCTCGGAAGGAAAAGCTCGGGGATCAACATGGCGCCAACATCGTAGCTTCTCCAGCACCCTTCCGGGAGTGCTGAGTCTCTGGCTGGGATTGGGCTGGTGAAGCTGGGCGAAGACGTCGAGTTGTGGTAGAATCGAATTCGGTTCTTTAACGGTTCTTCTATGGAGGTCACATGTTCGATCTCGGGCGCGACATCCATTCACTGACTGATTTCAAGAAAAATACATCGTCATTCGTAACTCAGTTGAAGCTCACAGGGGAGCCGGTCGTACTCACCATCAATGGCAAGGCGGAACTGGTGGTCCAGGACGCCGCGGCCTACCAGAAACTTCGACAGGCGGTTGAGGAAGCAAGAGTGATCGAAGGCATCCGCCAGGGCATCGAGGATATGCACGCCGGACGCACTCTTGATCTCGACGAGTTCAAGAAACACGCCCGTACCAAGCACGGAATCCGGGTGTGATTTATCGGCTCCGGGTGACTGCACGCGCTGTTGCCGATGCCGATGAGGCCTATGCCTGGATCGCCAAGCACGTTTCGACCGCCCGGGCCGAGCGCTGGTACGAGGGTCTTTTCAAGCACATGGAGACGCTGACGCGCCAACCCACACGATGTCCGCGAGCGGCCGAGAGCGATAGGTTCTCCGAAGAACTTCGCGAATTGCTTTACGGTAGTCGGAAAAACAAACACCGAATCATATTTATGATACGCGGCAGCGACGTCGTCGTGCTCTTCGTCCATAATGCCTCGCGAAAGGAGCTCGAGCCCTGACGTCCGACGATCGCGACCAAGTAAGACACTTCAGAATTTGAAGTCTTCGGGCACCAAGGTAGGCCGGTTGCGGCGCGGATTCGAATCATCCAGGGCTTTGAAGACCACCGGCGACGAGCTGGAAACGATTCACGGCCAGTTCGAGTCCAGGACAGGCCCGCTCTTATGCGGTCGGGCTTTCCGTCTTGATCATCCGCGCAACAAACCGTGCCTCGCAGTCGTGCAGATGCGGCCAGAGCTGAAGCGTGCCGCGGGTGGTCGATTCCTCCAGAGGGTGGGGAAAGGGATCGAGGCGGAACTCGGGATGGGCGCTGAGGAAGGCGGTGATCACATCCGCGGTTTCAGACACGGTGACCGTGGCGACCGAGTAGACGAGAATCCCACCCGTGCGCAGGGCGGCGCTGGCGGTCTCGAGCATTTGAAGCTGCCGCTGGGCCAGGTGTGGCAGGTCATCGGCTTCGACGACCCAGCGCAGCTCAGGATGGCGCCGCCAACCGCCGACCTCGGAGCAAGGGGCATCGACCAGCACGCCATCGAACGACCCGGCCTTGCCCGGCGCATGGCGTCCATCCCAGAGCCGGCTGGCGATATTCCGGCAAGGATAGCGGCGAAGGCGAAGCGCAGCCTCGTGACGGCGCTTCTCGTGGTCGAAGGTGGCAACAACCGCCCCCTTGCTCTGCATCAAAACACCCAGGTGGAGGGCATGCAGGCCAAGGCCGCCGCAAGCGTCCCACCAGCGCTCGCCGGGATCGGGGTCGCAAACCTTGCCCAGGGCCTGCGACGCAAGGTCCTCGATGGCGAGCTGGCCCTCGCGGTACGCTTGGGTCGCGGAAAGGTCGGCGTCGGACTCGAACCGGGCCGCCGTGGTGAGCTGGCGATGGATCCACGGTTTGTGTCCTGCCTCACGAAGCTCGCCCCAAATCGCCTTGGCCGAGCCGCCGCGGACGCCGACCCAGACCGGCCATCGTGATTGCAGCGTGTGCAGGAAATCGAGCCTGCGCGCCTTGGCCGGTGTGTCGCCGGGAGGGACGGGAAGCTGGTCGCGGAGCCAGGCGGGAAAGAGCCGCCAGGGGTCGGCGTTGATCGCCCGGCCGCCCACCCATCGTTTCAAGCCCTCAGCCCGGGCCGTCCAGCCGGGTGCATCGCCGACGGCGATCAGGCGGTCGAACGGTCGACCTGTCTTGCCGGCCCAGATCCGACAGAGGCTGTCCAGCCCTCGCGAATCGAGCAGCCAGGCCAGGGCTAGTTGATCTTCAACCTGGACCAGCCGAAGCGGCTCGATCCAGCCCCACCAGCGAAAAACTGCAGCCAAGCAGCGAGAGATGAGCTGGCGATCGCTGCGGCGAACCTCGCGATAAGGTTCCATCGCCTGCGCCAGGGCCGGCTCCAGCCGCTTGTGCGTATCGAGCACGGTTCGGATCACCGCCGGGGCCACGGAGGCCGTCAACCGGGCCACGCTCGCAAGCGATTTGTCCGGGCTGGAACCGGGACGGCCCGGACCAGAAGCCCGGAACGCAGGGCGGTGGGCTTTTCCGCCGTCGGTTGTCCGGCGGGCTTTTCCGCCGTCGGCAGTCCGTCTGGCTTTTCCGCCGTCGGCAGTTCGGCGGGCCGTGCCGCCATCGGCTGGTCGCGGTTTTGGCGGAACAGACGCAGCCTCGCCGCGATCGTCGTGAGACGTTCCGTCACGTGGCCGCCGCGATGGAAAACGGGGCGGGGGCTTTCCCTTGGAACCAGCAGGGCGGCGGGCGCGATCGTCTGCCATCGTCGGCAAGCCTCGAGTCGGGTTGTGAGTCGGTAGGTCCGGCGCCGACTTTTGGACAAAAGAGCGCCCTGGCGAGCGTGATCAGTGCGGTTTTCGCCTGGCGGTCTTGCGATGCGGACGATAGCCGCCGCGGCCCTTCCGCGAAGCAGAGGGTCCGGGGGCCCGGGCCGCTTGCGCTTGCCCCTTGTCGATCGCGTGGACGTAAGAGCCCCCCTCCAGCTCACGCTGGGCCCGGGCCATGCGCGACTGCAGCGCTGCGCGCGGGGGCTGGGCGGGAATCAACGCGTCGCAGCCCGAGCCGATCAGGTCGTGCCGTCCCGCCGCCAGCAGGGCCTTGCGCACCTCGAAGTAATTCTCGGGCTTGAAAAATTGGAGCAAGGCCCGTTGCAACTTGCGGTCCCCGAGGTTCCTGGCGACGAAAACCTCCTGGCCGGTGAACGGGTCAAAACCGGTGTAGAACATGCACGTGGCGATATCAAACGGCGCGGGAATGAAGTCTTGCACCTGGTCTGGTCGATAGCCGTTCCGCTTCAGGAAGACGGCAAGGTCGATCATCGCATCCAGATCGCTGCCGGGATGAGACGAAATGTAATAAGGAACCAGGAACTGCTTCTTGCCCGCCTTCTCGCTGGCTTTGCGGAATGCCTTCGCGAAGCCATGGAAATCGTCCGAGTCAGGCTTCTTCATCAAACGCAGGACATTCGCGTCAGTGTGCTCGGGGGCAACTTTCAGATGCCCGCCGACGTGGTGCCTGGCGAGCTCCTCCATGTATTCGGGCGACTTCTGCGCCAGGTCCATGCGGATGCCCGAGGCCACGAGCACCCTCTCGATGCCCGGAACCTCGCGGCTCTGGCGCATCAAGTCGATGAGCGGGCCGTGATCGGTGCCCAGCAGCTTGCAGATCGTCGGATGCACGCACGAGAGCCGCTTGCACTTCGCCTCGACCTCCGGCCGCGTACAGCGCATCTGGTACATATTGGCCGTCGGCCCGCCGATGTCCGAAACCACGCCTGAGAACTTCGGGTCCTGAGCCATCGTGCGCAGCTCAGCTAGAACCGATTCCTGCGACCGAGACTGGATGATTCGCCCTTGGTGCGCCGTGATCGAGCAAAACGTGCAGCCGCCGAAGCAGCCACGCATGATCGTGACCGAATCTTTGACCACCTCAAAGGCCGGGATCCGCTCGCCTTTGTACATGGGGTGCGGCTTGCGGGTGTAGGGCAGGCCGTACACTCGGTCCATGTCATCTTGGCTGATCGGCAGGGCAGGGGGGTTGCATACAACCGCCTGGCGATCGTGAAACTGAACGAGCGCCCGGGCATTGAGGGGATTGGTTTCCTGGTGGATGATCTTGGTGGCAAGCGCGAACTTTCGCTTGTCGGATTTCACGTCCTCGAAGCTGGGAAGGACGATCGCCTCAGCCGGCGGCGTCTCGCTGGCCCCGAGCGCAAAAGCCACGCCACGCATATCGCGCAGATTTCTTACCGGTTCTCCAGCCGCTAGCCGCCGGGCAATCTCGACGATCTGATGCTCGCCCATGCCGAAGACCACCAGGTCGGCCTTGGCGTCGAGGATGATCGACCGCCGGACGGTGTCGCTCCAGTAATCATAATGAGCCAGCCGCCGCAGCGACGCCTCGACGCCGCCGGCGATGACCGGAACGCCGGAAAAAGCCTCACGGGCGCGCTGGGCGTAGGGAATCGTCGCCCGGTCCGGCCGCAGGCCGATCCGACCGCCGGGACTGTAGGCGTCGTCGTTGCGGACCTTCTTGCTGGCCGTGTAATGGTTGATCATGCTGTCCATGTTGCCAGCGCTGATGCCGAAGAAGAGTCGCGGCCGGCCAAACTGGCGCCAGGGCTCGACGCTGTGCCAGTCGGGCTGGCTCAAGATCGCGACCCGATAGCCGGCCGCCTCCAGCACCCGTCCTAAAATCCCCATCGCGAAAGCGGGATGGTCGACGTAGGCGTCGCCCGTCACGAAGACGACGTCCACGCTGTCCCACCCCCGCGCTTCCATCTCGGACCGGGTCGCCGGCAGATGCGGCAGCGCAAGCGGAACGACCGGGAGCACCGGCAATTGCGTCGGCGCTGCGTTCGAGTCGCTGGAGCGCGAGGAACAGGGGGGTACGGCCGCTTCGTCTCTGGCCATCGAATACCAGGAATCGCGATGAGCAGACCATTTCCGGAACGTGGTTTAGAACCATTCTATTATGGCCCGACAGGCAACCGGGGTACAGGTGCGGGCAGGTACTTCAGGAAAAAAGAAAAAGAAATGACAGGTAAAGTAAGATCCGCGTAACGCTTCAGCGGAATTCACCGACAAAGAAAGTGGCAACTCAACGACAAAGAGAGTCCCCAATTCTGGAGACGAATGGGGCCAGCTGATTGCGAGGATGGATTGCCCTGGTCATTGTCTAGGCAAGTTGGGGGCAGTCACTGAATTCCGCTAAAGCGTTACGAATCCGCGAGTCCCGGGATTCGCGCCGCCGCAGCGCCAGCGATGGATACTGTGGATAGAATTGCAATAAGACATCGGGCAACGGTTTCCGAGGGGCGCCGGCGGAAGGGAGAAAGATCATGGATCGGGACCAGGAAGTCTTGGCAACGCTCGACCGGGACTTAGTCAGCAGTCCGGACGGAACTTCGAGGAGGCTGGTCGTGGTCGCCGAGGGCTCGCTTGGCAACGAGGGCCTCGTCCACGTGAAGAGGGCAATCCAGGAGATCATGCCCGACGCCGACCTGTTCGCTCCCTCGCTCTCGACCGGCATATTCTGCTTCGACGACCCTGTCGCGATCACTTGCAACCTTCTCAACTGGCTCGACGAACTCGATCGGGCGAAAAACTATCAGTCGATCGTGCTCGTCGGGCACTGCCTCGGAGGGATCTTTATCAGGAAGCTGTACGTCACAGCGTGCGGCGAGAACTTCGACGCCACCTTCGAGACCGAACCTACCTCCTCTGGCATCCTGAGATCTTTAACAACGGCGATTCGCGACCTCGCTCATAGAATTGTTCGCGGCTCCAAGGCGGAATCAAACCGCCCTAACTTTCCTAAGGATCAGAAAGCCTGGGCGGAAAAGATCGAGCGCATTGTTCTGCTAGCGGCCGTGAACCGAGGCTGGTCGATCTCGGAGCACCTTTCGTTCGGCCACGCTATCGTCTGGACCCTCAGGACATGGTTTGGCAAGGTGCTCTCCATCGTGAGGCAGAGGACTCCATTGATCTTCCACGTAAGACGGGGTTCCCCTTTCCTCGCACAGCTTCGGATCCAGTGGCTCTCGATGCAAAGGGCGTTTCGCAAAGGCCGTAAGTCGGTCGGTGGCGCCGCGACTATCCAGCTCTTGGGCTCGATCGACGACTTCGTCTCTCCCGTTGACAACATCGACCTCGTAACCGGAGCCGAGTTTATCTATCTCAACGTTCCACGAACCGGTCACTCGTCAATCGCGATGATGGACGACTCGGACGATGGGAGGAAGCGTTATGCGATCTTCAAAGAGGCCTTACTCTCCCCCGTGGGTAACCTCAAGCAACACTCTGTCCTCCCCTCCGACCTCATACCCATGCAACCTGATGATAGCGTGACCGACGTCGTCTTCATCGTCCACGGAATCCGCGACGAGGGGTATTGGACCCAGAAGCTCGCCCAGCGGGTCAAGTTCCTAGGGCGCGAGAAGCAGCGGAACATTGCATCGGTGGCATCGGGTTACGGATACTTCCCAATGCTACCATTTCTCCTCCCCTGGGGCCGGAGGTCGAAAGTCGAGTGGCTGATCGACCAGTACACGGAGGCCCTGGCGCTCTATCCCGAAGCCGCCTTTTCCTATATAGGTCACAGCAATGGGACCTACCTCCTGGCCCGTGCGCTTCAGGATTGCCCGTGTTTACACTTCAACCGCGTCGTGTTCGCGGGCAGCGTCGTGCGCAAGGATTACGACTGGTCTTCGATGCTCGAAACCGGTCGGGTCCGGGGTGTCCTCAATTACGTGGCGACGGCTGACTGGGTCGTGGCATGCTTTCCCAAGCTGATGCAGGACCTGCGCCTCCAGGACATCGGAAGTGCTGGGCACGATGGGTTCTTGCAATCTTTGCAGACTTCGCCCTCTGGCCTCCAACAGGTGTACGTCGCCGGAGACCACGGCGCTGCGATTGGAGAGCCCCGCTGGGATGAGCTAGCCGAGTTCGTCCTCGATGGCACTGTGCCGCCTCTCACTAATGACAACCACAGAGCATGGTGGGTCGTCGCGCTTGGCAAGATGCCGATCTTAGTCTGGGCCCTCCTTGGGGCGGTCCTGGTCGCATGCGGCTGGGAGATTGCAAACTGGGGTGCGGAGCCATCGCCGACGAACGTCACGGCTCGCGTACTTGGGCTCATCGCCTATCTCTGGGTCATCAGGAAGATTCTAACCGGGCTTTAGGCCGTTATCGGGTCGAAACCGCCGATTCTGTTCATGTGTTTCTAGCGCATTGATCTCTCGAGATTTGCGGTCGGATTTTGGCGGCCGGCTTGCGGAGATTTCAAGGGGAACACCTGTTAATTGCCTGTACCTCGCTTCGCTACCTCGCGACGTCGCGCGGCAACGAGATGCGATCGAGGGTAAGATCGTCATGGCAGAGACATAGCAGACCTTCGGAGAACCGGGCCATGCCCTCGCCGTTTCCGGGGATGAACCCTTTCCTTGAGAATCCGGATGTCTGGAGCACTTTCCACACGCGGATGCTTTCGGAGATGGCGGATCGACTCTCGGTCCAGGTCCGGCCCGACTACCTCGTGCACATGGAAGCTCATCTCTGGATTCACGAGCGGATCGAGGAAGAGGGGGATCGGGCGTCCCAGAAGCGGCTCGTCGGCCGCGGCGACGTTGCGCTTTCCCAGCGGGGAGCCGAGGTACAAGGCGGTGTCGTCAGCCCGGAGGCCCAGACCGCGGTGCTGACTGCGCCGGTTCGCGTGCGGATCCACCAGGTCGACATCCAGCGGCAGCGCTATGTCGAGATCCGGGACCGGAGAAGCCGCGATCTTGTCGCTGTGATCGAGCTGCTCAGTCCGGTGAACAAGAAGCCCGGGCCGGACCGCGAGCAGTACCTGACCAAGCGGTCCGAGATCCTGGCCTCACCGGCGCACTTCGTCGAGATCGACCTGCTGCGCGGTGGCCCTCCCATGCCCGATCACAACCGGCCAGAAGGCAGCTATGGGGTCATGGTCAGCCGCGCCGAAGAGCGGCCGGACGCCGATTTCTGGCCGATCGGCCTGCGTGAGCCATTACCCGTGATTCCGGTTCCGCTGCGTCGTGCCTCGCACGCAACCCTAGACCTTGAATCAATCTTGCACCACGTCTACGACCGCGGAACATACGCTGAGGAGATCTACGACCGCGACCTCGACCCTCCGCTTGATCCGGGTGATCTGGTCTGGGCCCGGCAGCTCAGCCCACTGGCGGAGAGCACACGACAATCGCCTTGATATCTGAAGTCAGCGCGGATATTGCCATTAACGTCGGCGAACTGGATGACGACGAGCTCGCTCGGCCCGAGACCGGATCTTACAGGAAGCTCCGGAATTCGCCGAATCAACCCGAGCGTTCCCGCATCCAAAGGACGATCGGGATGGGAGACGACATCGCCAGCAGCTATGACGCGCTCCCCTACCGCGGCAGCTTCATCCCCATGACCCACCCTGACAGGATGGCCGTGATGGCCGTCCTGCACGGGATGAAGCCGCCACCGGTCGAGACAGCTCGGGTTCTCGAGCTCGGTTGCACCGACGGCGGCAACCTATTGACCATAACCCAATCGCTGCCAAGAGCCGCGTTCCTAGGTGTGGACGTCTCCCCCCGCCAAGTTGCCGAAGGGCAGAAGACGCTGCAGGAACTCGGCGTGGACAACGTCGAGCTTCGGACGCTGGACCTGACCCGCATTGACGACACTTACGGACATTTCGACTACATCATCTGCCACGGCGTCTATTCGTGGGTAAATGGCCACGTCCGCGACAAGATCCTCGAGATCTGCTGCCGCAACCTTGCGCCCAATGGAATCGCCTACATCAGCTACAACACGTACCCCGGCTGGCACTCTCGAATGATGCTCCGGGAGATGATGCTCTACCACACTCAAGGGATCGGTGACCCAACCAATCGCGTGCAACAAGCCCGGGCAGTTCTCGACTTCGTTTGCCGCGCGAGCGTGCCAGAGAACAGCCCACACGCACGGTATCTTCTGGATGAGACCCGGCGGTTGGAGAAATTTTCAGATGCCTATTTGTTTCACGATTATCTCGCGGAGGAGAATCATCCGGTTTACTTTCACGAGTTCGTCGCCCACGCGGTGTCTGCCGGTCTCCGCTACCTCAGCCACGGGATGTTCAGTAATGAGGAGACGAGGCTGTCGCCCGAGGCTCGACAGGTTCTCAGCCGGCTGGGGCCGGATGTCATTCGCCGTGAGCAGTACACCGACTTCGTCCTGAACCGGTCCTTTCGACAAAGCCTGCTCTGCCGCGCCGGACGATTGACCTTCGACAGCCCCTCGCCCGAGGCCATAGGGTCGCTCCGGCTCGTGGCGATGGCGCGGCCGGAGAACCCGTCGCCCGACCTGCTGTCCGATTCTCACGAGCCGTTTCTCACGTTCCACGGCGAGACGCTCATGGTCGACGAGCCTCTCCTCAAGGCCGCGCTCCTGGCCCTCGACCAGCTTTGGCCGGCATCCGCCAGTTTCGAGGAGCTTTGGACTGCGACCCTGAAGCTCCTGGGCCATTCCAAAATAACCGCCACCGCCGACCGTACGGAATTTGCGACGAAACTGCTCCTGGGCCACATGGTTCGACTGGTGAACCTGCACACGTTCGACCCGCCGGTCGTCGCCGAGCCCGGCCAGCGGCCCCGCGCCGGTGTCCTGGCAAGACGGAATGCAGCCGCCGGCACGCACGTCGTCAGCCTTCGCAATCACATCGCCGCGCTCGAGGATATCGACCGGCTGATTCTTCCCTTGCTCGACGGCACACGCGATCAGGCCGCGATCATCGACGATCTGGCCGGCCAGGTTGCCGCAGGGAAGTTGAAAATCAAGCTCGACGGCGACCCGATCGAGGAACCGGCAGCGGTTCGCAAGTCCCTCGCGCAGGCCGTCAGTCTCAGCCTCCAGCGGATCGCGTGCCAGGCCCTCCTGATGGACGCGTCGTGAGGGAGACAGCGGTAGATCGCGGCCGCTTGGCAGCAAATTATTGAAGAGGATCGCCAAAGTACGCTTTCGAGTGGCTCCCCGGGAAATGTCCTAAGCTGGAGAGAGTGCCCTTGCTGATGTTACGGGTATCCACTTGGCGACGTAGTGGGAGAACATGGGAATGAAAGGCTCGGGAGAGACAGCCACGGTTCTGGATAAGACGCCGACGAACTCGTCGCGGAAGACCACTGGATCGCCTTGGTTACGTGCCATAACGCTGGTTCTGCTGGTAATCGCAGTCTCCCTTGAGGGCGGCCGATGTGTTCGCTGGTTTCAGTTCCAGCTTACCGGACGCGTCACAACCCTGGGGAACACCTACTACCTTCAAGCCCGGGACAGAGTGATCACCCCGGAGATTATCGCGTCGGGAGCCTGGGAGAAAAACCAGACCGAGGAGCTGCGTGAAATCCTTCATCCTGGGGATACGTTCATTGATGTCGGTGCTGACTTCGGCTGGTACACGGTGATCGGAGCGAAGATCGTGGGGCCGACGGGCAGGGTCATTGCCTTCGAACCAGCGCCTCAGAACCTGGAGTTCCTGCGGCGGAACGTCGCGGCGAATCAGTGTGCGAATGTGAAGATCGAGCCACTCGCCCTCTCGAACAAGAGCGGCAAACTCGCGTTCCACTTGAGCCGCGACAACCTGGGTGATCACAGCATGTTGGCGGCACCGGATCGGCCTGATGCAATCGAGGTCCAAGCGATGACGCTCGATGAGTACCTGAGAAACGATACGGGAAAGATCGCCCTGATCAAGATCGACACCCAGGGGGCCGAAGGATACATCTTGGATGGGATGCGGGAAGTCTTAAAGAAGCACCCCGAGACGATCATCTTCCTGGAGTTCACTCCCAACGCCCTTCGCCAGTGCGGCTACAATCCTGAAGCAGTTCTGCGCAATTTCCATAATCAAGGCTACGAGATCCAATTCATCCACAACGACCCGGGATCGCTGCTGACCGGCCCTCCCCGGCAGCGGACGGTGTCCATTCCTGAGTCCGCCTTCGCTAAGCTCGCTGAGTCCATCGAGAAAGATGAATCGTACGCGAACCTGGTGATCAGGAAACGCCCAGAGCGCTGACTGGCGGTTCTCGATTGATCGAAATAACATCAACAAGCTCTCGCTCGAGAGACTTGAACGACTTCCGGCTGAGTCGCCTGCTGGCGCGGTTTCACGAGCCGTTGGGTTTTCGATCCATCGGTTGTATTATTAAGAGGCAAAGGATGGCAAAGATTCGTCAAATCCGGTCTCAGTGGATGAACTCATCGCTTTCCTAATTTCCATGATGGTCGGACTCTCAAAGGGAGCGCTCGGGGCCGTGTGTCTCGTATTCCTTGGTTTCCGGGTGGATCGCGACACTCCCGTGATGATCGGAGCCAACCGGGAGGAGTCCTTTCGTCGTCCCATCACGTCTCCCGTATGCTGTCGGAGCGGGTCGATTCGCTGCCTCGTGGCTGGGGCAGACCACGGCCCCGATGGAACCTTCGCGGAGATGGGGACCTGGCTCGGCGTGAACGAGTCCGGGCTCGTGGTGGCGGTCACGAACCGCCGCGATGGCGAGCTCCGCTGGGAGGATCAGATCTGCTCTCGAGGTCTGCTGGTCATCGCCTTGCTCGGACTCGATGACCCGGAACAAGCCGCTCGTCTCGCCGAGCACTCGCTCTCCCAGGGCGGCTTCGGAGGCAGTAATTTTCTGATCGCCAGTCCTGAGTCGGCCTTAGTTGTCGAGGCCCCGGGGGCAAGGCGAATCACCATCCGGGCCATCGAGCCGGGCGTTCATGCGATCACGAACCTCGATCTTGACGACGAGAACGATGCTCGGATCTCCCTTGTCCGGGAGAATCTTGATCCAGCGCATTTTGTGACCTCGGCTCAATCTCTTTGCCGTCACGAGAAGATCATCATCGCGGGGGCCGAACGTGGTACCGTCTCATCGAGCCTGGCACTCGTGGGAAGCGAGATCCTGCTGTATCATGTCCTGGGCAATCCGAATCAGGATGTGTATCAACTGTACCGCCTTGGGCGTTGACGTTGTTGTTCCACGCGATTCGTCCGAGGCAAACAAAGGGGGATGTTCCTAATTGTTGTGGCAAGATGCCTAGTCTGCGGAAAGCCGGTTTGCCTGGATCGTGTAGTTTAGCAGAGCAATTAGGAATGTCCTTGCGTCAGGTAAGCTTTGGAAGGAGAGGAAGAGACTCGAACTCTGAAACCTATCGCTGAAACCCTGCGGGTGCGAATCCCGCCTGGCAAAGCTGGACCAGCAGCTAGAAGCGAGTCTTGCGTGGTGGTGGGGCGACCCACCCTGCGAAGCGTAGACAGTGAGGTCAAAGGTCGTGTGATTGAGCCCCGAAAGTACAAGACGCCGGGAGCCTTCGTCGTGGACACAGGCGGGGGCCGCGTCAGGCAACTCACTCATGGTCCACTCAGCCTGCCTGATCCTGCCGGGGTCGAAGAGCACGGACACTGACCACCAGGGTTTCCAGGGAACCTGAGAGACCCCGACGTTTCCATCGTAAATCCGGATAGGGAGACCGGAACCGACAACTCCCTGGCCCCCGGTGGGACGCCCACGACCGAGGGGAGCAAACCACGGGCGAAAACGATGGTATCAGCTCGCGAGAAATCGAGCGGGCTGAGAAGGACGGAGGGGAGTCGGAGCGTCCCGTAGTATCGCGGAAGCGGGGGAACCATCCCGAGGGATCCCGTGGAGAGAAGGGGACGCCATGTCATGACACCGTTGGAGGGAAACATGGCGGGTGCATCGAAACCCTTAACCGTGGACACGAAACAACAACGGATCGCGGAACTCGCTCGGCAAAGTCCCGAGATGGGGTTCACATCCCTGGCCTACTTCATCGACATCAACTGGCTCCATCGGGCCTACTACAAGACTCGCAAAGACGGTGCTCTGGGCGTGGACGGGCAAACGGCCGACGATTACGCAGTCGACTTGGAGGGCAACCTCCAATCCCTGCTTAACCGGGCCAAATCCGGCACGTACAAAGCCCTTCCTGTGCGACGAGCGTACATTCCCAAGGCCGGCTCGCCCAACGAGGTCCGACCACTGGGGATACCAACCTTTGAAGACAAGGTGCTTCAACGTGCGGTAGTCATGGTGCTGGAACCACTTTACGAGCAAGACTTCTTGGACTGCACGTATGGTTTTCGCCCTGGCCGTTAGGCGCACCAGGCCTTGGAAACCTTGTGGCGCGAGACGATGGCGATGAGAGGCGGCTGGATCTTGGATGTGGACATTCGAAAGTTCTTTGACACGATCGACCACAAACATCTCTGGGCCTTTCTCAAGCGTCGGGTACGAGACGGAGTGCTGCTTCGACTGATTGGCCAAT
>JBKQMU010000037.1:0-30694 GCA_052146555.1 Isosphaeraceae bacterium
GACTTCGGGCCTACGATGCCGTCCAAATGGCGGTCGCCCTTGAAGTCCAGAGACTCCAGCAAAATGCCGGTCTCGGGCCGGTGGTGCTGGTTTCGAGTGATCGTGATCTCAACGCAGCCGCCATGGCCGATGGACTCTCTGTCGAAAATCCCACCACGCATCCATGATCGTGTTCCCGGAGTGTCCACTCCAGCACCCCACCGAAATCCCGCTCGTGGGTCTTACCGGGCCGAGCAGGTCGGCGTGTTTTTCGCCGGTTCATCGACTGGCCAAGTCGATTCCCTGCTCCGCCCAGGCCGGCGGCAACGGAGCGCAGACCTCCAGCGGCGTCTGGAGGACCGGGTGTCGTACGCGCAAAGACCGCGCATGCAGCGCGATCCCCTGCGGAAACGTCCGATCGGAACCATAAACGGCATCGCCCAAGACCGGCAGCCCCCGAATTGCTGCCTGGACACGGAGCTGGTGCGTTCGCCCCGTCTCGGGCCAGAGACGAAGCCACCGGCAGCCCTCGGGAAGGCGTGATGCCCGAGCACAGGACATGCGCGTTACCGCGGGCCTTGCTCCCAGACTTCTCTCAGGAACCGCCCGGACCACCCCCGCTGTGCCCGCGCCGGTCAGCCAGTCGGTCCAGGTTTCTTCAACCGTCCCGCTTCCTTCGGAAGGCCAAGAAAGTTCCGCCTGGGAGCCGCCGGCCGGCGGACTGACGACGGCCCAGTATTCCTTCTGAACCTTTCTGTGCTCGAACTGGCTGGAGAGCCGACGGGCAGCCTTCGGATTCTTGGCCCAGATCAAGACTCCGGAGACCGGTCGATCCAGGCGATGAACGATTCCCAGGTAAACGCCCGCGGGGTTGACGGGATCAAGGTGGGCGCGAACTTGCTGCTCGAGGGTTTGCTCGCCGGGTGGGGCCCAGGTTCCCTGGGTGAACTGGCCAGCAGGCTTGACGATCGCCAGGCAGTGCTCGTCTTCCAGGAGCACGCGTCCGGCGAAATCCATGGTCGTGCGTTCCCCATCGCTCGACTCGCGACCCGACTTATCACGTCAGGGATACGAGCCGCCCATCGTTCCTCCCGAGCCGGGCACCTGGGAATCGGGATCCTTGGCCAACACCTTCGAGACCGGCGGCATCGAGTTTAGCAGTGAGTTGGCGATCGTGCCGGTGCCTCGAGTCGACGGATCGGTGCCGGACGTGCCAGGTGGTCCGTAACTGTTGTTCGTGGGCATGCCCAGGGGAGTTGCTTCGTTGACGGGCACGCCGTAGGTGACATTGGACACGGACGGATCGTAACCGCGACCGTCCTGAATCGGCGAGGCTGGACCACGATTTCCATACATGCCCGACATGCCCAAGGGGTTGGGACGCGGCTCGGAGTTCAGGCCGATCTCGGAAGTTGCTGCGCCCGTCGTCTGATATGGCTTCCCTGGAGGAACCTCGCTCTGGGTGCTGCGACATCCCGAAGCAGTGAAGAGCAAGAATCCTATCGCCAGGGTCATCGACCCGACGGAGTGCGCACGGGCAGGCCGATCCATCGGCATCTCCTCCTTGAGCTAGACGGCAGCGAGATGGGGCGCCCGGACAGCAATCAGATGCGCCCGGGCGCTGGGATCATACTCAGGAGGAGCCGACGGTCAAGCCGAGCTCGCGCTTGGCTGCGAGGTCACCTGAGCAGGCTGGCGATCAGCCTTTGGCGGCCTGGTAACGGCGGTTCACCTCGTCCCAGTTTACAGTATTCCACCAGGCGGCGATGTAATCGGGGCGTCTGTTCTGGTACTTGAGGTAATAGGCATGCTCCCACACATCGAGCCCTAGAAGCGGCGTGAGCCCGTCCATGATCGGGCTATCCTGGTTGGGGGTCGAGGTGACGCCCAGCTTGCCGTCGTTGCCGAGGACCAGCCAAGCCCACCCCGAGCCGAACCGCGTGGTGGCTGCCTTCGCGAAGGCTTCCTTGAATGCCGCGAATCCGCCCAGCTCGCCGGTGATCGCCTGCGCGATCGCTCCGGTGGGCTCGCCTCCGCCTGCAGGCTTCATGAGTTGCCAGAAGAGGGAATGGTTGGCGTGGCCGCCTCCGTTGTTCCGGACGGCCGCCCGGATAGCATCCGGCACCGCGTTCAGGTCCGAGATCAGGGCCTCGATCGTCTTGCCCTGATGATCGGGATGACCTTTGAGTGCGGCGTTGAGGTTGTTGATGTAGGCCTGGTGGTGCTTGCCATGGTGGATTTCCATGGTCTTGGCATCGATATGCGGCTCGAGAGCACCATAATCATAGGGCAGGGGAGGCAGGGTGTATTCGGCCACGGTTGCGCTCCTCGTATGGTTTCCGAACGGTCGAGGGCCCGTCGGGGAAGCTCGCGCTGCGGTCAGTCCGCGAACCGTTCATCCCCGTGGGCATGAACTTCTCCCGAACAAGCTACCACATCGAGGTCCGAGCGTCCAAATGTCCGTGGCCGAAGACGCAGCGTCAGCCGCCGGGCGTCGGGCCGAATGTCGGGTTGAGCCACGACCGTGGGCCTCAGGTCGCAGCGCGCGATTCAGCCCCGTTTTCGTTCGAGTAGCTGCTGGTGGTTTTCCGCCGCGAGGATTCTGGCGACTGCCTCCAGGCTGGCGAGCTTGGGACGGACGCTGGGAGTGATCGTCCCCTGCGCTGTCTTTGTAACAGCCGCCGGCCGTGCGAGTTGCGAGCTCGCGTGGACTGCGAGCTTCGGCGTCTTCGCCGTGCGAACCGGTTGATGGCGACTGACCTTCGGTTGCGGAGCAAGGCTGATCGAGAGGCTGTAGCTGGCCAGGGCTGTGGAACTCGCCGATGAGGTCCTCACGATTAGCCAAGTTCCAGCAAGCTCCTTCGGAAGGCTTAACTGGTTGACACCGGAGGCCACCCGCTTGCCCTTGAGGGTCAACACCTGGATGGCCGCTCCCGCCGCACTGATGTCGAAAACACCGGTTGAGCCAGTCTGAAATCGGAAGTAATCCAGATCCGCTCCCGTGGTGAAGCTGAGGCCGTTTACGGTGATCTGGGTAACCCGCCCCAGCGGTGTCGCGGACGCCGGGGTGTTGTTGGGCTCAAAGCGGTCCGGTGGAACGCTGATTGGCGCAGGAGATGGTGTCGGTGTCGTCGGGATCGGTGCCGGCGGACTTGTGACGGGCGAGGAGGTGGGCAGCGTCACGGACAAATCGTAGTTGCCCGCATCAAAGACACCGCCGGTCGCGCCGGAGACCACTGCGTAATAGCGCTGGCCGGGAACGACGGACGGCGCCGTCACGGTGACCGTGTCGCTCCAGGCCGAGGGATTGCTCGCCTGACCCAGCAGGTCTCCGTTACCGTCATAGAGGCTGACCTTCGGGCTGAGCATGCTGATCTGAGTCGCGATGGCGCTAAGCTGCAGGCTTCCACTGGCGTAGCTCGGCGCCACGAAGCTGAAGTACTCGGAATCGCCAATGCTTTGAAGCGAGAGGTTTGGGAGGGTGACTTGATTGCTCAAGGCCAGACTCGATGTCAAGTCGACCGGCGAGCCAAACCCGACGCCAATGCCCTGCGCTTGATATTCATCAAACGGCCGTGCTCCGTAGATCGCCTGGATGCCCGCGATGTCGCCGGGTGCCAGTCCGGTGCGGATGCCCTGGTAATTGATGTACATGACTTCGGCGGGATTCGTAGGGGCATCCAGACCGAGTGAACGGCCGAATTCATGCAATATAACGCTGTAAAAATCATAATCAGAGCCGATGGCATACGGCATGGCGGTGTTGATCTCGACGTCGCCGGCGGCCGTGGAACCCTGCGGAGGGGGGGGATACGTCAGCGACAGCGTCGTCGTGTTGTCCACGTACGGATAGCCGCCGATACGGATATCGCCAAACCGAGGGTCGCCCTGCGCCAGTCCAAGCGTATTCTCGTCGTAGGGACCATCGCCGACCGGAACGATGTTGATGTTCGCCACGGATTCCCAGGTTGCCAGGGCGCGGGCGATCTGAGCCTCCCAGATCCCCGAGGTCCCGAACTTGGCATTGAACGTGGAATTCAGGACATTGGTTCCGTGGTCCCAAAACACGCCGTCCGGCGCGATGCTGTAGGTGATGTGCGAGGGGTTGGGCCAGCTATAGCCGGTGACGACGTAATCAGCCCCTGGCGTCGCCAGGAGCGTTCGCTCTTCGAGGCGTTCGCAAGAGAGCCGCCGGCGGTGGGTCCGCCGTGCTGAAGCGCTTCGAATCTTTCCCGCGAGAAGTCCATCCGTCCGATCCTTGCCTCTGCCGCTGGGGAGCTCTCCTGGCGCCACGAAAGTTAACCAAGCCATCAGTCACTCCGGCATTGCATGGGGCGTGTCGAGGGTCCGGAAGCTTGCCGTCCTTGGCCGCCTGGTGGCCGAGGCCAGCCTTGCGAAGCAGAGCGTGCACTTGCGTCTTCCCCTCCCTGACAGCACCACCGCACGTGCCGGTGGGTCCCTTCAACCTCACGCGCCAACCAAAAAAGTGATCCTCCCTGCGTCCAGTTTCCATCCGTGAGTCCAGGTTTGCCTCCGGGGCTTTGGCATCCTTGGTCATTCCTGAGACCAGGGCTGACGCGGACGGTCTCAGGAGAGACCCGCGCCGTGGTTGACCTTTCCGTTTAGAGTGCCCTTTCGCAATCCGGTGCCTCTGCCATAAGTCCCAGAGTCTCTGATTGATGGAAAGAAAACGATGATTCCCTGGATACTAGAAAACTAGGTCGAGCTTCTAGCGAAATCCTCAAGAATCCGGGCCCTGAGCTCCGATCTTCGGCACGACCATCACGACGCGCGTCCGTTCGATCTGGTTGTGCCGATTTCTCTGATGCCAGAACTCCGAAGGTCCGCCTCAGATGAGGCCGTTGCCGGCGATCGTTGCGGCAGCATGGAGCGCTTGACCGAATCTGGCCAGGAACAATGCATCTGAGCTGGCGCTCTAGGCTGAGATTATGGTGCCTGAGTGCTGGTTATTGTCGCTCTCTAGTGCTGGTCATTGTCGCTCTCTAATGTTGAGATGCTTGAGACCAGCCGTTGCCGGCAGTCGAAGCTGCTTGAGACCAGCGGTTGACCGTCGCGGCACGCTACCGATAATTGTTAAAAGTTGATCAGTTTCGCCGCCTGCCCTCCACGAGTGAGCGGGCAAAACATGCTTTCCCGGCTGTCATGTCGCCGGCAATCTCCCGTGATGTTGCGTCGAACGCCTGAAAGCCCCAGAAATTCGAGTTCCGTTTCCATGACACAGACCGTTCAACTTGGCGGAAAGATCGTGCTCGACCGTCCCAGGCAGCGTCGGCGGATCTGGGGATACTTGACCGTTCTGGTGGCTTTTGCGAGCGTGGCGGGAGCGTACTGGGCCTGGGAGTCGGGATATCGGCATCCGCTTAGGGCCAGCAGTGAGACAGGGGCCGCGCTGGAGCTTTGGGAGGTTGACTTAGGCGACGTCTTCGAGGCGATCGTCGAGAATGGCACGCTTGAGAGTGCCTCGAATACCGTGGTCCGGTGCGAGGTTGAGGCCTTAATCGGGATGGTCGGCGGCTCAAAAAGCGCCGGCGCCTCGGGAACCAATCGGTCTGGAAGTGGCAGCAGCACCAGCTCGTCCAGCGGTTCGAGCTCGACGTCCGGTCAAGGAAGCAGCGGTTCGAGCGGATCCTCAGGCGGCGGCAGCTCGACTCAGGGAGCCGCCACGACCAAGTCCAAAGCGGGTGCAAGCAAGAAAGGCTCAGGCAGCGGTTCCTCGTCGTCATCGTCCGGCAGCGGCTCGTCGGCAAGTAGCTCCGGATCCAGCAACGGCAGCGACACCTCGTCCTCAGGCGGCGGTTCCTCGTCGTCGTCCGGCTCGTCTTCCGGATCGAGCTCTGGCTCCGGCACTAGCTCGAGCACGACGACCACGTCATCGAGCAAGCCGGTCATCCGCAGTTTCAGCTATGTTGTCACTCCCCACACGCCTCTGCGCGGGGCGACGGCCAAGAGCACGACGACAACCGCCGCCGGCAGCTCCCAGAATAGCCAGTCCGGGAGTTCCGGACCGGCCAGTGGCGGCGGAGGCGGTAATCGGGGCGGAGGGGGCGGTGGAGGCTACGGCCGGGGTTTTGGCCGAGGCGGTCGGGGCAGCGGCATGATGGACGATGAAAAGCCCGGCTCGACTCGAATCATCTCGATCTTGCCGGAGGGCCAGCGTATCACCAAGGGACAGATCATCTGCCAGCTCGACTCTTCGGCTTTCGCCGATGAGCTCCAGGCCCAGCTTATTCGCTACGCGCAGGCCGAGGCCTGGCACGAGCAAGCCAAGGCGATCCTCGAGGTCAACCTGATCACCCTGCGTGAGTACCGCGACGGTATTTACCCTCAAGACCTGCAGCTTATTCGCCAGTACATCACCACCTGCCGCATCGAGAAGGAACGCGCCACCAGCAACGCCAAATGGTCGCGCGACATGACGGACAAGGGGCTGCGCACTCGTGCCCAGCTCAAGGCCGACCTGCTGAGCGAGCAGCAGACGGCTATCGCGCTCGAAGAGGCCGAGGGCATGCTGGTTCGGCTCGAGAAATTCACCGGGCCCAAGATCATCAAATCGCTGGAGGCGAACGTCAAGGCAATCGAGGCCGACAAAAAAACGCAGGAGGCGGCCTTCCAGCTCGAACGGCAGCGTCGCGACCGCCTGCAAAGGAATATCGCCCATTGCATCCTCTGCGCGCCTGACGACGGGCTGCTGGTCTACATCAACCAGGCTAACCGCTGGGGAATGATCGAGCAGGCGATCGATGAGGGTGTCACCGTCCGGGAGGGGCAGCCGATCTTCCAGCTTCCCGACCCCAAGCACATGCGTGTCAAAACACGCATCAACGAGACAAAGCTGGCACGGATCAAGACTGGCCAGCGAGCACTGATCAAGGCTGACGCCTTCCCCGAACGTCCTCTCGCCGGCAGCGTTGCGGAGATCACGGCCATTTCCACACCCGCAAACGGTCCATTTTCGGATGTCCGCATCTATTACGCGATCGTGAGTATCGAACAGGGCTTTGACGACCTCCGGCCGGGTTTGACGGCCGAAGTCTTCTTCGAGGGGGACGCCCGCAAGGGAGTGCCGCGAGTTCCCATCCAGGCCATTCGCTCTCACAAGGGCAAGCACTACGTCGCCGTCCACCAACCCACGCAATCATTGGAAGCCAGAACGTCGTGGCGATGGAAACCCGTGGAGATCGGTCTGAGCGATCTCGACTTCGTCGAAGTGATTGCCGGCGTCAAGCAGGGCGAGAAGGTGATCGCCGACTCGCATTCCTTGCCCGCTCCTGAACCGGCGCTTCAGGCAGAGGCCCAGAGCCCCGCGGTCGCAACCGCGAGTTTTCCGTTTTAAGATGTAACCCGTTCGGCAGCTGGATACGAAAACCAGGGGGCCACACCTGGAAAACCAGCCCGCCCGCGAGCGAGAATGGATTGGTCGGCATTGCCAAACGTGCGACAATAGGGATGTTCGATCCATCGAGGAAGTGAGCCGATGAGATTCTTCGACGCTCTCTTGCGCGTCTGTTCTCACGACTGGCACCCTCACGAAACGGACGAGGCACGCAAGACCTTGCGGGCAGCCTGGGGCCTCGAAGATATCGAGAGTACGAAAGCCCCGGCGCAGGCTCACGAAGGCCGGGTTTCGGCTGCGGCAGCGGCGAACGGGTCGATCGCGTCGGAGTACGACCGTTCCCAGTGGCGGAAAAAGCTTCGGCACGTGCTCGAAGAGCTACCGGCATCGCAGCCGCGGTGGCGCGTGCTCGAAACCGACGCCCATGCCCTGAACCTGGAACCTGACTGGATTGCTGACCGCAAGCGCGAGGAGTTCGCCTTCATTGTTCGCCGGGCCGTCGCCGACCGCACCATTTCCGCGGAGGAGCATCACAAGCTGGAGCTGGCGCGCAGGTTGATCGGCATGACCGAAACCGAGGCCGAGGCGATCCTGCATGCGATCACCGCCGAAGCCGAGGCGTTCTTCGGTTCACCCTTGTCGGATCAAAAGCCATCTAAGGGATGACCGGCCCCCGATCAGCGTGCGGCGAACCTGATCAGGAGAGCATCTCGGGCAAGGGCTGAAGCTTGCCCTCGCGATCGACGCACGCCAGCGTCGAATGGCCCTCGGCCAAAAGCACTCCGTCGCGAAGAAGCTGGTATTGATGGACGATCTTGACGTGGGTGACTTTGGCCACCGTTGTGCGGAGCGTGAGTAAGTCATCGTAGTGAGCTGGACGCTTGAACTTGCAGCCAATTTCGATGATGACCAGGAAATGGCCGGCATCTTCAATTTCCCGGTAGGAAAGGCCCCTGGCCCGGAGCAGCTCGGTCCGGCCCATCTCGAAGTAGACAAAATAATTGGCATGGTGCAAAAGCCCCATGCGGTCGGTCTCGGCGTAGCGAACGCGAATGGAAAGTTCATGCTCGTTCATGAGTCGCGCGACTCCTTGCCCCGGGGCGAAGCACGGTTCCCACAGAAGCTTTCATCTTGTCCGAGCTTCCTTAACCCTCCACCCGGTTTGATTCACGCCGGCTTTCCGTGCGCTTGGTCCCTGGGCGTCCCCCGCTAGTCCCGATGGTGTCGGGTGCGTAACAATGAACAAGGGGGACGGATCATAGGGCCACTCTTCCCGGCTCGGCTTGCCTGGAATGTAGCCCCCCTCAACCCAGCGGCGGAAGACTTCAGGCTCGTGCGTGAGCCCCTCGTGCACCAGCCATCGCTCGTATTGATCGAGAAACTCGGCCATGATCTTGCCGTCGCCGATCCTCACGTACAGGTATCTGAGCCCAAGCTGGCTACGCGCGTCTTCGAGGCTGCTTCCGGGGCGCAGCAGTTGGCTGATGGCCGCCGTGAGACCCGTACGTTCCGAACCCCATGCGCAGTGGAGTAAGACGGGATAGTCGCAATGGTCGAGAATACGGACCAAGGCACGCAACTGGATCCGCGACATCCAGACGCAGGAAGAGAGCGGCAGGTCGATCTGGGTCACCCCCGCTGCCAGCGTGGTGGCGATCTCTTCTTGATACCACGGCTCCCTAGGGTTGGCGCCTCGCAGGTTCATCACGGTCTTGACATGGTAATCATGAAGGGTCCGCCGTAGAGCCCCGGGTGACATCTGTCCCGAGCGGTACATTCGTCCCGGCTCCAGGACCGCGAAGTTGTACCTTGCCTGGTTGGCGGCGATCCACGTCAGCGGAAGCCCCAGGAGAATCGCTGCGAGCGCTCTGAAGTACCTGGCCCGCCTCGTCCGGCCAAGCTGCATGACCGATCTCCCAGAAGCCATCACGGGCTGGCGCCAGCGAGCGCTGGACCCTGGCAAACTCTTCGATTAGAAACCGATCGTTGCGGTCGACCATCGAGTCGGGACGAGCCCATGGGAGCCTCGAGACTTCGTTCCAGGCCTCTTCCGCCGAGTAGCCCTTGTGCCGGATCAGATAGGCGGCGTGTGCCAGGCTGGTGCGATGATGCCCCGCAACGCAATGAAAGAATACCGGTTGTCGGCCCGGGTCGGCCAGCAGATCGGCGGCAATCGCCATCTGTTCCGCCGTTGCCCGCGACCCTCGCATCGGCACGATCACCCAGTCCAGCTTGAGCTCCCGCACCAGCCGGGCCTGATCGACAAACTTGGGATCCGACGAGTTGATCGCCGTCAGCGTCACGATCGTCTTGATCTCTTCGCGAAGGGCGATCCGCCGCATCGGTCCGGGACGCTGCCAGGCGCCCCGGATGAGCCGTCCCGGCGTGACGACCTCGACCCGTTTCTCGAGCCAATCATCACGCCTGACGATCAGAGCCAAGGTGGTGCACGCCAGGGCGGCGAGTCCCAGTACGGACCCGACAATCAACCTCCAGCGACGTGCACCAGTCACTCATCATCCTCCGGCTCGATCTTGGCGCGCCCGCTCATCGTTGAGCCCGCGCAGCATCACAAGGAAGGCATCAGGTCCGGGAGCGTATCGCGCCCAGCGGTGCGAAATTCTAGCCACCTGGCCCACTGGGGCAACCCCAACTCGTCAGCGCGGGTCAGGAAATCGCTGCACAAACGCACTCAGCTTGGCAGGATTGCGGAGCGGCTTGCCGTGGCCGAAGCAAACCAGACGGGGCTGGAGAGCGGCCAGACGTCGTGCGGAATCGCGGTTTTGGGCCTGGTCGATAGTGAAGATGGTTTGCGGTTCGTAGAGTCCCGGCAGGCCGGTCCAGATGTGCATGTTGCTCAAGACGTCGCCCATGATCAACGTCCGATCGGCCTCGCGCCAGAACGCGACGTGGCCGATCGTGTGTCCGGGCGTTTCCAGAACCCGAAATCCGCCCACCTCGTCGCCTTCGCGCAATTGCCGACTGACCGGGTGCGGGGGCCCTTGCCAGTTTTTGCCGATCTTCTCAGCGAGCCAGGATTTGGGCATCCGCGCCATCATGAGTCCTTCGGTTTCCATGGCGTCGGCATCCCGGGCGCCGCACCAAAGAGGCAGCCCGAGAGCCGTGCAGACCGCACGGCAGGCCCCCTGGTGGTCGGCGTGCACGTGCGACAGGGCGACCGCCTCGAGCGTCCGGCCCTTCACCTGTCGAAGAATTCGCCGTGTCGCAAACCGGGTCCCGCAATCCACGAGCACCCCTCCCATCACATAAATGTTGATGGCAAAAGGAGGAAAGCCGTCGAGGATGTCGAGATCATCAGCCAGCCGCTTCATGGTTTCCCCAGTCATATCAAGCGTGGACGGATGGGTATCCGGACCCACGATTCTTGCATAGTCAGCACCATCTGAAAACCAAAACTCCCGGCCAGTGTCCAGATGGAGTGGTCCGGGAGCTTCTCCGATGGGGCTCGTTGAGATTCACGCGGGGAGCAACCAGCGGGCGCTTAGGAATTCTTGCCGTGGCTCGAAAGGAGGGCCAGGGCCAGCTCGGCGATTGTGTCACCAGCGGCAGAGCTGGTCGTGTCCGGGACGCTCATTGCACTCGACGCAAGAGGAGCGGATTGGGTCACGGCAGGGTCCGGACCCTGGTCATACTGCACGCTCAGGTTAACCGGTTGCGACACGCCGGCTAGAGTCACGCTCGGTGAATTGCCACCGTTACTTACCAATGTGGTCGAACCGGACGTCGAGGTCGAGTTTTCGAGCGTGCCGATCGAGGAGCTGCCGGAGCCACTGCCGGCAGACTGGGAAAATAGGTCGAGATTACTCCGAGGGACGATGAGCACGCCGTCGGCCTCGACGTCGTTGCCGCTTGCTAGGTTTTGGAGCGCAACGTTCAGGGTGCCGCTCTTGATCGTGAAGGTGCCCAGGTCGAGCCAGCCAACACCACCATAGATTCCCTGCGACTGGGCCTGCTGCGCACTGGTCACCAGAAGTGACTCGTTGACGGTCGATTGGCCCAGGCTGGAGGTTCCGTCTGAAACTGCGAATGGCGCCGCGGTTGAGTAGCCACTCGTGCCGGCAAAGGTCACCCAAACCTGGTACGAGCCGTTGGCGATGCCCGAGAAGCTCCACTGCGCCGTGGCCGTCGCTGTGCCGCTGGATACGGTTTTTGCGATCCGGTCGGAGCCGTTATACCCGCCGGTGCCATCTGACCACGAGCCGGTCTCGGAGTAGCCGGACTGGCCGTTGTCGATGACTTGCGACGGAGTCAAGACCGCTGCCTGGTGATCGCCGAATACCAGGCCGGAGACGTTCTGGCCGCTCTGGGTGTTGAAGTTATAGTTCACAGGAGATTGCGGCTGGGTCTGCACGTAACCCGACGGAATCACCTCGGAGACCTGATAACTACCAATGCCCACACCGCTGAATAAGTAATTGCCGAACCAATCGGTCTTCGTCGAGCTCACCACGTTGCCCTGGGTGTTCAGCAGGTTGACCGTCCAGCCCGAAAGCGGAGGGTCGAAGCTCAAGCGGACCCCACTGCCGCTGAGATCGTTGTAGATCGAGCCGGAAACGTTCACAAGCTGGAAGTTGCCGAAGAGCAGGCCGGTCTGGTTCGAGCCGCTCTTGGGCGTAACTGAGTATGTTCCCGGCGCTGCGGGCGAGGTTTCGGTCCAGCCTCTCTGCAACTGCTCCTTGATCGTGTAGGGGCCCGGGCCCAGGTTCGTGAAGCTGTAGTCGCCACTCGCGTCGGTCGTCGTGGCCGTGACGACTCTACCGTCGTCATTAAGCAGCTCGATCTTCCAGCCCGAGAGGCCAGAATCTCCGGAAGAGTACGCACCGGATCCGGTCAGATCATTAAACGCCTGGCCGCTCATGGAGATGTTCTGGAAGTTGCCGAAGTTGATTGAGGAGGTCGTCTGGCCGGCGCTGACGGTGACGTTGAGGGAAGGGGCCCAGTCCGGCTGGGTCTTGGTCCAGCCGTTCTGGAGGGTCTCGCTGACCTTGTACTGGCCCGGCGCAAGGCCGCCGAAGTCGAAGTTGCCGCCGCCGTGGGTGAGCTGCGACGCGACGAGCACGTTGGAGGAATTAAATACATTGACTTTCCAATTACCCAGGCCGGGGTCGCTCGTGCTGTAGCTCCCGCTTCCGGCCAGGTCGTTGTAGACAACCCCTGAGATGCCGCCGGACGGATAAGATCGCGTATTGACCGTCAGATAGTACTCGCCCCACCCGCCCGGATCCTCGGAGATCTGGACGTGGTAGGTCCCGGAGATCGGGGCATTATAGTGCAGGGTTTCATTGCGACCGTCGGATGCTTTCGTGCCCGTGGCAACCAGGTTGCCGAATGTGTCGTAGAGGCTGATCTTCAGTGAGGCCGTGTTGGGGAACTGGCCTCCCTGGTCCGAAGGCGTCGAGCTCTGCAGAGAAAGCGATTGGCCGGCCTGGACATTGACCGTATACCAGTCATCGTTCGGTGTTCCCCCCAGGCCGTCTCCGCCCAGGCCGGAGACATACCCCTGGGTTGCCACCGGGACGTGCTTGATCTCCGTCAGCGTGGCCGGATCGTAGTAATCGAGCTGGCTGCCGCCGGAGCCGAACGAAATGGAGTCGGAGGTGATCAGCTCGCCGCCGGCGTACGCGATGTCCTCATCGTAACCCACCGGAGTGGAGTTTCCCTCCTTGATCACGCTGCCGGTGGAGGGATCGATCTCATAGAGCTGACCCGATCCGGGCAACGCCTCCTGCCCCACAGCCCAAAGAACGCCCCGACTGGGGTCGCCGGCCAGTCCGACCAGGTCAGAGTCGGAAATCCCGGTGCTCTCCGTTTTGACCACGTTGAAGGTGTTCGGGTCGATGATGTAAATCTGGTTGTTGTCGCTGCTGCCTGCTGTGCCGTAGAGCTCTCCGTTAAGAAACGCAAGGCCCGTCAAGGCCGGCACTCCCGCCGGCACGCCCGATGCCTCGACCAGCCCGGTGTTCGGGTCGATCTTGTAGATTGTGTTGTCGCCGGACCAGGCGCCGTTGTTGTAATAGAGATAGGTTCCGTCGTTGGCCAGGTTCAGGCCAAACGCGTCGTTCTGTGGACTACCGGGAGCATTGATCGAAGGCGGTAGAAGTGCACCGGTATTCGGATCAACGGCCCAGATCGGGTTGGGCGTCAGGCCCCCCTGGTCGTCCAGTAGGTACAGGGTTGCAACGGGCTTGGCAAGATAGCCCAGTACGCCGTTTATGCCGGAGAGCGGCTGGGCCGTGTCGTAGCTGTTGTGGGGCTGGATCGTGAATGTCGCACCCCGGGTTACGGCGAGGCTATATTGCACGCCCGGATCGCCGCTGACCTCGACGTAGTAAGTCCCGCCACGGGAAGCCACGAAGTTCTCGATCTGGGTAGCGACATTGGTCGAGCCGCCGGTTCCCGTGGCCAAGACGGTGCCTTTACCGTCCACCAGGCTGATCTGCACCTTTGAGCCATTGAGGCTCTGGGCGACAATCGTTGCGCTCTGACCGGCACTGAGGTTGAATTTGTAGTAATCCTGGGTGTCCTGAGCCGGCGGGTTGGGGTTGTCGACCCCCCAGACGGTCAGTCCCATCACACCGGGGGCGGAAACGGTCTGCAACAGGTTTCCGCTGCTGTCATAGAGGTAAACATTGCCGTCATTGTTGTTCGCGACCCAGACGTTGCCGGAGCCATCGCCCTGGGCCTGCGTTGCCCCAAAGCTCCCAACGCTTTGCAGCAGGCTGCCCGAATTGCTAAAGAGCTGGGCCCCGTTCACGAAGTCGGCCGACCAGACGCCTTCTGTCCCGGCGATGCTAGTATACTGGGGCTGTATTTGAGCGGCGAAAAGTGTAATGCTGCCACTCTTCGGGTCGAGCAAGTAGAGCCCCGCTGTGCCGGGACCGTCACTGGTGAAGTAAATTTCACCGTCGGCCCGGAGCGATGGGCTATTGGGCTGAACGTTACCCGTCGGGTAAGTCGCCAGTAGCTGGCCCGAGCCACTCACATGGATGATGTTGTTACTGTTGGGCTGTGAGACCCAGAACGTGCCGTCGGCAGCCGGTGCGAACGAAGAGGGATAATAGGAGGAAGAACTTGGGTTTCCGTTGACCCAATTGTCTGGCGGCAGGCTGACTGTACCGAGCTGATTGCCGGTCGTCGGATCGATCTCGAGGAGCTCGCCTGTGACCTCGTTGAGGCCATTTGAAGGGGGCTGGCTCGTCGTCACGCCGACGTAAAGCTCATTATTGTAGGGGCTGAGCTCGACCCCGCCGACGCTGGTCCAAAGACCCGTCGTGATTGGAATGGTGTTTACCAGCTGGCCGGCCTCGTTGACCTCCAGAATGTCCGCTTGGTCAAGGATGTAATTAAACGAGATCACGAACGCGTCGCCGGTGGTAAGCGGATTGGTCGCCAGGCCGCCCACGACGGCCAGCCGGTCGGCACCGCTTGAGCCGAGGTCGATCGAGCTGCCGCTGATGTTCGTGGCCGTGCTGAGCGACAGGTTCGACGTACCCTGCTTCACGTAACTATTCAAGTACGCCTGGATCGAGTAGAGGCCGAGGTTGCCGGCCACATCCCTGATCTGAATTGTGTACGTGCCGGTCTTGGCCACCTCCGCGGTTTGGAGGACGGCGTTCTGGCCGGCCGCCGGGGCCGTTGCCTTGGCAATCACGTTGTTGTTTGGCCCCAGCACAGAGATATTCAGCCGCAGCGCGGCGGTGGATGGCGTGCCGATCACGCTCAGCGTCTCGCCGGCATCAAGGGCCAAGGTCAGGCTGTCGACGTCCGTCGGGGTCGCCAGCTCGTGGGTGGCACTGCCGGTATAGATCAGATCACCCAGAGGCGGGACTGCCGACAGCGGCGTCGGGAAAGACGCGGTTCCCAGCGTCACGGCGAAGTTAACCACGTAATTGCTCGAAAGCGGGATGCCGACATTATCCACGAAATGACTCGTCGAGAAAGTCAGCGAGTAGGCGTCTTCGGGCAGGTTTACGTAATTGATGGTGAGAATCGTGTCGGTCGGGTCCCAGCTAAACGACGTGGGGGAGTACTGTATATCGCGCTCGATACCCATGAGCACCAGGCTTGCGGCCGTCGTCTGGGCCGTGTTCATTTGCTGGCTGAACTTGACGACCTCGGTAACGTTGGCCGGGGACGGCGAGATCACCTGACCGCTGAGCGAGGAGCTCTTGACGGAGGGAGCGACGTTCGTCGTGAGGAAGTGGTAACTGTAAGGCGAGAGGGTCTGTCCGCTGACATCGCGGATCTGGTTGCCGGAAGCATCGGGACTGATGGTCACTTTGTTGGAAAGCTCATAACCCGTGCCATAGGCGGACGCCGGAATGGTCCAGCTCACCGAGGTGGCGCTCAAGAGGGTAAACCCGGTGGCCGCGACATTGTTAACCTTGAGCTCGCCGGCGGAGAGTGAGGTGAGGTTGATCGGCTCGTTCAAGGTCACGGTAATGGTGGAGGGAGGCTGGAGATTTGCCAGGGGAGCAGGGGTCGTGCCGGCGACGACAAACGACGAAAGGCCCCCCGTGGCTCCAGTGACGAGCAGACCGTACTCACCGCTGGTCAAGGTCACGTTCTGCTGCGACGGCTCGACCTCGATCACCCACTTACCGCTGGCAGCCGCCGGCACTGTGTAGTCGATGACCGCGTTGCGGCCGTCGGCAGCACTGCCAGCGGCGGTGGCCACGAGGTTGCCGTTGTTATCGAAGAGCTTCAGCTCGGGGTCCAGGTTATTCGCAAACTCGTTGGGCCCACCGGATGAGGTCGTGGTGCTGATCTGGAGCTGATTGCCGGCGCTCACGTTCACCGAGTAGTAATCTGTGCTGACTGTTTGCAGCACCTGGAACGAGGCGACCCAGGTGTTCCAGACGTTGCTAATGTCCGGGCCGTAGTACTGGTTGATTGCCCAGAAAGTCGTTCCGTCGGACGGGTCGACCGCGATGCCGCTGTAGTCACCGGTGCGCGAGCTCTGCGGCTGGCTGAGGCTGCCGGCCTCAACCAGGACCCCAGGACCGAGAGTTCCCAAAGGTGCGCCAGGGACCTGGCCGGCGACATACATCGAAACGTACTGCGTGAGTGAAGACTGCATGTACGTCAGGCCAAGCGCGCCGTTGGCATTAATGGCGATATTGCCGTTGTAGGTTGCGATTCCAGGACCGGGGGCGATCGTCCCCTGCTGCACCAGGCTGGGCGTGCCGCCAACCGGGACTGAGAACTCGTACCATCGCACGTGGTCGGTCTGGCCGCCGTCACCGGGGGTGGTGACCGTCTGGGTGGCGACCAGCATTCCATTGCGCCACTCGGCCCGGACGAACGAATTATCGATCGACTGCACCGAGCCGGGGGATCCGGGCTGATCGGAGTAGACCGTCGGCCCGTAGGGATCGACCGGGATGACGGTGTCGGTGAAGTTGGGGTTGTTGCTCAGTGCGCCAGTCAAGGTCACGATCTCGGCGGCATTCCCGTTTTCATATCCGTCTTCCTGGACGAAGTACATGGGATCGCCGGGCTTGGCGTCGTCCATCTGGGCCGGAACCGTGGCTCGGAAGTTCTGGGGATAGCCGGGCAGCTCGTAAACGTAGTCAACGAAATTGCCCTGCAGAAGCTGGGACTTGTCGATCGCGGCGAAGACAGTCTCCGACGGGTTCGACCCGCCCACAAAGTCGTTGGCCTCGAGCATGACCGTGTCGTAGTTGAAGCCGAGCTTCGGGAAATCGAGGTTGTCGTTTGCGCCGATATGAACCTTGCCGAAGACCGAGAAGCCGTCGGTCGGGTTGCTATCTTTGGAGGCGGCGAACAACATGTCGAGATGCGAGCCGTTCGGGCCGCCCAGCATGGTCACGTAAAACCGGCCGGCGATGGGGTCGTACACGACGTAGGGGTCGGAGATGAAGCTGCTGGTGGTGATTCCCAGGGGGGCCCAGAACTGGGAGAAATCTTCCTGCGCCAGGACGTCGCCGCTCTTGTCGACGATCCGGAAGACCGTGTTGACCGCTTCCATGACCTGGGTTGGTCCGGCGGCGACGATGTCGTTGGGCGGCCAGCAACCACAGGGTGAGTCATCGTAGCTGAGCCCATTGAAACTCGCCCCGACCTGGGCCCCGCTGGGATTGGATAGGTCACCCAGGGCACCGCCCAGGTTGGAATTCCCCGACTGCTGGGTCGCGCTGATGTCCTGCGCCGATCCCGGAGTGGTGTGGTTCTGGGTGCTGAAATCGGCGCCGCGGGTGACGACCAGGTTGAACTGGGTTCCGCTGTAGCCGGTGACCTGGACGTAGTAGGTGCCGTCCTTGGGAGCCACGAAGTTATTTAGCCCCTGGCTGTAATTGGTGGCGCCTGTCGAGCTAACGGCCAGCAGATTATTGTTTTGGTCATAGAGGGCAAACGAGGCGCCCTTGCCCGCGAGGACTTGCAGCGCGATCGTGGCGCTCTGACCCTGCTTGAGCGCAAATGAATAGGTAGGGGTCTGCGGCTGCTGCAGGGCTTGTTCGCCAGCAACGTCGCCAAAGACGGCCAGGCCAGGCTGAGATGTATTCGGATTAAACGGTGTCGAGGTCAGCAGTGTTCCCGACGCGCTATACTGCTTGACCAGCTCTCTGGAAACATTGGTGTCCCAGACATTGCCCGATAACGCCGGCTCAGCGGCGATGACCCCGATGCCGTCGTAGACGTTCAATAGCTTGCCGGAGCTGTCAAATTCCTCCGCACCGCTGGCCGCGTCGCCGACCCAGAGGTCGCCGGCGGCACTCCAGGTGAGGTCAAACGGGTTTGGGGACGAGGCAAAAACCCCCGTGGTACCTGTCGAGGGATCCAGGGTCTGGATTTCGCTCTGGAAGTGCTGGGAAATATAGATCTTGCCATCAGGACCCACCGCGTCGTCGATGGGATTGCCGCCGACGTAGTATTCACCCAGCAACTTGCCCGACGGATCGAGATGAACGATGTTGCCGCTGTTAAATAGCGGCAGCCAGAAGCTGCCGTCGCGGGGATCGATCGCAAAACCCTCGGGTGAAATGTAGCCGGCGGTATCCGAAACGGGCGCGACGATCATGCCCAGCGTGTCCCCCGCCAGGTCCATGTGCACGAGCACGCCGGGGGCGCCGCTTCGGGCGCCCAGCACCCAGAACGTGTTGTCCGCCGCCAGCTTCACGTCGTAGAGACTCAGGTTGCTGAATGCCTGGCTCGTGTACGTCTTCAGGACGGTGCCGGTCTTCTGGTCGACGAGGATCACCGAGCTTGAGCCGAGGGCGGGCGTGCTTGAACCGTTGATCGCCAATGCATCTCCAAAGCTGGCTGGCAAGCCCAGGATTGTCCCCAGCGCGGCAGTGCGGTTATCCTGCCCGGCGACATTGTTCGCGTAGGTGTCAAGCGCTGCGGCTGTAGCGATCGAGTCGTGCGGCGTGCCGCCGTAACCCTCCGGGTCGACGAAGGCATTGAGAACCGGCTGAATTGTGTACGCGCCCGGACCTCCACTGACTTGGATTTGGTAGGTCCCTCCTTGGGAACTCTGCACGCCGCCCAGCACGGCGGCAGCGCCCGGAGAGGGCGATGTCGCCGTGGCAAGCAGGGTGCCGGAGGGGGAGTAGAGGCTCACGCTCAAGCTCAGCGAGCTGGAAGAGGGACTTACCACCACACCCAGCGTCTGGTTCGGGTCGATCGCCAGGTTGTAGATATCGATGTCGCTAGAGGAGACCAGGGCATTGTTGATTGAGGTCTCGTAGACCAGACTGCCTTGCGGCTGTACCGGCTGCAAGCCGGAGATGGTGCTGGTACCCGCCGGCACGGACACCGTCGTGTTGACCGTCCCTTGCTCGACTGGCACGTAAGTCGACAGCCCGCTCTCGGACGTCGCGGAGAGCAGCATTCGTTCCTCGAGGGATTCAAGCAAAAACAAGCAGGCCCGACGGCGGGCTCGGTTCGAAGATCGGGCAAGCGGCCGACGATCCCAAGGGGCACCGTTGCGGCTGGTCGTCTTCGATCGCTTCATCGAGGTTGTTCCTTCGTGGTGGTGAACGATTCGGGTGATCGGGAACGAAGCGTCAGGCTCTCTTTCCCTCCGGGAGGGCCGAGTCACCCGCGGGGCGATCGCACGGAAACGGGCAGTCGGAGCGCTCTCCGGGCCGCCGGCCGCTCCACAGGAAACCGACAGAGAAGGCCGAAATATCGACATTGCTACCCCACGCGACATGTGCGTCCATCGCGGAGGCAACCTTCAAAGCCAGAAAAGAAATCTCGCGGCCGCGGTGGTCGCACAGCGAGCAAGCACGAGCCAGCGGAAGGATAGAATGGAAACCGGACAAGGGACAACTCCGCGGGTCGCCTTGCTTCGAGATCACCGCTCTCCAGTCGCTCCTGGGCCCCTGGCGCAAACATAGAACCCGGCGGTCAAGCCAAAGACCCATTGCTCATATCGATGCACCTGCGCATCGTGATCGACATCCATGACAAAGCTAATCCGAGCGACCAGACGAAATCAATCGCAATCCTAAAAAAATAGTAATTATCGCACCTGTTTCGCACGATAAGAGGCGGGCCACTACGTCTGGCTTATTATTACTTAACCAATAAATGCAGAAATGCACCAGACAGCGCAGAGCAATCCACTGGCTGCAGAATGCGTGCTGAACGGGTTAGAATTCCTCGTCGGAAGCAGCGTAGCGAGGCGGGTCGATCCTTCAAAATCACCGACAGATAACACGTCGCTTTGGGAAAGCTATTTTTCACGCACTATGTACTGAGTATAGCGAACGGATAGCCTCAATTCCAGCATCCTGGCTGTTTTTCCTGCAACTTTCATACTTCATGGGTCTTTGCGGGGCTGGTTTGGAAAGCACATTGTTTGCCGCTTGACATGGCCGGAATCGAGCCTCGTCCGACAAGAAAAATCCTTGTCACTTTCCGTGTCTTTTCAACGTATCAAGCATAGCAACGAACGATATCGTTATAATCACCACGATGCGGGAATACAACATCGAGACTTTATGTTGACGTCGCGTACAGCTTCTCCCAAAATCGGACGGAAGGGCGCAGGCTTGCCGAATGCGGTAAGTGAGCCGTTTCCCCGCGGCAAGCGAGCGTTGCGAAGGGAGTCGCACGACCGTGAAACAGACACACGCATGGATCACTGCCGGGATCGTCGCGCTGGCAGTTGCCGTGCGGATCGCCGCGGTCCTGGCGTTGCAAAGCCACCGTGTGCCCCGCAGCACGTACGAGCACGGTGAGATCGCGGCCAACCTCCTCGCCGGACGAGGGTTCTCAATCCGGTTTCTCGGCGCGGAGGGCCCTACATCGCAACAGGCGCCTGTCTATCCGGTCATCGTGGCGTTTGCCTACGCGATCGGCGGCGTGGGAACTCCCTTTTCCCTTTTGCTCCTGGAACTCGGTCAGGCGGTGCTGGGGGGCTGCCTTGCACTGGGGGCGGCGCGGCTGGGATGCCGGGTCGCCCCGAGTCGGCCCCTCGTCGGTCTCTCAGCAGGACTGATTGTCGCCGTTTACCCGACTCTGGTCTACGCGTCAACGCATGTTCAAGTGGCGCTTCTGGCCACGACGCTGCTTTGCTGGATGCTCTCTTGGGCCTATCGAACCGGGGTAACGGGGCAGACCGGTGCCGCCGTCGTGACCGGGGGTATGCTGGCGCTCGGAGTGCTGGCCGACCCCATTCTCGCTCTGAGCGTTGTGGGCCTGGTCTGGGCGATCGTCCAGGAACGGAGAGTAGCCAGTCCGACGTTCTGGACCGGGGAAACGGCGCGGCTGGCGGGGTGTGTCACGCTCGCCGCGGTCGTGGGCGTCGCCCCTTGGATGATCCGCAATTGGCTCGTGCATGGCGAGTTCGTGCCGATCAAGAGCACCTTCGGCTATGCCTTCTGGCAGGGCAACTGTGCGCAGAGCGAAGGGACGGACAAGGTGGTGCGGCCGACGGTCGAACGGGCCCTCCAGTCAGGTGCCGGCGGCGGGCTTTCGGAACTGAACCGGACGCTTTGGACGGCACGGCACGAGGCGGGCTATCTCGATGACGTGGCGCTCTCAGGTGACGATTTGAAGATGCTCGGCTCAGTGTCGGAGCCCGAGCGGTCGCGCCTCCTCTTTCGCCGCGCGACCCGGGAGCTGAACGCGGAGCCGGGACGGTACCTCAAACTTTGCCTACGGCGCTGGCGTTACTTCTGGCTCTTCGATGAGACCAACCCCAAGACGCGGGTTGCGGCGTACCGGGTGTGCCATCTGGCCCTTACCGTGGCTGCGATCGTCGGCCTGGCCGTGGCCCAGCGCGAGGTACGCGCAAGGCTTATGCCGACGGTGGCCGTCGCGCTGGCGATCGCCCTTTTTCACACCTTGACAATTGTCTCAGCGCGGTTTCACATCCCGATCGAGCCGCTTCTGGCCCTCTGGGCGGCCGCAGGCTTAACCGCATTTCCTCCCTGGCCGTCATCTGACTTTCCTTGTCCTTCTGTGGCTCGAACCATTCGCGTTAGCCGCGGCAGGAGACCACATCGAATGCGTCTGGCTCGCAGGCTGGCTTGGCCGTCAGCGATTCGGCTGCTCCGGTGGTCCCGTGTGAGCGAACGAGCATGATGCCCAGAACCAGGCTAATGATGAGTGCCTCGGTGCTGACCAGCGTGGCAGAGCCCCAGGAGACGGCTATGACAAGAATCGATTGGGGGCTGCCGTAGGGAGCATGAAGTGAAGTAAGTGCGGCTGCCAAGACGGATGCCGCGGGAACGCCCGCGCCGATCGCCACGACTGAACCGCTGCTCAGCCTTGGCTCCGGCTCGGGAAGCGTCAGCCCCATCTCGAGTGCACGGAGGCGCTCTTCGTGCCGCCAGCGGCGATGGATTTGGCGGTGCTTCATCCGCACGATGCTGATCGCCAGGACCATAGGCATAAGGATGCCGGCCAGCGGAATGACCAAAGCTGTACTCATCGTTGCTTCCTTTCCTCCAATCTGATACTTGCTTTCGTGCAATTTGCCAATGGTTTGACTCGACGGGAGGGATTATTCTCGAAGCGGGAGTCGCAAAAAGACGGGGGTTTACGCATGCCACGAGACCATTTGCTGGTGATCGACCAGGGCACCTCCAGCACGCGGGCGGTCGTTTACGATGCCGGGCTCAAAATGGTGGGACAGGGGCAAATGGAGGTCCCGCCGGTTTACCCCCGGTCGGGCTGGGTCGAGCACGATCCGGACGCCCTGGTCGCCTCAGTTGGCTCTCAGGTGACCATGGCGATCCTCGACGCGGGGGTGAAGGCCGAGCGGATCGCGGCCATTGGACTGACCAACCAACGGGAGACCACGATCATCTGGGACCGCGCGACGGGCCGGCCGATCGCCCCAGCCTTGGTGTGGCAAGATCGCCGCACCGCGGCGATCTGTGAGCGGCTGCACCGCGATAGAGACTGGATCAGTGCAAGTACAGGCCTGGTCATCGATCCCTACTTTTCGGCCACCAAGATTGCGTGGATTCTCGATCATGTCCCTGGTGCTCGCCCCCGAGCGACCAGAGGCGAGCTCGCCGCGGGGACTGTCGATACGCTCATGATCTGGCATTTGACCGGCGGCCGGCAGCACCTCACGGACGTCACCAACGCCTCTCGAACCCTCCTCATGGACCTCCAAACCGGCGCATTTGCCCAGCCCCTTTGTGAGGTGTTCGCCGTTCCGCCGGAGATATTGCCCGAGATTCGTCCCAGCTCTGGCGACTTTGGCGTCACGCACGGCCTGGACTATCTTCCCGATGGCATTCCGATCTCCGGCGTGGCCGGGGACCAGCAGGCATCGCTCATTGGCCAGGGCTGCCTGGACGCCGGGCAAGCCAAGTGCACCTACGGGACGGGGGCCTTCCTGCTGGCGCACACGGGCAGCCGGATGATTTTGTCCAAAAAAGGGCTGCTGGCGACCCGGGCTGCCTCGCTGGGAAACGAGCCGCCGCAATACGCTTTGGAAGGGAGCGTCTTCATCGCTGGCGCGGCGGTCCAGTGGCTGCGGGACGGACTGAAAGCCATTGGCGCAGCGCCTGAGATTGGAGCGCTCGCCCAGCAGGCCGACCCCAATAGCGAGCTGATCTTCGTGCCCGCGCTGACGGGCCTGGGTGCACCTTTCTGGGAGCCAAGTGCCCGGGGCACGATCTTTGGCCTTTCCCGAGGTACCAGCCTGGGCGATGTCGCCCGGGCCACGCTCGAAGGCGTCGCCTTCCAGATCACCGATCTGATCGAGGCCGTCGAAGATGATTTGGAAGGGCCCCTTGCCGACCTCAAAGCCGACGGAGGCATGGCGCGGTCCGATCCATTTCTTCAGTTCCAGGCAGATATCCTAGCCCGGCCGGTTCGCCGCAGCCCGCAGACTGAGTCCACCGCGATGGGCGCAGCGCTCCTGGCGGGGCTGGGAGCCGGGCTCTGGGCGGATCGCAGGATCGCGCTGGAATTGCTCGACTCGGGAGGCCAAACGTTTGCCCCCGCGCGCGATTACGCCTGGCGCGCCAGAGCGATTGAGCGATGGCGGCGGGCCGTCGAGACGGTCATCGGTCACTATCGGAAGGAAGTGATCCGGTGAGCCGGTCAGCCGTCCCAGGGCTTGATCCCCCTCTCCCGGCAGGAGGAGGCATCGTCTTTCCGTATCTGGTCATGCTGGCGTATAGTCTCTTGATGAGCCGGTTGCGGCATAGCTGTGCGCGTGAGTGGGCGCTCCATCGGCTGACGACAATCGGCAAAGTCTGTAGAGCAATGCTTCGGGAAAACCTTTGCCACGCTGGCTTGGGCGATCCAGCAGGTAACGGAGAGGGAGCGGCTGTTTGGTCATGTGATTGCCCAATTGGGCCTAGGCTGGCTTTGCAAAACTCCAGTTAGGGAACTAGACTAAGATTAGCTGATGGGTTCGTTGTCCCGCGCAGAGTTGTATGAATTGCGAGCGATAGGGACGAAGCGACGGCGAATCCACGAGTTTGCGTCAAAAGGAAGATTATACGATGCTCGAGAACAGACAAGACTCCGATTTCAGCCACGGCCGCCGCAACGCGATGAAGAGGATGGCCAAGATCTCTTGTGCTGCTGGGACTGCTATTGTCACCATGTGTGCACGTGCAAGCACGGGCCCCACAAGCACTGGATACGCGGTCGTCTACCTCGACTGCGCGACGTACGGGAACAGCGGTTACTCTGAACACGGTTAAGGTTCGGACGTGCCAAGGGGCGTTGGGAAACTTTAAGCAGCCGGGCGTCGCTGCGAAAGCGGATAAGTCGACCCGGCGCTTGCCCTCTTCGCGCAGGACCATGCTTTTCAAGGCGTCGTCGGCGTCGAGAGCGGCGAAATGCTTGCGATGATCATGCCGGCCTGTTCGCGGAGCAACTCGACGGCCGACTCGCACTCTCGCTATCCGAGAGAATGGACCGTGGGCTCCGGCATCATGTCGACTTTCAGACCGGTTAGTGGCTCGAAATATCGCTCTATAAATATCTTAAGCCACCCACAATTCGCCGACTTTCGAAGGAAGCTGCCTCGATCGATGAGGGCGTCCATAGGGCAACCTCCATGGCAAAGTCCCCATAAGCGGCACCCTGAACACTCGGTCGACGGGAGGAGACTGTTCCTCCGTGCGATCAGTTGCCGTTTCTCATCGTAGAGGATCTGCTCGAGAGAACGGTCACGGATGTTCCCATACGAGATTGCGTTGAAATCACCGCCCCGCCCGCACTGAGAGGAATCACCAGTGGGGCCGATGTATACCCATCGGTTCGCGCACAGACCGGAGTGCTCACACACCGGCTTGCTGCGTCCCCCACGGACTGCGCTGGTAAGGTACTCGAACGGCCTTACCGCTCCGTACCTCTTTTGGTTCTCCCACCAGAGTGGGAAAAGATCGCCCAGGAACTGCGCGTATTCTTCCTGGCTAATGTTAAGTCCATGAATATCTTCACCGTAGCCATATATCTTATTAAAAGCTGGTGAACTCGACGGGTTGAGATTAGTTAGAAAATTAAAGATGTCACGGGGTCGTTCCAAAGACTTGCGGTTGACGGTGTAGATCAGCCCCCACGACATCCCATTCTTCTCGAGGAGTCGGGCCCCTTTGAAGAACAAACGGTTGTAGAGACGCGAGTCCCTTTCCGGACCCATGCCCCGGATACCTGGAATCGGGTCGTAGCTCGATCCCACTCGGTCGATACCAAGGGCTAGAAACGCGTCGACGACGCCTTGAGTCAATCGAGTCAAATTCGACTGCACAAAGTGACGAACTCTCCCCCGCGCCGCCCCACAGCAGTACCTCTCTTGAAACTCAAACGCCTTGCGGTAATAGTCTTCGCCGAGCAGAGTGGGCTCACCCCCGTGCCAGATCAGGTTCAACAATTCTTGTGGTTTCGCGTGGAGAAAGTTACCGATGCGGGAAAAGACAAGCTCAAGGAGACTGAGGTCCATGACCTTCGTCTGTTGCTTCTTGATGACATCACAATAAACGCAGCGCGCGTTGCACACCTCAAGGGGCTTGAAAATAATGGTGATCATGGCCGTTGTTCCTGGCTTATGACCCGCCACTCCAGCGAGTGCCGTCCTCGGGCAATGGCAATCGGATGGTCGGCTGACGCATGCCGGGCTCGGATACTCATAACCCTTCGTTGGCGCCCTGGCAGAATTCGATGGCTTCAAGAATCTGGGTGAAGAACTCGCGACAGCGGCCCTCCCCGTCCCGCTCGCCGGCGAACCGACCACCGCACAACCTCCATCCCTGGCAGACTGAGCAGCCGTCGAACTCGAGCAGGTGGGCGAGGGAATGGCTTGCATCCCCGACATCCTCGCCCGTTGGTGTGGACTCAGAGATTGATTTTACGGTTTCAGAGAGGAACCCACCGCGCGACAGGTGCGCCGGCGTTAGAGCGACCTTTCCTTCCGGAGAGAGGTGAAGATACCTTCGCGGCGAATCGAGGAATGGCTCCCCAATGTCGATGCACTTCCGGCGGTAGTTCTTCGCCATGAAAGTGAACGGCTCGATCGCCACCTTACGGGTTCCGGAGTAGAATGCGTAATAGGCCAGGTCGGTGCAGGCATCCCAGTCTACCGGCCCTGAGTGCAAGCCGATCGCCGCTTTTACGCCCAGAGAAGCGAGGATCTGGACCGCAACACAGTTCTCGCGGATAGCCGGGGATACAAGGATGTTCACCCGCGCAGTGCGGAGTTCATCCAAGCGAGTGAGGACCTCCGCGACGGGCCCAAGTCTTGTTGTCTCGATGACGACAGGCGGCCCGTCTTCACCCAGTGATAGAGTCAGATCACTGACCGAGTTGGAGGAATGCATCCAAACAGCTTCAACGTTCAGCGATTGTCGACGTGCAGCCGAAGCGATCGAAGGAAGAAAGTCCCCGCCCTCCGTTGTGCGGACCACCACCGATACATCGCGCAACTCGCAAAAGGCCGTGCTCGGAAAAGGACAGACCAGGGTACGAGCTTCGGGTAACATCGGCCGCCCCGTTTGTTAGTTGTCGCGGATCAAGTGAGCACAACACCCGCCCGAGCAGAAATCGTTCTCCCTCATCCGGCACGTCTTACACCCCGCCAGGATCCCACTCTGCTCCGGCCTGAGGTCCTTTTGAGTACTCTTGTAGTAGTCAATGACCTCCTCGAGAGAGTTGAAGTCGTAGATTGATCTCCGGTTCCGCTCGGACAGAGGAAAACAGCACCAAACGTTCATGTCGGGCCCGACGTCCACGGCGGGCCCGCAACTGAAGCGCAGGTTCCCCTCCGAGAGTCGGAACAAAGTCCCAAGTTCGGAGTCTGAGAAGAGGCAAAGCGGCATGCCGCAATCCAGTTGAGGACGGATGCCCGCGTCCTCTAAGAATGGGAGGAACTCGGTCAGCCGGCGTGCCATCGCGGGGAGCTCAGATACAGTCAAACACGTGTTTAAGCGACCGGGAATCGGGTGGGCAAGCCCCAGTCGCAATTGCTTTCGAAGCCCGTATTGCGATATGAGTTCAAGGATAAATCTGGGATCGAAGTCGACCTCGTAGATGTTGAAACCTGGAGATGTCAATCGCCCGAATGCTCCCAAGAACTGTCCGATCGATTCGATCTCAGCCTTGGACGAAAGGGTGGGTTTGTTAAGGTTGCACACGAACGACAGTTTATCGCTCAAGGTGTCGGCAAGGTTATTTTCAAGTGCCGTGATTTTCGATTTGGAGATTACCCCGCTCGTGAAAACAGCCACATGAAAGCCTCGGTGCAAGGCGTAAAGCACGAAATCCACAAACTCCGGGTGGAGGGTCGGCTCGCCCCCGAGGTATGAGACCCGCTTGTAGTTCGAGGTTTCGAGGAAGTCCAACAAGTAGATTAGATTTTCAAATGAGAGCGTTTTATGAACACGCCCAGCCATGTAATCTCTTGCGAAGCAGTACGGGCATGACCGGACGCATTTCTCAGTGAGGAGGATGTTCGGCATCGGATCAATTCCAAGGTCGCTCGAAACGACGGTCAGCTTCGCTTGAGGCCCCTGACTCTGACGCTCAAGCTTAGAACACTCACAAGGGTACTGCCCAAACTGTTGGAGAAATACAGCTTTAGCACACGGGCAGGGGCTCACCGGATGTGATCGCTGGGATCAGGCAGCCTTGATTTCGGTGGTGGTGGCCGGCAGGAGAGAGGAAATGGATTGGCGTTGACGGGATGCCTCAAAGCACGATGGCAGGTAATCCAAGACATTGTTGCCCAGTTGCCTACAGGTCACAACGACTGTGAGCATGCGCTCCACGAACCTGCTCCCGTGCACGCTGTCGGTTCCGCCGCTGATGCGACCTCAGATTACTGCATGCCACAACGCCCGCTCTGCCGCGTTATTCATCGGGTCGATCCCTCGCACCCGCGCAAAGATCCACGGACCCTGCTCCACTTTGAGGATCTCGAAGCACGTCGCCGCCGTCTTGGCGCACGAGCGTCGCGAACCGTCATCGAGAGCCTGCTTGACCTCCCGCCGCAGTCGAGCCATCCATCAAACGAAAACGGCCGCCCGGGGTCGAATCCGGGCGGCCGCTGGAGCTACCGATGGTCACAGTCCGGATGGGCAATCGCCCCGGTGGACCGGCCAATCACTCATGTGATCATTTGTCGCGAGCGATCGAGCTTCCGCCGGCCAGCGCGGCCTGAGCGGCGGCCAGGCGAGCGATCGGAACGCGGAACGGAGAACACGACACGTAATCCATGCCGACGTTATGGCAGAAGACCACGCTGTCGGGATCGCCCCCGTGCTCGCCGCAGATGCCGACCTTCAGATGCTGGTTGTGCTTCTCCTGGCGGGCCTTGCGACCCTTGGCCGTGCCCATCTCGACAAGCTGGCCAACGCCCTTCTGGTCCAGGGTCTGGAACGGGTCGACCGGAAGGATCTTCTGATCGATGTAGATCGGCATGAACGAGCCGATATCATCGCGCGAGAAGCCGAAGGTCAGCTGGGTCAGGTCGTTGGTGCCGAACGAGAAGAACTCGGCCTCCTCGGCGATCTGGTCGGCCGTGAGCGCTGCGCGAGGAATCTCGATCATCGTACCGATCAAGAACTCGACCTTGGTGCCGGCCTCCTTGAAAACTTCTTCGGCGACAGCCAACGCCCGCTTCTTGAGGAAAGAGAGCTCCTCGACCGTGCCGATCAACGGAATCATGATCTCGGGCAGGACGGTCTTACCCTTCTTTTTGACCTCGATGGCGGCCTCGAGGATGGCCCGGACCTGCATGTCGCCGATCTCGGGGAATATGATCGGCAAGCGGCAGCCGCGGAGGCCAAGCATCGGGTTGGCCTCATGAAGCTGCTCGACCCGGCGCTTGACTTTCTCGATGGGGATGCCGAGCTGGCGCGCGACCTCGCCCTGGCCAGCCTCGTCGTGGGGCAGGAACTCATGGAGCGGCGGATCGAGCAGGCGGATGGTCACCGGCAGGCCGTCCATCGCCTCGAAGATGCCGATGAAATCCTGCTTCTGGTAGGGCTCAAGCCCGGAGAGGGCCTTCTTCCGCCCCTCTTCGTCGTCAGCCAGGATCATCTTCCGCATGTCGACGATCCGCTGACCTTCGAAGAACATGTGCTCGGTGCGGCAAAGGCCGATGCCCTCGGCGCCGAAGGAGCGCGCCTTGACGGCGTCTTCGGGCGTGTCGGCATTGGTCCGGACCTTGAGCGTCCGCGCCTTGTCGGCCCACGACATCAGCTCGGCAAAGTGACCGGAGATCGTGGGATCGACGGTCGGAACCTTGCCGATCATGACGTCGCCGGTCGTGCCGTTGATGGTCACGAAATCGCCGACCTTGACCACCTTGCCGCTGATGTTGATCGTACCCTTCTTCTCGTCGATGGCGATGGCGTCGCAGCCGACGATGCAGGGCTTGCCCCAGCCGCGGGCGACCACCGCCGCGTGGCTGGCCTTGCCGCCGGTGGCCGTGAGGATGCCCTTGGCCAGGTGCATGCCCGCGACATCCTCCGGGCTGGTCTCCTGGCGGACCAAGAGAATCGGGGAGTCGGGATGTTTCTCATGGTGCTCGACCGCGGCCACGGCCGAGAGAATGACTTTGCCGCAAGCCGCGCCCGGGCTCGCCGCGATGCCCCTGGCGACGACCGCTCCCTTGGCCTTGGGATCGAGCTGAGGCAACAGCAGATGATTCAAGCTGTCCGGTCTGACACGCGCAATCGCGGTCGCCTGGTCGATGAGTCCCTCGTCGGCCATCTCGACGGCGATCCGGACCGCGGCCGATCCGGTCCGCTTGCCGGTTCGGGTCTGGAGCATGTAGAGAGTGCCATCCTGCACCGTGAACTCGATATCCTGCATTTCCTTGTAGTGCGACTCGAGCTTCTTGCGGATATCCATCAATTGTTGATAGACCTTGGGCATCTCGGAATGGAGCTGCGCGATCGGCTCCGGCGTGCGGATGCCGGCCACGACGTCCTCGCCCTGGGCGTTGATCAGGTAATCGCCGAAGAAATCGTCCTCGCCATTGTTGGGATCGCGGGTGAAGGCAACCCCCGTACCGGAGTTGGTGCCGGTATTGCCGAAGACCATGGCCTGGACATTGACCGCCGTGCCCAACAGGCCGGTGATCCGTTCGATCCGGCGATACTGGACCGCCTTGTTGCCCATCCAGCTATTGAAGACCGCCATGATCGCCTTCCAGAGCTGATCCTTGGCGTCCTGGGGAAACGGCTCACCCACGTGCTTTTCGTAAACTGCCTTGTACCGCCGCACCAGCTCCTTCAAGTCGGACTCGTTCAATTCGGTGTCGAGCTTGACACGGCGCTCCTTCTTGAGAGCAGATAGCTCGTGCTCGAACTCGTCATGATCCACATCCATCGCCGTGGACCCGAACATGTCGATCAGCCGGCGATACGCGTCGTAGGCGAATCGCGC
>JBKQMU010000038.1:0-4520 GCA_052146555.1 Isosphaeraceae bacterium
GGTCATCCTGAGGACGTTGGGCAGCCTCCAGATTGGCGACATCCTGCTGGAGACGACCGACGGCCGGAAGCTGGCCCTGCGCCGGGTTGCCCGCCCAGGTCCCGAGCAAGCCAAGATCCTGGCCGCAATGCAGCTCAGCCTCCCCGAGCGGCTGACTCCCGATCGCGAAATGTAGTGAAGACCTGGAGCTCTTGCGTATGGATTTCCCTGGGAAACCGAATTGTTCACCCCACCTGTTGCGCAACTTAGGGTAGCGCTCGCCCAGGTCGGGAAGAATGACCACGAGCAGCTTGCCGGCATTCTCCGGACGCATCGCGGCGACGACCGAGCCCGCGACGGCCGTTCGACAGGAGATGCCACAAAGCATGCCTTCTTCACGGGCTAGCCGGCGGGCCATCTCGAAAGCCTCGTCATCGCGGACCGTGATCACTTCATCGATGACCGTCGTGTTGAGAATGTCGGGAATGAACCCTGCTCCGATGCCCTGGATCTTGTGCGGCCCAGGACGGATCGGCTCGTGATGCCGCGACTGACTGAGGACCGGCGAGTTCAAAGGCTCGACGGCGATCACCTTGAGCGATAGTTTTCGGCTCTTGAGCACCTCGCCACAGCCGGTGATCGTGCCGCCGGAACCGACGCCCGCCACCAAAATGTCGATCTTCCCCTCCGTGTCGCGCCAGATCTCCTCGGCGGTGGTTCGGCGGTGAATCTCGGGATTGGCTGGGTTCTTGAACTGCTGGGGCATGAAGGCGTTGGGCGTGTTCCGGATCAGCTCTTCGGCCTTGCGTACGGCGCCAGGCATCCCCTCGGCAGCCGGCGTGAGCACGATCTCGGCGCCGAATGCTTTGATCAACCGTCGCCGCTCGAGACTCATGCTCTCGGGCATCGTCACCACCAGCCGGTAACCGCGGGCCGCGCATGTGAAGGCGAGTGCGATCCCCGTGTTGCCGCTGGTTGGCTCGATGATCACCGTGTCCTTCGTGATCCGGCCCTCGGCCTCGGCCGCATCGATCATTGCCACGCCGATCCGGTCCTTGACCGACCAGAGCGGATTGAAATTCTCCAGCTTCGCGACCACGTCGGCGTGACAACCCTCGGTCACAGGGCCAGCGCGCACTTATAGGTAATTTTGGTAATTTGTAATGCTTGCGCCCTGAGTCGTTTTTGTGTATACCTCCCCTGTGTGGCTTCCCCAAGAGCAATGCACCAGGGGGTGAACCATGGCAGACACGCAACGGATCGGGATCGATGAGATCGTTCGGCATTTCGAGGAACTGGAGGACCCGCGCTCCGAGGTCAACCTCCGGCACCCCTTGCTGAGTGTGGTCGTCATCGCTTTGCTGGCGGTGCTCGCGGGTGCCGGCGGGCCGACGGCAATCGCACAGTGGGCTGTCCTGAAACAAGAGTTTCTCCTGCAGGTGCTCGACTTGCCCAACGGGTCCCCAGTAAGGATGTCTTCCGCCGTCTCCTCATGGCCTTGAAACCGGCCGCTTTCCAGGCCTGCTTCGCCAACTGGCTGCAGTCGTTGCGTGCCGAGGCGACCGCGGCGACCGGAGTGGAGCAACCCATCCTGGCGGTCGACGGCAAGACCGCACGGCGGAGCCACGATCGCAAGAACGGCCTGGGCGCCTTGCATTCAGTCAGCGTCTGGGCCAGCGAGTTCGGCCTGTCGTTAGGGCAAGTGGCGTGCGCTGAGAAATCGAACGAAATCACGGCAATTCCTGAGCTTCTGAGGCTGGTGGACATCCAAGGGGCGATCATCACCATCGACGCGATGGGGACCCAGAAGGCGATTGCGGCGCAGATCATCGAGGTCGAGGCCGACTATGTGCTGGCACTGAAGGGGAACCAAGAGACGCTGCATCAAGCGGTGATCGATTATATTGATGAACAGCTCAAGGGGGACTTGGCCGATGCGCAGGAGCATATGACGACGGAGAAGGGGCATGGTCGTGAGGAGATGCGAACTTATCTCCAACTGCCGGCCCCCGAGAAACTTCCCCAGTTCATGCGGCGGAAAGGGCTGAAGTCGATCGCCATAGCAACGTCCCGCTGCCTTCGAGACGGCAAGGAGACCGTTGAAGTCCGCTACTACATCAGCAGTCTGACGCTGGACGTCAAGCGGTTTGCGCGAGCTGCTCGGGGGCACTGGGGTATTGAGATCCCCCAGCCAGACGACCCACGAAGCGATAACTTGTGCGCTGTTGGAAGGGCCGGTTACCATCGCCGTAGACGCCCTGTTGGCGTTGGCCGCGTGAAGCGGCAGAAGCCCTCAGAACCACGGAGGCAGCTCATGCTCAACAGTGAATCCACTCGCGTCCCCCCCCCGCCCCCGGTTTCTCCGCCGAACCCACTGACCGCGATCTGGGCCCAACTCCCGCCAGATCGTCGGCGGAAGCTCCAACGTCTCCTCGCCGAACTCCTCGCACGTCCCTTGGACACCGACGCGGCTGCGCTGGGGGAGGGAAGTCATGACCACCTTCTCGCGTGACGCGCCATCGTCCCCCAAGCTCAAGTCTTGGCATCTCGACCGGGCCGCGGTCGTCTACGTCCGGCAGTCAACGCCGCAGCAGGTTCTCGAACATCAGGAATCCACCGCCCGCCAATATGCCTTGACCGATCGGGCCGTCGACCTGGGATGGCCGCGGCCCCAGGTCCAGGTGATCGACGATGACCTGGGAAAGAGCGGGCAATCGATCGAAGGACGGCCAGGGTTCCAGCGGTTACTCGCCGAGGTCGCACTGGATCGGGTGGGGTTGATCCTCGGGCTGGAGATGAGTCGGCTGGCCCGGTCCTGCAAGGACTGGCACCAGCTGATCGAGCTCTGCGCCCGGTTCCGCGTCCTGCTCGCCGACGCGGAATCGATCTACGACCCGACCGAATACTCGGATCGCCTGCTGCTCGGGCTCACCGGCATGATGAATGAAGCAGAACTGCATATTCTCAAACAAAGGATGTGGCAGGGAAAGTTGAACAAGGCTCGTCGCGAGGAGTTGGTGGTCGCTGTCCCGGTCGGGTACGTCAAGTCGCCAGCCGGAGAGGTCGCCTTGGACCCGGACGAGCAGGTCCAGGAGATCGTCCGCCTGGTCTTCGATCAGTTCGATCGCCAGGGGACGGTGCACGGGGTCCTCCGTCATCTGATCGCCTGCGGCATCCGGATGCCGTTACGTCGGCGAGGCGGGCCCAACCGGGGAGAACTGGACTGGCGGCCCCCATGCCGGGAGACCATCCGCCACATCCTCCGCCATCCGATCTATGCAGGAGCTTACATTTATGGATTTCGTCCGGTCGATCCGCGTCGCCGGAAACCCGGCAGTCCCAAGAGCGGCCGCGGTAGCGGTCTGGCTACAGAGGAGTGCCAGGTCTTCTTGAGGGACCGACACCCGGCGTACATCAGCTGGGAGCGGTTCGAGGTGAACCAGAGGCAGATGGCGGTGAACCGGTCGCGAGCCGAGTCGGCCGGCGCGGTCCGGGACGGGGCCGCCTTGCTGGCGGGCGTGGTGTGGTGCGGGCGATGTGGGCATCGGATGTACGTGCGCTACAGGCGGAGCGGTCACCGCCCCGCGTACGTCTGCAGCACGTTGCGGTCGGACTATGGCCTGCCCCTGTGTCAATCGGCCTCGGCGATCGAGGTCGAGGCTTGGGTGGCCCAAGAGGTCCTTGGGGCCTTGCGACCGGCGGCCCTGGACGCCAGCCTCGAGGCCGCATCCCGGGCCGATGAACAGCGACGTCAGGTGATCCGCGACTGGGAGCGTCGGGTCGAGCGGGCGCGGTACGAAGCCGATAGGGCTGGCCGGCAGTACCACGCCTGCGAGCCGGAGAATCGACTGGTGGGCCGCACCCTGGAGCGTCGCTGGGATGAGGCGTTGCAGACCGTCCGGAAGGTGGAGGAGGACTTCGATCGTCTCCTCAGGGCGCAGCCGCGACTTCTGGGGGAGGCCGACCGGGAGCGGATCCGCCGCCTGGCCGCGGAAGTCCCGACCTTGTGGCATGCCCCTACGACGACGCACGCGGACCGGCGCCAGATCGTGAGGCTCCTCATCGACCGGGTGGTGCTGACCGTTGATTCAGGAGGTGATCATGTCAGAGCGCGAGTCGAATGGGCCGGAGGGGCGGTGCGGGAGCGGACTCTGCCCAGGGAAGTGAATCGATATAAAGATCAACAACAATGGCAATCACTTTCGGCTCGACTCGCAGCACTCCACGAACTTGGAGCGAGGCCGAAGGTGATCGCGACGATCCTCGACCGGGATGGCTTTCGGCCGCCGAAGCGGGCGACCCGATTCACCGACGGGATTGTGCGACGGTTGCTCCACGAAATGGGGCTAAGGCCGCGTGTACCGCGCCAGACGGCAGCGGCCGTCCTGTCGTCGGGCGAAGTGTGGTTGCACGAGCTAGATGTCTGTTTCATAAGTTCCCGGCCACAGCCGCCTGGCGTCGTATATAGGGCCGTGGTGGATAGAGGAGTCGTTCAAACCGCTGTGACTTGCGACCAAACCAGGCTCTCCCGCGTTGTTGCT
>JBKQMU010000039.1:0-25854 GCA_052146555.1 Isosphaeraceae bacterium
GTGCAACAAACCGCCCCAGAGCCCGCCGCCACGCCGCCAGATCCTGGTGCCACGCCGCGCATGTAAATCTGCAAATGCCTGCACTACAAGATGTTGCGGCTGTATACTGTCGAAGATCAGTTTGACATGAGGAGCACTCGCTCTCACCATTCTGGGTAGAATCGATCCGTTGGGCTTGCGACCGCGCCGTAAGGCTGGGAGACACTTCGGGCCAGCACAGAAAGCAGAGAGCGAATGCACCATTTTGTCAGGGAATCGCGCATCGCCGCATCGCCCCGGGAGGTCTTCGCGTTTCACGAAAGCTGAGGGGCTTTCGATCGCTTGATTCCCCCATGGGAGAAAGTCAAGGTTGTCGAACTGCCCAAGTCGCTACGGCCGGGTTCGCGGGTAGTCTTGAGGACGTGAGTCGGCCCCTTGCTCAGGCTCTGAATTGCCGAGCATACGGAATACGAACCCGTCAGGATGTTCGCCGACCGACAGGTGCGCGGGCCCTTCGCCCACTGGTATCACCGCATTTTTTCCTCGACGATGGCCAGCGAAAAACGGTCCTTCGTGACGAAGTCGACTATCTTCCACCCCTGGGCAAGCTGGGTGATCTTCTCGGAGGCTGGTTCGTCGAGTCGAAATTGCGGCGAATGTTCGACCACCGCCACCTTGTGACCAAGCAAATCGTCGAATCCGGCGAATTTCCAAAGGTCAGCCAGGTGCCCTGAGACCACCGCCTCTGACCCTGAGAAAACCGCAGCACTTTTCCCCCGTCGACCTCCCGTAGCAAGCGTGGCCGGTGAGCTCATGCTTCGTAATGGCGACCGCGGCTTCTAAAGTATTCGGCGGAAAATTTTTTTTCGGTGATAGCGAGTCTGGATGTTGGTTAATATGGAAAGCCATGTCTGGAACCGCATCGAGCTCGAGAACTTGGCTGACCAAAACGGATAGGTTCAGGAGTTAACGAACAAGGCTGTGACGAAATTAGGGCATCGGGCGATCGGAACCATGTCACGCACCATCTTGTGCCAGAAATGTGGAATCGTGCTCAACTTACCGGCCTCCATCACGGCCGGTAAGAAGCTGAAGTGCCCGAAATGTGGGAATCGCTTCGCGGCCAGCGAAGCCGACCTGAATTCCAAATCCACTTCTCCCGCGGCCGTTCATGCCGAGTTGATCTCGTCGGGCGAATTCGCCAAGCGGCCGCCCTCCGTCGACGAGCTGCGGATTCCGACCGCGGAGTCGGACCTGCGCGATCGATTCGGTGCCCCCATGGGAACAGGTGCATCGGTCGAGAAGTCGGCCGGCGGAGGTGCAGCTTCGGCCTTGAGCGATGCCGAGGCCCTCTTTCGAGAGCAGCCGGCGCGGAAGAAAAAGCATACGGCGGCCGAGGCCCGTGCGCGGTCGCGTCGCTGCAGCCAGTGCGGCGGGCACGTCCCCATCGGGATGTCAATCTGCGCGAGTTGCGGCGTGGACCAGGAAACGGGAATTCGCGTCGATCTGGAAGATGACCTGGCGCCTCCCCCCCCTCCTCCGCCCCCGGAGGCACCTTTACACGTCTCGATTACGGGTTTTCTGTGCGCACTCGCCGCAGTTATCCTGCTCGTGCTCGGGCTGGTGCAGTCGGTCCGCACCCAGGCGGGAATTAGCCTGTACGGCTGGCTCTGCCTGGCCGGCGTCTCGGGCTTCGGCATCCTCGGTGCCGTCCAGTTTCTCAATGGGCGGTCGGCCAAGTACCTTATGATGGCACTGACGCTCGGGGTCCTGGTCAACCTGGCTTTCTTGATCGCCGTGCCCATCTACGAGGCCAACTTTGCCGACCAGGAAGCCGTCTTGGTGCACGTCACCAAAAGGAACAACCGCGACTCTCTCAGCGGTGAAAAGATCGAGATCAAACCCATCGCCGAGCGTCTCGACCAGGAAAGGATCGCGCTTGGATTTATTGTCATTTTGATCTACGCGTCACTCTCGGTTTATCTGCTGTCTCCGTCGGTCAAGCGTTTCCTCACGCGCCGGGCCACGCTCGCTGCCGCCCTTGCCAGAGAGCCGATTCGGATGGACGACTAGTGTGGGTAGATACAAGGCGCAGCTCATGTCCACTTCTCCGGAGTACGGTTAACCTCGACGTGTGAGCGTGGCGGTCAGGGTGAGCCTGGGTTTCAGGCCGCCTCGAACGCCGCGCTCCTGGCGCATCTATTGGTACAATCCGCTCTGGCTGAATATGGTTCTGGGGGATGTTACGGGCCCAAAGGGGACTGGAGGCCTCGTTTTCACCCATGATCGATTCCTCCGCATTCATCGCGCCCGGCGCGATCGTCCTGGGAAACGTCCGGCTCGGGCCAGAAGCGAGCGTTTGGTATTACACCGTGATCCGCGGCGACACCGAGCGGATTGAAATCGGCGCGGGCACGAACCTTCAAGACCTCACGATGGTGCACGCCGATCCCGGAGTTCCGTGCCTGATTGGCAATCGCGTCACAGTCGGCCACAGGGTTATCCTGCACGGTTGCATCGTCGAGGACGAGTGCTTGATCGGCATGGGAGCGATCTTGCTTAATCGCGTGAAGGTCGGCACCGGCTCGGTCATCGGCGCGGGGGCCTTGGTACTCGAAGGCACCGACATCCCACCAGGGTCGCTCGTCGTCGGCTCGCCGGCAAGAATCATCCGGCCCGTCGAAGATTCCGCGCGGGCCCGGATCGACCGAACCTGGCGGCACTACGTCGAGGCGGCCCGCAAGCACCGCTCCGGTCAGTTCCCCATTCAGCCGACCGCAACGCCAACCTTCCTGCAGCCGGGTCAGGACATTTCTTCTGATCGATGAGCCGCGCCGACCTCCCGTGGCAAGGATCGAGTAAGACCTAAACCGAAGCCAGTCCCGCCAGAGCCTGATGATTTCCGGTCGGCTCGCCCATGACATTCCGGTGCGCAGCCCTCTTCACGGAAGCGGGCAAGAAGAGTGACCGGTTGGTCCTGCCGGCGGCCTGGACGTTCCGTTCCAACGACGATGGCCGGGAACTGCCCGAAAACAGCTTCTGGCCCGCCGCCCTCGCGTCCAGGAAACGCGAGACCTCCTTGACGCTTGCTACCTACGTACCGATAATGATTCTCGATAGCCTGGGCCTCAGGTGATGCTGTCGCGTTCCGAGCCCGGGTACGCTAAGGTAGTTGTGGCTTACTCCAAGTGCCTGCAAGCGATTAACCGGGTTTAATGCCCCCCGCCTTGCGGCGATCTGGTCTTATAATTCGGGACTCGAAGAGACATGGCAGCATCGTCCCTGGCTGGCAAACCTCGCAAGGTTATCCCCAAGATCTTGGCCGTGATTCACGCAGACGGCTGCACCGGTTGTGAGGCGTGCGTGGAAGTGTGCCCCGTGGATTGCATTTACAAAGTCAACCCGACCGAATATTCGGGACTGCAAGGGTTTTGCGACATCGACCTGGACCGCTGCATCGGCTGCAAACACTGCGCTCAAGTCTGCCCCTGGGATGCGATCGACATGGTAGACACCATGGACGTTGCCTATCACGTAGCGGTCAAGGGTGGTCCGCCGACTTACGTTGAGGAGAAATGGGAAGAGCTGGTCGAGAGTGCGCAACGAAATGCGGAAGGATTGCTGGCCAAGAAGAAGTGACGCTCAGCCGCAAAGAGTACGAGGCTGTCTGATTTCTGCGCTTGGCAGTCTCACGTGAATATTGCAAATTGCGACCAAGTGTATCCGTGCTGGCATGCACTTCGCTTGAGCTGCGCGCCGCTCGTCCCAGGCGGAGATTGCCAGCGGACACTGTACCGGAGAACCCTCATGCGCTATCCCAAGAATTTGCTGGCGTTCCTGATGCCTGCTCTGTTCTCGATTTCTGTCGTGTCGGGCCAGGCTAGCAGGATCGGTAGCGCTGTGATGGCTCAGGAAGAGCCACACAAGCCTCCCGAAGAGGACCCAACGAGCCCGGCCGATTACCTCTGGCAACACCCCAATCTCGACTTGATCTCGGACGAGCCGATGACGGTTACCGTGCCAGCCGGCTTGCAGCCGCTGACTCCCAAGGTCGTTGTCCCGGCGTCCAATCCCATTACCAAAGGCAAATACGAGCTAGGCCGGCAGCTTTTCTTCGATCCGAGGGTCTCGCTGGATGGAACGGTGAGCTGCGCGACCTGCCACAACCCGGCCAAGGGGTGGTCGGACGGCGGACCGACCTCGACGGGCATTGAGGGCCAGAAGGGAAATCGCAACGCTCCGACCGTCTTCAACACCGCCTTCGGCAAGACGATGTTCTGGGACGGACGGGCACCTTCGCTGGAAGGGCAAGCCGCGGGTCCGATGGTCAATCCCGTCGAGATGGGCGGGCAGAAGCACCAGCACATGATCGAGCGGCTGCGGACGATTCCGGGATACAAGCAGCAGTTTGAAAAGGTCTTCGGCACGAACGTCACGCTCGACGGCGCTGCCAAGGCCATTGCCACCTTCGAGCGCGTCGCCGCGCTTTCCGGCAACTCGAAGTACGACAAGTACTACGCCGGCGACAACACCGCGCTGAGCGAAAGCGAAAAACGCGGAATGGTGCTTTTCGGCCTGCGGCTGAATACGGATGATGATTTCAAGCCCGGCGTTGAGCTTCAGAAAGGGAAGTGCACCGTCTGCCACGTCGGTTCCAACTTCACGGACGAGCAGTTCCATAATCTGGGCATCGGCTGGGATCCCGTGACCAAGAAGCACAAGGACATCGGCCGCTGGGCTCCGGTGCCGATCGGTGCCAAGAGTGACGCCGACCTGGGACAGTTCAAGACTCCAACCTGCCGCGATGTCGAGCTGTCAGCACCCTATATGCACGACGGCAGTTTGAAGACGCTTGAGGAAGTTGTCGAGCACTATGACAAAGGTGGCAATCCGAACCCGTCGCTTGACCCTGAGATCAAGCCGCTGAAGTTGACCGCCCAGGAATCGGCCGATCTGGTGGCGTTCCTGAAGGCGCTGACCGGTGAGCACAAGACCCTTGAGGAGCTGCTTCCGACGCTGCCCCCCGGTCCGGACTGCAGCTCGCCCGACCCGCGCGCAGCGCTCACTCCGCCCACCAAGAAAGTCGCAAACACGTTCCACCCCGCGGCAGCGCACTAAACCTCGATTGCGGCACGAACGCTTCACTTAGGCCCGGGAGTCGCGCATGGCTCTCGGGCCTTTTGCTTGCGCAGGGACTCCGGCTGTCCCGCGTGCCTTCGACTCGACTTGGTTCTCTGCCCCGCGGCGAAAACCTCGTGATAGGATGGTCTGCGGACTCAGTCCCCTGGTTAAGTAGAAGCTAATGAAGCGTGAATCTTGGCCCATCTTGCTGGTCACCGGCGGCTGCACGACTGCGCTTTTTCTTTTGTGTTTCGGCTCGGCGCTGTTTCGGGGCGGCCAGTTCGGTTATCGCGACGCGGGCCATTTTTACTATCCGCTTTACAAGCGCGTTCAGACCGAGTGGGAGCAGGGTCGTTGGCCGCTCTGGGAGCCTGAGGAGAACTCGGGGATGCCGCTTCTGGGCAACCCCACCGCAGCCGTGCTCTATCCGTTTAAGGTGATCTATTCCTTGCTGCCTTACGCCTTGGCGGCTCGCGTCTACACAATGTTCCATGCCATGCTGGCCTTTGCCGCGATGCTGGTGCTGGGTCGAGGCTGGAAAATGAGTTGGGAAGGTTCCGTTCTGGCGGCCCTGACTTACGCCTTCGGCGCACCGATCCTCTTTCAGTACTGCAACATTATTTATCTGGTGGGAGCGGCCTGGCTTCCGCTCGGGTTTCTCACGGTGGATCGCTGGGTCCGCGAAGGGAGCCGGCCGGCTCTGCTAGGTCTGGCCGTCGTGCTGGCCATGCAGGTTCTGGGAGGAGATCCCCAGTCGGCATACCTGCTGGGCCTCTGTGCGGCAGCCTATGCGGTGGGCCTCGCCTGGGCGCGGGCCCGCAATCGACAAACCGTGAGGGCCCGGCATCGGGCCGGTCCAATCGAAGACACCGCGGGCGAACCGATGTCGATGCGCTGGGTCCAGCGCACCTGGCTGATCCTTGCCGGTCTGGTCGGTCTGGCCCTATGGATCACCTTGACGCTTATCCTGGCTGAGCTTTTTCCTCGTCTTCGGCCTGCAGGCAAGCCAACTCCCGGGCTTCCCTGGATGGATCATGTCTATCGTGTTGTACCTCTGGCCTGGGTCACAGTCGTCGGAATCGTGCTCTTGAGATGGGGCAAATCGTGGTGGCGCACGCCTCTGGGGGCAACGATCCGAGGGCTAGCCGGCGCTGCGGCGGTGGCAGCGGCGATGGCCGGCGCACAGCTTCTGCCGGTCATCGAGTTCACCCAGCAAACCGCGCGGGCCGCCGGCGAAGGACCGCATGATATCTATCCCTTTAGTATCGAGCCCTACCGCCTGGCCGAGCTTCTCTGGCCCAGCGTCCTGGGAACCAACTTCTGCCGCTCTGACTACTGGATCGACGCGCTGCGCCTGCCCGGCGTGCACCAGAAAATCTGGGTGCCATCGCTTTATCTGGGGAGTCTGGGACTGATTCTCGCGATTTCCGCGTTGCGGCTGCGGCATGGGTCAGCGCGGCAGGTATGGCTTTCATTGATCCTAATCGTCAGCCTGCTGGGGAGCCTCGGTCCGTACACGAGCCCCATTTGGGCAGCGCGGGTGCTGGCCCAGACCACCGGTCTTCGCGTCCCGGACATCGGTCCGCTGGACAGTTACGACACCACGCCTATCCGGCAGGACGGCTATCTCCGCGACGGCGATGGAAGCCTGTACTGGTGGCTGACGACCGTCTTGCCGGGCCTGCGCCAGTTCCGCTTCCCGGCCAAGCTGTTCACGTTCACGAGTCTGGCGGCGGCAGCCCTTGCGGGTATCGGCTGGGATATCGTTCGTACGAGACGGCAACGAGCCACCCTCGGCCTGGCGGCCTGTCTTCTCATCGTAAGTTTGGGGCTTCTCGGTCTGGTGTACGCTCTGAGGGCGCCGCTCTTACAGGTGCTCGAGGCCAGGAAAGCGATGTCCAGATTTGGCCCTCTGGACGCCGTTCTGGCAGTCGGCGAGCTCACCGGAAGCCTTGTTCATGGGTCGGTCATGATGGCCGTAACGCTCGGGGTCGTTTCGCTCGCGCAGCGGCGACCGGCGGCAGCGGGTCTGCTCGCGGTGCTGGCTGCCACGGCCGACCTTGGCATTGCCAATGGTCGATACGTCGCCACGGTTCCGCAAGAGCTCTTCGAGACCGAGCCGGAAGCCGTGCGAATTCTCCGCGAGGCCGAGCAGAAAAATCCGTCGGACGGCCCCTTTCGGGTCCACCGGATGCCCCAGTGGAATCCGCCGAAATGGTTCTCGACCGCCTCGGACAATCGCGTTCTCGATTTCTTGAGCTGGGAGCGGGGCACCATCCAGCCGAAGTACGGTATCACTGAGGGCATCGAGTACACGCACACGATGGGCGTGGCCGAACTCTACGATTACGAGTGGTACTTCGCCGGCTTCCCGCGGACGATCGACGAGACGGTGGCCCGACCGCTGGGTGCCCAGGCAGGCCAGCAGGTCATCTACTTTCCGCGCAGGGGCGTGGACATGTGGAATACTCGCTACTTCATCTTGCCAGAGTTTCCCAACGGCTGGATGGACGAGAACCGCGGATACGCGGCGTTTCTGCACGAGACCGATCGGATCTATCCGCCGCAGGATCGATTCCAGGGGCCGGGCCCCCGGAGGGGCGGGGAGGCGGAAGCCCGCAAAGAATGGATCCAGAACCAGGATTTTCAAATCCGCCGCAACCGGCAGGCATATCCCCGCGCCTGGGTGGTTCACGAGTCTCGCGGTTTTCCCGCCACCAAGGGGCTCTCCCGCCTGGAGCAGGGCGGACCCATGCAGGAGATCCTCTACGCTGCCGACGCGTTTTGGCATGACCCCGGTCTGCCCCTCTACGATCCCCGCCGCCTGGTCTGGATCGACCGAGACGAGCGTCTTGCTCTGAAGGACTATGTTGCTGGCCAGGCACCGCAACCGGAGGAGACGGTCAAGGTATCGTATCCCACGCCCCAGTGCGTCGAGATGGAGGCCAGGCTAAGCGTTCCAGGAATGGTCGTGCTGGCTGATGTCTTCTACCCGGGCTGGAAGTTGACGATCGACGGCAAGCCGGCTCCGATTTATCGCGTCAACCGGGTGATGCGCGGAGCGGCAGTGCGAGAGGGAACGCACCACCTGGCTTACAAGTACGAGCCCGCTTCGTTTCGAATCGGCTGCGTGATCAGTTTGGGGGGGCTGGCGGCACTCCTTGCCCTCGCCGTCGTTTTCACGTTTCGCCCCCGCGACCCGATCCTCGCTGCATTCTTCGAACTCGTCCCGAGCTCCGAAAACGCGCACGAGCAAGAGCAACGCCAAGACCACGGTCGAGAACGGAAACAGGAACATGAGTCGGGACCTGAACCGGTCTGAGTTTCTACGCGACGTCGCGCGAAGTGCCATGCATGTAAGCCGGTCAGCGAACCCAACCGCGACAAAATGATGCGTAAACTTGCTCCCGCGCAGCGACATCATCGGCTGGAGGTACTCGACCAACAGCGATTTTCGGGATGTCATCCGCCAGGTCGACAATGGGTGGCAAGTCGGCGAGTGACCGGCGGGCAGCCCCGCGGCAGACCCCTCCGGTTTCATGCCGCGATCGCTGCCTCGGTCAGCGCGCTCGATTTTCGATCCTTTTCGGCTCGCCCGATTTTCGATCCTTTTCCTTGACTGCTTCGCCCGCAGGCGCTAGCTTGGCCGAGTCCGCCGGACCTGATGCCGGAATGGTCGAGCCTGCCGGAGCCTCCGCCGGCTTGACCGCCGATATCGGACTGGTGGTCTTGAGTCGATCAATGACGGAACTGGGTGCGGGGATCGCCGGCTTAGCCTTCTTGGGAAGCTCAGAGGCTGGCTTGCCAAGATGTTCGAGATAGTAGGCGATGATGGGCCGGACCGGAATCTCGGGAGCCAGCTTCAGTGCGCTGGCGAACGACTCGGCGGCGCTTTCCGGCATGCCCGCTTCAAGCTGGCAGAGTCCTAGCTCGTAGAGCCACGTGGCTTGGCGGTTGATCAGCGTGGGAATGCTCAGATCGATGTTCGTCGCGGCGACGAGCTCGCCCCGCCTCAAGATCTGACCCATGGAGAATGCTCGGCCGCAACGCTCCAGTCGAAGCTTGGGAATGGCCCGCGTCTGCCAGAGGGTCGCCGCGGTCTGGTAATTGCCCAAGAGCAGATAGATCTGCCCCTGACGCAGAAATGAGGCTCCCGGCTCGGTTCCCAGGTGGGGGTCATCGAGGGCGCCCATGTTGAGCAGCTCGAGAGCGCGTTCGGGCTGACCCGTGGCGCAGTATAAGTCGACGAGCTGGGGCTTGACCACAGCCGGGCTCATGTTGCCGCGGTTGGCTTCCTCGAGCTCGGCGATGGCCATTCCGGGCGCCCCTTGGTTTCGTGCCGCGGCCGCCTTCTCGATCGGCCCGGCCTGTCGTTCGGTCTGCAGGTCGATCAAGTGATCCTCTATCTTTCTGATCCGCTCGTTGAGCTGGTCGAGCTGCAGGTGGTATTGAGCTACGAGCTCGGGCGGAACGTCGCCGGTCTGGGTATCGCGAATGACCGTCTGCAACCGATCCCGCGCCAGGTCGTGGAAACCAGCCTGGCGGTAGAGCTGGTAAAGCTCGAGATTGAGATTCTCAAGCTCGCGGCGAGCCTCCAGCGTCCGTGGCGGTGGGGTCGTCTCAACGGCGTAAACAAGCGCGGTCATTCGCTGCCGGAACCGTGTATTGAGCAGGTCGATACCAGGCACGATCTGGCTGATCTTCGCTTGGTTCTCGTGCGTGAGTGCAATGCCCGATAAGAGCGCGGACTCCTGCTGAGCGAGGAGCCGGTAGGATGCATTGAGCAAGCGGTACGCGAGCCAATCGTCAGGGTTCTTGGCCACGGCTGTTCGCGCCTCTTGGATGGCGAGCAAGCATCGCGCGGGATCGGGTAAGTTGGGCTGGTCGCTCTCCGGGTTGGTGCCTTGCAGCCAGCGCGCCGCCGCGCTGGTGTGAGATTGCCGCTGGCCCAGGAGGCGGTTGCGGAAGATGTCGTCCATCCAAGTGGTCGGCGTCGGTGGTCGGTCCGCCGGGGGCACGGTGTGCTCGACGCGAAACGCGCGCGTTTCCGGATCTAGCCGATTGGTCTCGAAGGTGGCGAGGTCGGGCTCGTGGGCATCGCCGCGACCGAAGATGACGACGCGGCCGTCATCGTAGAAAGGGATCCAGTGAGGGCTTTGGGTGAGTCGAGCGTAAGTTTCTCTCGCACTGGAGGGTTCGATCATCACGGCCGTGATGTTGTGGCGGTCGAGCCCCTCCTTCCAGACTGCCGTGTCATCATCGCGGATGGCCAGCCGGAGGCGGCGGTGTTCCTCGAGCGTCTCCTGAGCGAAGAAGCCGCGGCCGTCGATGAACGATCGCCGCGTCGGGTAGGCCTTCCAAATCAAGGCATCGCCCTGGGCGGCCGTGGTATTCAGGACGTTACCCTTGATGTCGTCGCGGCGGGCCAGATACTCGGCTGCCTCGAACGGAAAGTCGTTGGGGTCGAAGGTGAGGCCAAATCGCGGCTCCTCAGGCGACTTGTTCCAGCCGGTGATCGCCGCGCTGACGCAGGCGAAGATCGCCGCCAGCGTCACCAGCCGGCCACCGGTCGACCAGAGCGTCCAGTTGAAGCCCAGCCGCCCCTCGGTGCCGAATCGATCGTGATACCATTCCTGGCCATTGAGCGCCAGGACGGTGGCGAATACGACCGAGAATTCCTGGCGAAAGCCCATGAACAGGCCCCAGATCACGGAGAGTACCACAAACGGCAAGAAGCGGCTCCAGGCGAACCGCCGGGCGTTGAGCAAGAACGAGCACAACCCCAGGCCCACCAGGATTGAATAATAGGCCGGGAAAACGTACCAGCCGGAGCCAAACTGCTTCTGGAGGTGCTTGCCGAAATACGACATCTCACCCAGCTTGAACATCTCGGTCGGGGAACCGAAGAACGAGAGGAACGGCCGGACCGCTGGCTCGAAGACCCGATAGGTCGATGGATTCGCGAAGCAAACCGCGACGCACAGCCCCAGAACGATCAGTCCGCTGATCGCGGCTACGGGCCTGGCCACCCTGGGCGTTTTTCCCCCCTCGGCCGAATCGACCCTAAGTTGCGACTGCCAAGCAGCCACCAGACGATCGGCCGATTGACCGTCGAGAAGGCGGCCAATCGCCGCAGCGGCCAGGATCAAGAGGCCTGCGAAGAAGCTTTCATCAAGGTTGGCCCAGACCAAGAAGAGCGGGATCAAGGCGTAGAGAGCACTCTGCCGCCCTTCGTTGAAGGCCCAATGCAAGAGCAGCAGTTCGATTGCTTGGAGCAAGAGCCCCCAGGTTGACGGGCTCACGAGACCCGGGCCGGCGATTCCGCCGGGCAAGAGACCCAAGGGCCCGGCGATCGCCCCCAGGGCAAGCGTGACGCAGACGGCCGACCACCAGAGCCCCGGACCGGGCCGCCGGATCGAGAGCATCACCCAGGCCGTCAGGACCCGCGCCAGCGCGCCTAGCGCGATCAAACTGCCGATGGCAATCTGCTCCGCCGAGCCTTGATTGGCGGTCGGGTCGGCCGGATCGCTCGGAACCAGGTCACGCACCAGCTTGTAAATGGCGGCATGACTCCACTGGAAGAGCCAAGGCACGTTGACCCACCGCGCGTCCCCCTGGGAGAATGAGAATGGGTCGGTGACCACCGGAGCTGATTGCTGCATGGCCAGCTCGCCGGCCTTCAAATGCGTCCAGAGCAGCGGGTTGTGTTCATCGACTCGGACCGTCGAAACGACGAAGACGAGAAACAGAACCGACAACATCACGTAGAGGTCGTAGTAGGCGTTCCACTCCGAGACCCTTGCGGGCGTCCAGGGCTCCGACTGAGGTTGCTCGTGGGCCTCATCCGCGGGTGCCGTGGCGACGGCCGCGGGCTCGCCAGCCGCATTGGCAAGTGGTTCGTCCGAAAAAGGGATCGGTGCTTCAGGTTCAGTCATCACATCCAGCCTGTATCATCGATGATAGGAACATGCGTGCCCCGCCGACCTCGCACGCGGTCGCAAGGAAGTAGAACGCTCATGCTAGAAACCGGCGAGCGATCGGGTCAAGGGGTGTCAGGCCTGCTCACCGAACCCACACATACCCCCCGCGTTGACTTCCCAAACCCGCGGCCTAGAATGTGCAAGTCCTGTGAATTTTTTGCGTGATCATTTTTACATCGAGCCCGCTCCTCCCCGATTCTTCACGGTCCCGCCGATGCGTGTTCTCACCGCGATCCCCGTTTACAACGAAGAGAAATATCTCGAAGACGTGGTCCGCGAGGTTCGCCGGTTCGCAGCCGACATCCTTGTCGTGGACGACGGCTCGACGGACCGGACGCCCCGGCTGCTCGCCCGACTTGCCGGCATCAAGGTCATTCGCCACCCACGGAACCTGGGATACGGAGCAGGCTTGCGGACCGCCTTCGAGCACACCCTAAGCGCCGGTTACGACGCGCTGGTGACCCTGGACTGCGACGGCCAGCATCAGCCGGCCCTTATTCCCGAGCTGGCGGCACGGCTCGAAGAGGCCGACATCGTCTCGGGCAGTCGTTATCTTCGCGTCTTCGATCACGACCAGAAGCCCCCCGAGGAGCGTCGGCGCATCAACGTCGAAGTCACACGCTGGCTCAATACCTGCCTGGGCTTGAACTTGACAGACGCGTTCTGCGGCTTCAAGGCCTACAAACGCGAAGCGCTAGAACTCTTCGAGATCACCGACCTTGGCTACGCCATGCCGCTGCAAGTCTGGGTGCAGGCCGCGCAGCACGGCCTCTCGATTGTCGAGGTCCCCGTCCCCTTGATTTACCTCGACGAAAACCGTGCCTTCGGCGGGGCCCTGGATGATTCTGACTTCCGGCTGCGTCATTACAAGCGTGTCTTTCAGGATGCGATCCGCCGCTCTGGGCTGGAAGTGACCGGGGGATGTCGAGGATGAAAGACCATCGCTTGCGGGCTCCCTCAACCGATGGCGCCCTGCTAGCGGTGCCTCCTCTGGCCGAGATTGCATCGATTCTCCCGGGCTCTGCGGCGTGGCAAAATCGCTGGAACCACGATTTCCAGGGCCGCCGGGCCGTCTGGCTGCGCAACCACCTGCGGCGCGAGGTGATTGCGGCCGCCTCCGATTTCTTGAAGCGACATGGCCTGGACGCTCCAGCGGAGCGGCCCCAAAACGGCGTGGAGCCGGGCCCTCCCCTGGTGGTTACCGGGCATCAGCCTGAGCTCTTTCATCCCGGCGTTTGGGTCAAGAACTTCGCCGCCGCGGCCATCGCCCGGGCGCACCGGGGCCTGGGCCTCAACCTCATCGTCGATAACGATTTGCCCAAGTCGTCGTCGGTCCGCGTGCCTGCCGTGAGCGGCGACCAGACGCGCACTCTGCGCATCGAGTTTGACCGGTGGAAAGGCGAGCAGCCCTACGAAGACCTGATGGTCAATGACGAGACGCTCTTCGCTTCCTTCGGAGGGCGGGTTTCCGAAGTACTCACCGGTATCGTTGCGGACCCGATCATCCGCGACTACTGGCCTGACGTAATCCGCCGGTCCAAGAGCGGGTTTCCACTCGGGCTTCGCCTGGCGCTTGCCCGCCGCGGGCTCGAGGCTGCCTGGGGCGTCTCGAACCTGGAGATCCCGCTTTCCCGCCTCTGCCAGAGCGAGGGCTTCCTCTGGTTTGCCTGCCACCTGATGGCCCACCTGCCCCGGTTCCAGGAACTCCACAACCAAGCGCTGGCCGAATATCGCGCCCTCTACAAGATCCGTAGCAAGAACCACCCTGTCTCCGCACTTGGCCAGGCCGGCCAGTGGCGTGAGGCGCCCTTCTGGGTCTGGCGCCAGGGACAGCCGCGCCGCCGTCCCCTGATGGTTCGCCAGGACCGTCATTCCATGTTATTGCGGATCGACGGCGAGGACGACCCGCTCTTGGAGCTGCCCCTCTCTCCCGACCGCGAGGCCTGCTGCGCGGTCGAGCGACTGCGCGAGCTGCCAGGCCGGTCGATCCGACTTCGCACCCGGGCCCTGACCACGACCATGTTTTGCCGTATCTTGCTGGGCGACCTGTTCATCCACGGGATTGGAGGCGCCCGCTACGATGAGCTGGGCGACTCCGTCGCCGCCCGGTTCTTCGGCACCCAACCTCCCCCATTCCTCACCCTCTCCATGACCGCCTGGCTGGGATTGCCCGATCAGCCAGATTCTACACAGGAGTTTGCACGCATGAATCATGCTTTGCGTGACCTCAGGTTCAACCCGGACCGACATCTCTCCGAACCAGTCGACTCTCAAACGCGTAAACTAATTGTGGCTAAACAGGAGGCGATTGCTCAGGAAGGAAACACCCGGAAAGCACGGATTGCCCGTTTTCATGCGATTCGCGAGATCAACCGGCAGCTTCAACATCATGTTAAACAACGGTTTGTCCTGCTCCAGGAGCAGCAAGCAGACGCCCTCAAAGACCTGGCTCGAAACCGGATCACGCGCAATAGGGAGTATGCCTTCGTGCTTCACTCGGCACAGCGATTGCATGAGTTGATGACGAGGTTGCCTATCGTACCGAGCCAAAAATAGCGGGCTTGAAAGAGAGACCAGCCTCTATTACTTAAGGGCGGAAGCTGCAATAATAAGCTAATCTCGCAAAATCGTTCAAGTTCATCGACAAAATTCGTTGTAGGTAGGTGAGCGATTGAAGCGGTCCGGTCATTTTACCCGTACAATGTGATGAAGGCGTCGCGTGATGAGTAGCGTAGGATCCTCTTGGTCTTCGGCTGACAGTCCCCGCCCGCCGCGGCGCGTCCCCAGGATGGTCGACCCGATGAAAGCCCCGTCGTCGGCGATCCGGCTGCCATTCCGGCGCGGTTCGGTCGAGTACAGTCTAGGCACCGAGGCCGATCATGAAGCGGTCTATCAGACGCTTCTGCACGTTTTCCACGGACCGGACCGTGAATCGTTTCTGGGGGCTCTGAGTGACCCAGCATACCTTCCCGAGCAGCGGCTTTTGGCGAAGGTTGACGGTCGGGTCGTCAGCCATGCGCACCTGACGCACCGAGAGGTTCGCTTCGGCAGTGCGACCCTTCCGATGACCGGCGTGATGTGGGTCGGCACGCTGCCTGAGTATCGCGGACTTGGCTTTGCGCAAAACCTGATGCGACTGGCCGACGACCGCGCCCGGGCTGTGGGGGCCCCGCTCCAGGCGCTCACGACTGGCATGCCTCAGTTTTACCGCCCGCTAGGGTGGGGAATTTGCGGACGGCAGACGTATGCCCAGGCACTGAGCCGGAACCTGCCGCAAGTCAGCGATGGAGTCATCGAGGGTCGAGGCGCCTTCTGGCACGTCCGTCCCTGGCGTCAAGTCGAACTGTCCGACTTGATGTCGCTGTATGAAGGCCAGTTTGCGAACGTGACCGGAACCGTGGTCCGGTCCGAGGAATACTGGCGGTGGCTGATCGGCCGCCGCTATGCCCATGTGATCTGGGTCGCCTGCGAGGGCGACACCGTGCGAGGCTATGCGTTTGTGAAAGATCACAAAATTCTCGAGATCGCCTCCGATCCCGCACAGCCTCAGGCCCTGCGCGCCCTCCTTGGCCGGGTGCGGGCCGAGGCTCTGGAACGCGCCTATCCACAGGTCACCGTCCACGCGCCGGTCGGTCATCCCGCGATCGAGGCCTTTCAGAGTGCGTCAGGACGACTCTTCGACCAGGAGGCGACCGACGGCGCCTACTCGATGTGCCACATTCCAGACCTCGGGCGGTTCCTTAACTGCATATTGCCTGAGCTGGGCCGCCGCGCCATGGCCGCCGGCGTCACCCTTCCACTGGAGATGGGCATCACTACTGAGGACCATCGCTGGCTGATCCACATCGAGGGGAAGAACTCGCGGGTCGAGCCTGACAAGCTCAGCCGCCGCCATCTGACGCTCACTCCGCCGGTGCTCGTCCGACTGCTCATGGGGCATACCAGCGTCGTCGACGCGGTCGCTGAGGAAGGTTTCGCGGCCTCGACGGCCACCGCGCTAGACGTCGCGCGGGTCCTGTTTCCCGCCCAGCCGATTTGGCGCAGTCCGCTTGATGCCGCCACCGCCTGAGCCGGTATTTCGCGTCCGGAAAGGCTGTCGTCGGGCGGTTGCGCCTGGCCGCTTCACGGGATGGTTCGTCCTTCTCTGAGTTCCGCGAACTTGCGGTGGAACATCTCCTCGGTGTCCACCACGTCGTGGAACCCGTGAAGGCGGGCCTTGGTCGTGCTCGAAATCGTGTCGTACGAAAGCCGGAAGATCGATTCCCCGAAAGGCCACGAGACGAGTTCCTCGAGGCGATAAGGCCGCAGGCCGTGCGTCTTGACGAGGTGATCCCAGCACGGGCCCTTATCGGCCATCATCTCGGCGAGCGGAATCGGCAAGGGGGACGCGGGCTTGATGCCGAAGTGGTCGGCGAACCCCGGCCAGAGGTGCTCCCAGCGGAAGTAATCGCCATTGGTGATGTTATAGATCTCGTTGCCGCATCGCGGCTCGGTGGCAGCCCAAACCGCAGCGCGGGCCAGGTGAGACACATCGGTTGCTTCCAGCAGAATCTGGTATCCGGCTTGCGTTCCGGGGAACCAGAGCGGAACACCCAGCTCGCGGCAGATGACCGCGTAAACGGCAATCAACGTGGCCAGGTTCATCGGGTGGGCCACGCCCGGGCCGATGACCAAACTGGGCCGCAGCGCAGACCAGCTCCAGCCCTTGTCGCTCTGGCGATCGCGCAGAAAGTCTTCCTGGTCGTAATAGAAGTTGGGGGGCAGGTGCCTCGGGTCGGTCTCCCGAGCGGGCGTCTTGAACGGACCGAACTGGCTGCCATAGGCCTTGGTGCCCTGTATCAGGCTGATGTGCGCCAGTTCCGGCGCAGTACTTTCGATTACCTCGACGAGATTGCGCAACATGGCGCCATTGACCGCAATTTGGCCGGTCTCGGTGGGCTGCTCCTTGTAAGCGGCGTAGAAAACATGGGTGACGTCGGTCAGTCCGCCCAGCTTGTCCTTGCACTCGCGAGGTTCGAGCAGGTCCACGGAGATGAACCGCGCATGGCTGGGCTCGTCGGATGGTCGCCGGGCCAGAGCGATCACCTGCCAGTCATCACGCCCAAGCAGGTATTCGAGGATTCCCTGGCCGATGATGCCTCTGGCCCCTGCGACGAGGGCGATTTTGCGCTGCATGGCCCCTAGATCCCCGCTCAGAGACCGATCGCCGACTCAGTGCCCATGCTCGTGCGACGCGCCATCGGAGTGCGGCTCGGCATGCGTCTGGCTTTCGGCTTCGCTGGAATCGCCCCCATGACTTAACGCTTCAACACCGCTGACTCCGGCACCTTCCAGCCGGGGCTGATAGCCATACAACAACTTGCGAGCCGAGGCAAGAAACCCACGCTGGAGGCGAGTCGCCTGGAACTGGCCCGCCAGGTCGCCGATCAATTGGGCGTAGGTCGGGTAGACCTGGGAGGTTTCGGCCAGCTCTCCTAGACCCACCCCGGCGTCCATGGCCAACACGAGCTGCTGGAGCACCAGGCTCGCTTCCTCTCCCAGGATGGTCGCTCCCAGGATTTTGCCGGAGGGCGTGGCGACCACCTTGGCAAAACCTTCTGTCCGGCCGTCGATGCGGGCGCGGTCGACCTGAGCGTACGAAGCGCGGAAGACATGATGCTCCAGGTTCTCGGCCTTCGCCTGGGCTTCCGAGAGACCCACCGTCGCGACCTCGGGGTCAAGGAAAGTCGCCCAGGGCAAGGTTGCGTAGTCGATCTTCTTACGCCGGTGCAATACGGCGTTTTGGAAAACCGTATCGGCTTCGCGCTCGGCGGCGTGTGTGTACTGGTTCCGCAGGAGCACATCGCCGATCGCGAAGACCCGTGAGGCGTGCGTCTGAAGCTGATCGTCGACCTCGATGCCGTGTTCGGCGTCAGCGTGCACGCCCAGGGTGGCGAGATTGAGCCCCTCGACGTTCGCCAGCCTCTTGGCGGCGCAAAGAATCTCGGCGGCCGATTCCTCGGCCCGCTCTCCCGCCCCATCGAGGATGATGCACACTTTCTCTTGGCCGCGGCGCTCGACCTTCTCGATCTTCACCCGCCGCTTGATCGTGATGCCCTCACCGGTAAGCATGCAGGCGACGTGCCCCGAGATTTCCTCATCTTCCCGGGGCAGGATCCGGTCTTCTTCCGTGAGGACCGTCACGCGCGACCCGAACCGAGCGAAGACCTGCGAGAACTCGAGACCGACCTGCCCTGCTCCGATGACGATCAAGCTCTCTGGAACGCTCGAGTGCGACCAGAGCGACTTGCAGTCCAGGTACCCAGCCTCGGAGAGTCCCGGAATATCGGGCCGGGCCGGCCGCGAGCCGGTCGCCACGACGAACCGCTGTCCCTCGATCCTCTGGACCCCGTCGAGAAGCACCGTGTCGTAGGCCTCGAACGTGGCCGTGCCGTGGTAGACGTCGATGCCTTGGCTGCGCAGCACATCATCCGTGTAGGCCACGGCGCTCTCCGCGCTGACCTGCCGGATCCGTCCCAGCGCCGCGGCCAGATCGACCCGCGGCGGCCCGGTCTCGATGCCAAATTCGTGCGCCCGGCGAATCTGCCGTAACAGCCGGGCGGCCTGCACGAGCCCCTTGCTGGGTACACAGGCCTCGAACCCACTGTCTCCCCCGGGCTGCTTGCGGTCGATCAAGGCAACCTTTGCCCCAACCCGCGCGGCCGCCTTTGCCGCATGCAATCCCCCTGAGCCCGCCCCGATCACCACAAGGTCGTACATCGCGGATGTCTCGAATCAAGGACAGTGCGGAATCACTCTGGACCGTACTCATCAAAAAGGCATCGAGGCCAGCCGTCCCCCCTCGACGTCGTCACGTGGCTGGCCCAATGATCCCTGCACGGCACTATACACTAGTGGGCACCGCGCTGGCCACAGGCGCGGTCCCACGATACCTTAGACCGGTCCCGCGATACCTTGGCGCGGTTTGTTAATGCATTGTTTTGAACGATCGAAGGAGCCGGTTGCGGCCTTACCTTCTCTTCTCGCGAGAAGGAAAGCGGCACCGCACTGCGTGATCCGATCGTCAGCCGCGCTCATGCCGGATCGCTCGAAAACCAGATCGCCCGGACATTCAACCTCATCAGAAAGTGGTACAGGCTGGCCAAGTGTTTCATTCCTGCACACCGACTTTGCGCGAGCCTATTGCTCTGCTAAACTCAAATGGCCTCCTCGCCGGATTCCTTCAGATGAACAGCCCAGGCTCGCGAGAGATGACTGGCCATGGAACCCGTGGTCCTCGCCTGTGACGGTTGCGGCGCGGCCATCCGCGATCGTCCCTCCGAATCTTCCGACGTCGCACTCTGCCGGACCTGCGGAGCCACGCTGGCCCAGACAGCGATGACAAGTCGCCCGCGGCCATCAAACGATGATGACACGGCCGTGACCGGGTACTCCCCGAAGCGTCCTCGATGGCTCTTCGGGCTCATCGCGGTGATCCTCTGCGTGGCTGCCGGTACTTGGTGGGGGGCCTACACCGCAGATGTCCAGCCGCTTTCCGTTGCAGGAGCAGTCCCGAGCGCCGCGACCGACGCCAAGCCTAACCAGTCGGTCGCCAAACCGCTCTCAAACGGCCCTCTGGCGGCTGCGGAGAAGCAGGACCCGCCCTTCGCCGTCCCCGCCGCGACGAAACGGGAACTGTCGCGCCCGAGCATCTTCAGCGTGGCGAGGTGCGCCCTCGCCGAGCCGGCAAGTTCCGCCGTGCAGCAACCCGCCCTCCATCTCACCTGCGCGCAGGCCCGTGAACCCGAACCGTCTTCCGCAGGCGAGCCTCTTGCAGCGACGCCAGCCGTACCTGCCCCGGTGCTTGCCGCGCACGCCGCGGCCTCGGCCACAGCTTCGGGTGAGTGCTTCAAGATCAGGGATGAAAACGGCGAGATCATGGTGGGCCGACTTCACGGCCAGTTCGGCGACAAGGCCGTTCTGCTCCTTCCCGATGGCCGGCTCGGCATCCCCAACATGCTCGTGCACGCAACCGAGCCGTTTCGTCCCTTCACCGCCGACGAACTCTTGCTCCGCTTGCAGCAGGGGCCGCTTGCCGACTTCCACGTTCTGCAAACACCTCATTATCTGATTTTCTATCTGTCCAGTCATTCTTTCGCGGAGCAGAGCAGCCGATGGCTCGAAGATTTGTACCGGCGCTTGCTCGAGGTCTTTCGCCAGCATGAGATTCAGGTGCACGAGGCCGAGTTTCCGCTCGTCGCCGTGATTTACCGAAATGAGGCCCAGTTCCGCGCCAGCAGGACGGTCGAACCGGAGGTACAAGCTCTTTACGAAATCTTCACCAATCGCATTTACTTCTATGAATCATCCGACCACGACCAGAACGCGCCGGAGGTCTCGGCCCTGAGAAAGCCGCAGACCGTGGTGCACGAGGGGACGCACCAGGTGCTCCAGAATATCGGCGTGCATCCCCGCCTTTCCGCCTGGCCCATCTGGCTGGTCGAGGGTCTGGCCGAGTATTGCGCCACGCCGGCCAGTTCGCGCAAAGGGGGCAAGCCCACATGGGACGGCTTGGGCATGATCAGCGGCCTTCACTTGGCGACCATCCGTGAGCTGGATGATCCACTTTCCGTCGCCATCCGGGGCCGCGATGCACATTCCCGCGCGCCTGTTCGTGAGCCTGGCAAGCCGCTGGTCGAGTCGCTCATCCGCAAGACTCAGCTCAACCCCACCGAGTACGCGCTGGCCTGGGCGATGACCCATTACCTCGCCTTCAAGCGGCAGGACGATTTCGTCGACTATCTCAAGGCGATGAGCCAGATTCCGCCGCTTGAACCCCGCAGTCCCGAGGATCACGTGGCGGAGTTCCAAAAGGCGTTCGGCTCGGACCTGGCGAAGATCGATCGGGCCATCGAGGTTTACCTGAAAAAGCTAGCCGCTCGCAAAGGCTACGACCCGATGCCCTTTTACGCGGTGATGTTTGAACAATCGTTGCCCGCGGGTCTGCTTCGCAAGGCCGCCATGGTCAGCCAGTCGCCCGAGATGATCCAGCAGTGGGTCCAGGGAATCACCCATCCCCAGGGGGCTCAGCCGATCTTCCAGGCATTCCCCCACCCGACCCAGGCCCGCGCACTCTTAGCCGTGGAAGCCTGGATCCGGGGCAACTGAGGCAACCGAAGCGACGTGGCGCCCGATTTTGGCTGGTTCCCGGTACCCAGTTTCTCGACCTCTCCCCTGCCCTGGCCAACCGCGCCCGGCCACGTTATGATGAATTCCTCCGGCGAACCCAAGCCGCCGGAACTCACACCCTTTCCGGGGACGTAGCTCAATTGGGAGAGCGCCTGGTTTGCAACCAGGAGGTTGCCGGTTCGATCCCGGTCGTCTCCACTCAAGCCTTGAAAGGAGTTATAACGACCCTAAGATTCCTTCCAGTGATGCCGGCACTGAAATCCGGCACCATAACTCCACTGGAGAGGTCAAAATGGGTCGTCCGCGGAAGCAGAACCGTGAGCCGTTCTGGCGCACGGAGCGTGATTGTTGGTACGTTCATGTCGCCGGGCGGCAGATTCGTCTATCCCCCGACAAAGACGAGGCGTGGCGGCTGTGGCATGAGCTTATGGCGAAGCCGCCCGAGCCGGAACGGCCCGTCGCGCCCGGCCCCGACATCCAGGTCATCGAGGTCCTCGACGCCTTCCTCGACTGGTGCCAGCGGCACAAGGCCGCGCGCACCTACGACTGGTATCGCGACTTCTTCTGTCATCTCGTCGGCACCCTTCCCGCTGCCCTGAGAGTGGTCGAGCTGAAGGCGCACCACCTCACGCGGGCGATGGACGCAAAGCCCGACTGGTCAAACAATACTCGCAACGATTTCGTTTCGGCGGTCAAACGGGCATTCAACTGGGCGCTCGACGAGGAGCTGATCGAGCGCAATCCGATCGCCAGGGCGAAGAAACCGGCCCGCGAGACAAGGGAGATCGCCGTCCTGCCATCCGAATACGCTGCAATCACAGAGGCGATTCGCGAGCCGAATTTCCGCGACCTTATCGAGCTCGGATGGGAATCGGGCATGCGTCCGCAGGAGATCCGCAAGATCGAGGCCCGGATGTTTGACCCCGGAAACAGTCGAATCATCTTCCCGCCCAGGGAAGCCAAGGGCAAGAAGTATTACCGCATCATCTATTTGACACCGCGCGCCAAGGAGATCGTCGCTCGGCTGGCGGAGCAGCGCCCGCACGGGCCACTGCTAGTCAACTCCGAAGGCAAGCCGTGGACGAAAGACGCGATCAACTGCGCCTTCAGGCGCCTGCGGGTGACTTTGGGCCTCCAGATAATGCAGGCGAACGGCGAGAACATCGAGAAAGTGCCGAGATTTCGGAAATGGGAAGTGGAGCCGGAGCGTTTGGCCGAGGCTCGCCGGGAACACCGCGAGAAGTTGAAGCAACGGCGGAAGGAAATCAGAAATCGGGCACTGGAGCTAAGCAAGCGGTTCCACTTCGGTGCGTTCAGGAAGGGATACGCCACAGAGGCGTTGAAGGCTGGCCTCGATACTGTGACCCTCGCACACCTGCTGGGCCACCGCGACCCCAGCATGGTCATCAAGATTTACGGCCAGGTTCAGAATGACCCGGCGCATATGGCATCGGCGGCTTTGCGGGCAAAGAGGAATCGGGCGGCTGGCCCTTAACCAAGCAGGACGTTGCACGAGGTAGCATGCCGAATTGGACTTACGGCGACAGGTGATGCAGGCTTCATGCCCGATTGAGATGCTTCAGTTTGATCTGACGTCCAGAGGCCGAAGCTGGCGCCTGCCTCACCACCGGCTCAGCCTTTAGCAGATACTCAGCGATATGCTCTTCCATGATCCCGATCGTGCCGCGGCCCAGGCCAACCCGCACACACCGCAGCTTCCCGGCAGCGACTAAGGCATAGACAGTCGCCTGACTGACCTCCAGCCGTTCTGCCGCCTGCTTGACGGTCATGATTCCTCTCCCCACCGCCGGCGTATCACCGTCCACCGTCCAAGGTGCACTCTCAGATTTACGCATGAGAATCTTTAAGTTTAAAGTCTAACCCTGTCCGAGCCCCGCAGGGCGCTGGCGGAGCAAGTCCAGAAGGCCAAGAGGCGCATCCAGCGAAGTCACTGTACAGGGCAGAGCGATTCGAGGTGGTTCGGTCTCCGGACAGAGCCGCCTGGTTTGATTGGAATACGTCGCCCGGCAGCCGCGGCTTTGTTCCACGACGGCCTGCGCCGGTTCCTCGGTGGCAAACACCCCGTTGGTCTGAAGTCGGGCGGCGAGCATGCGAGAGCCGGACAGCCAGACTGAATTGCGGTTGCGGTCTCATGGTCAGCACGTTTGTCTCCGAGCCTTGGAATTCTGCAGCGTAAAGATCCTATTCTTGCCATCCGCGAAAACGGGGCAACTCGATCGAGAGAGTCAACGGCAAGACACATTCATCACAGCGCCGGCGAAAGGTCCCGGGCCTCCTCGGTGCCGGTCGCTCAGAACATTTCTCAGGCTTGGGCCATCCCTGTCGGTCGATGCGGGTGAATCGTGATTGCGCGACCGGTAGGTGCGATAGTTGTGCTCAGTGACAGGCCCTTGGGAAAAACCTTTACGCGTGCCCGGCGACCAAATGCGTACGACGCGGCATCGCAGCCCCCGAGCTATCGTCTGTTGAGGACAATTTAGGAAGAGGGTCGAACTTGTAAGCCGTCACTGAAACCGTGTTCCCGCCTGTCAGCGATGTTGCCACAACACGCGTAGGAGAAGTGGCTGAAACGAAACCGCGAGGTCGGACTCTGTCATTCCCCGCGGTTCGCTCTTGTTGGTCATGCCAGCCAGACGTCTCACCACACAGACGCTCAGATCAGGCTGACGACTCATTACAACTGATAGACCGGTGGAAGCCGTCAGGCCCCCTGCCAGTGAACTATCCGAGATACATGACCGCACCTGGCGGTCAAAATGCGGGCTTGGCGGAGCCGCCATCAAAGCTATCGTCCTGGTTCTGGTTCCTGCGCCCTTTTCCGTATGTGTTCCCATCTCCCGTACGCGTCATTGAGCAACTCCACAATGCGCTCCAGGGATGGAACCTCGTCGAAGGCCAGTCCGGAGGCCAACGTCGCAATCCTTCCGAAGAAGGCCGGGATGTCGAGAAACATCCGACACGGCCCCATCTGTCCCACCCATCCCTCGATCGTCTCGATCGCCCGGATGGGAGATTCGGGCTTGGTGTGGGCCTGTTCCAGGCCATCCGTTAGTCCGTTCCAGCTTCGCTCTGCCGGAAATACCGCGACCCCGGTCCCCTCCTTGCGGATCCGGAATCCCAGCCACTCGACTGGTTCCGTTGTCTCTAAGTTGTGGACGGAGGTCTTGGTGTTGCCTTTGAGGGGCATTCCCGCGGCCAGGAGCCGCTTCCTCAAGCACGTGTCTGCATCGATCGCTTGTCTCTCGTCGCTGACCAGGACCAACAAATCGTCGGCATACCGGATCAGTAGGCATCCAGGCATCTGCTCGACCCACGGTCGATCAAGGAGGTGGTCGAGGTAGACGTTCAGAAGCAGAGGTGAGAGGCTGCCCCCTTGGCGGAGGCCCCGCCCAGTTCCGTTCCCGATCACGACCCTCACCAGCTCCAGGAGTTCCCCTGGCAGCTGTCGGCGTCTCAGGATGTCCAGAAGGCGCTGGTGAGGTACCTGGTCGAAGGCGTCCCGGATGTCGTCGAGGATCCAGATCCAGCGGCCTTCCTTGGTTGAGAGGTGCTCGGCCATTGCCAGCGCATCTTCCCTTCCCCTCCCTGGCCGGAACCCGTAGCTGGTTGTGGCGAAGGTGGGGTCAAGGAAAGGCTGAAGGATCTGCACGATGGCCCTCTGGACAACCCGGTCCTCGATGTTCTGGAGCCGCAGCGCCCTGGTCCCACGTCCTGATGCCTTGGGGATCTCGACGACACGATCGGGCCCTGGGCCGTAATTGCCCGCGGAAATGCATTTCCCGAGCGCTCGCGCCAGTTCCCATCGCTCATCTATGTCGAGATCTTCGAACTGCAAGCCGTTAGGCCCTGGGGCCGAACCGGCCTCCGAGGCGAGATAATCAATCGCGTGCTTGAGGTTGCGGTTATCTGCCGTCCTGCGGAACAGTTGGGCGGCAAAAGCCGCTTGTTCGCTGCGCGTACCGCGGACGGCCTTGGCGGACTCGCATTCATGTCGGCGCAGGAATTCCCGGTACGAGCCCTTGTGGGTTTCCGCGGGCACCTGGCGGGCATGAGCGTCGGCGAGCCGGTTAGAGCCCCCCCCGCCGACGAGGGCTATTGTACATATGGCCTCCTACATTACGGGTCTCGTCGCCAACAGTGGCGATCTAGTTAAACCCTACCAACACGGCTGAAATGGGGGAAACTCAGCCCCGGGAAACGCGCTGGCTTCTGGCTTGTATCCACAATGGCTGCGCAATTTCGGAAACAAACCAGTCTCGACGAGAGCCCATCAACAACGGTAGTCAGGCTGCTTGCGATCAAGGTAGCCTCGCCCGTTCTCGGAATCCTCGTCACCTCGCCGGTGTTCTGACTGGCACCACACGGAGCGCGCGTGGACGGACGCCAGGATTTCGTCCTCCTGTTTGACCAGATTCCAGTACAAGGTGGAATACTGCCCAGAACCGACAGCACGACTCGCCGGGTCGCTTTGCAGGGTGTTCTGGTCCTCGCGGTAGATCCCGGGGCGGCTCCTTGACGCTTCAGCCTGGCGCGTCGACATCCAATTGGTGAGTGGTGATCGCCAGGCTACTGGAAGAGCGGCCTG
>JBKQMU010000040.1:0-24649 GCA_052146555.1 Isosphaeraceae bacterium
TAGTCGCGAAACTCATCTTGCGATGGACTCCGGCGCGAAGACATGACGCGCCCGAATGAGTGCTGGAAGAGATTCGGACGGTAAAATCACGGAAAATGCATGCCAATGACGTGCCCAAGACTTCTGCAGGCTCGAATTAAAGTCTAGATGAGGAACTTCGTCGAGGGGAAAAATGAGACAGGCCGGCCCCCTCACATGAGAGAAAGAACTCCGATTATCCGGTTTGAGTAAGCTGCGGGAGCTTCGAAGCTCACGAAAAGTGGCCGTGTCCGCCGGTCAGAGTGTCTCATCAGCCGGCAAACGAAATAGGCGCTTGGCATTCGATGTGGTAGCCTGCGCAAACTCGGCAGGGGTCAGTCCCTGGATTGCTGCCAGCCGCTCTGCGGTCCATGGCAAGTGAGAAGGCTGATTGGGACGGCCCCGCACCGGATGGGGACTCAGATAAGGACTGTCTGTTTCGACCAGGATGCGGTCCAATGGAATCGTCGCGGCGGCAGTACGAAGTGTGTCCAGCCTCTTGTTTGAAAAAGTTACCATGCCGGCCAGCGAAATGTACAATCCCAGCTCAACAAACGCAGTGGCATGCTGGCTTGATCCTGTGAACGAGTGCAGCACACCTCGGACCGGACCTTTTCGCCGCCGAAGTTGCTCGATGATGTCGGCCTCGCAGTCGCGACAGTGAATCACCAGGGGAAGACAAAGTTCTTCCGCCAGGGTCAGATGCCGGTCAAACCATTCCTGTTGGAGGGCAAACGGGGTGTAATTCCAGTACCGGTCCAGCCCCGTTTCACCGATGGCAACGACGCGGGGCCGGGATGCTAACGCGACAATGCGTTGCCAGTTGGCCGCATCAGCCTCGGCCACGTGATTGGGCTGTACTCCTACGGCAGCAAACACGCCATTGTGTCGGCTCGCTATCGTGGTGACTGATTCGCTGTCAAGGGCGGTAGTCCCGACAGCGATGATTTGAACGAGGCCGGCAGCCCGGGCGCGTTCGAGCACACCCTCCAGGTCGTTTCGCAGCCCCGGGTCGTCCAAGTGGGCATGTGTATCGACGAGAGGATGGCACTCGGGAGTGCTTGGCGTCATGCCTGGGATCCACCTGGTTTGGAGGCGGGACAAGGGGCCGGGACTTGGGCGGTCGGCCCACGCCCCGAGCCGCGGGCAAAGGGCCCAGTGCCAAGGTCCTGATAGCCGACCAGCTCCAGACGGTAACCGGTAACGCGAAAGCCCTTACGCTCAAGTTCACTGATCAGTTCGGGATCGAGCTTGGTGATGAGCTCGGGGTCGAAGCGGGTAGGAATGTCGTGCACGGCACCAGTCTGCAGACAACGGAAATGGTAGTGCTCTTCCCTGCGCGCGTCATATCGTGCCGAACCTGATTCCTCGAAGCCCGTCAGCCGACTGACGACTCCTATGGCAACCAGTACCTCGAGGGTTTTGTACACCGTTGCTAGGCTGATTTTCGGTAGGGATGGACGAACCGCGTGGAAGATTTCCTCGGCTGTCGGGTGGCCGTCGGCCCGGCTGAGGTGGTCGTAGACGGCAAGCCGTTGCGGCGTACAGCGGAAGCCAAAGGCTTCCAAAGCCTGGCGGAGTGCGGCATGATCGTGCGGAACGGGAATCATCAGGCGGCGGAGTTCCTCAATCGCAGGGCAGGTGAGACAGATTTGCGTGTTTCAGTTTCTCGGTCACAATTGGCTGCCGGGAATTACTTTCACATTGTTCGGACGCTTGACAGCCCTGTCAACTAGCTGATAAATTGTGATGTTGGGCCGTGACCGAAAGAGAAAGCGGAATTCGGCTCATTCGGGGCTTGGTGCACTCCCTGCGCACGATTTAGGTCGCAACGGATCGTGCTGGGAAGGTCCAGGAGGCGTTGCTCTGCTCGATGGCATCGCGACAAGAAGACCGAGCCCCGCCTGCTTGACCGGGCGCGGCTCGTGTTGTTTTCGGGTCGCCTTGCGAGGGTCTGGTCAGCTCCGAAATGTCCCTCATCGGGTCTTTTCCAGAGCACGCCTCGGAGGAGTTGAATGAGCGTTGATCTGGTTCGGATCGTGGATAGCATTCACCGCGACAAGAATATCCCCAAGGATATCTTGTTCGACGGCATCCAGTCGGCGCTCACGACCGCAGCCAAAAAGCATTACCCTGAGGCCGCCGAAATCGAGGTGCGAATCGATCGCGAGACGGGCATCATCGACGCCACCAAGGACGGTATGAAGATGGATCCCGCCGAGCTGGGGCGAATCTCCGCTCAGACAGCCAAGCAGGTCATCATTCAGAAGATCCGCGAGGCCGAACGGGACAGCCTCTATGACGAGTTCGAGGACCAGCGGGGCGACCTGGTCACCGGCACCGTCCAGCGGTTCGAGGGGGGCGCGGTCATCGTCAACCTGGGCAAGACCGATGGAATCTTGCCACGGGGCGAGCAGATCCCCGGTGAAAGCTACCATCCCAACGAGCGAATCCGGGCGATCATTCTCGATGTTCGCAAGGTCGGACAGCGCGTCAAGATCATCCTCAGCCGGACCCATCCCGACTTCGTCCGCAGGCTCTTCGAGCTGGAGATTCCCGAGATCGCCGACCAGATCATTGCTATCCGGGCACTCGCGCGCGAGGCCGGCTACCGGTCCAAGGTCGCAGTGACCTCGATCGACACCAAGATCGACGCTGTGGGGGCCTGTGTCGGGGTCCGCGGAACGCGTATTAAGAACATCGTCGATGAGCTCGGAGGGGAGCGAATCGACATCGTTCGCTGGAACGAGTCGCTCCAGGTCTTGATTCCCAACGCCTTGCAACCCGCCGAGATCGATGAGGTAATGCTGTGCCATCTGCTGGGCCGAGCCATCGTCTTGGTACGGGACGACCAGCTCTCGCTGGCGATCGGCCGCCGAGGCCAAAACGTACGGCTGGCCTCCAAGTTGGTCGGTTGGGACATTGAAATCATGACCGCCGAGGAGCTCGACGAGGTCATCGACAAAGCGGTCAAGGCCCTCGAGAAGATTGATGGGGTCGAGACTGAGCTTGCCGAGCGGTTAGTCGAGCAAGGAATCCTCAGTTACGACGACCTGTCAGTGATGGAGATCACTGATCTGGTGAACACGATCGAGAGCTTGAGTGAAGAGCAAGCAACGGAGATCGTGGCCCGGGCCGAGACCTTGGCGGAAGAACTCTCCGAAGAATTGCCTCGCCGCAAGGGGGGGCGAGCCGCTGTGGCCTTGCTTGAGGGACCCGGCGGCGATGAGCCGGCTCGCACCCCAGGTGCGATGCCCGAAAACCAGGAGGCCCCGGAAGCCCTTGCGACCGAGGAATTAACCTCCGCCGTGGTCGACACCTCTCTGGAATCTCAGAGCGACACGGAGTCCGACCATCCAGACGTGCCAGGCGACTTGACCGACGGTCACCGTTCGGCCTTGCCCCCCGAACGGAGCGACACCGAGGGCGATGAATTGGCGAGCGACGAGAATCCTGAATCGGAGGTGGACGAGGCGAGCGACGACGAGATCCACGACCTTGCTCTGGCGGCGGAGACCTCCGGGCTATCGCCGCAGGGTCACGAAGTGACATCACGCCCCCATGACGACGATCAGGGGGCGGCCATCCGAATCGTGACCGAGGCGGTCGAGTTGGGTGGACCTACGCGGTCCACCAGCCCCGCCGCAGTCCCGGCCGCCGAGCCAGCGACTCTGGCACGGCCGGTCCAGCCGTCCTCCTCGAGCACGCAAGAAGTTCGTGGATCCGATGATCACCCCAAGCCGCCAGACGGCGCCCCGTCGTAACCATCCGAGCCTTGCGAAAGAGCGATTTGCTTGCCGCGTCGCGGCCAGGCCCCTTTGACCCTCAAGAACTTGATGAATAGTCACGAGAACGGGTCGCCGCGGGCCGCCCCGTCTCGGTCTCTCGGGAAGTCTAATGTCCAACAATCGACCAGTGGTGGGCTGACGATGATGAACACGTCGGTCCTGCTGGAAGGAACGATTCAACGGTCAATATATGTCGCGGGTCGTGACAGCCACGACCACCCGGAGCCAGTTCCGGAAGGAGTTGCCTTTGTCCACGCGTGTTCACGAGTTGGCGAAAGAGCTGGGACTGAAGAGCCCGGAGTTGCTCGACCGCATCCAGAAGTGGGGCCTTGATGTCAAGGTCAGTGCCTTGGCCAGTCTCGACCCGTCGACCGTGGAGCGAATCAGAGAGCTGATGAAACAGCCAACGGCGGTGAAAGAGACCCGGGGGGAAGGTGTCGCGGAACCCGCAGCGGTGTCGGCAGGGGCCCAGACTGCGACGGCCGCCAAGCTGACGCCGCGGCCCGTGGCGACCGTTGCGGCTGCGTCGTCCGCAGCCGCGTCGGCCCCACCTGCGGGCGGTCCTGCCGTCGGTCGCCCGGTCGGGCCGGGACCCGCCGCTACCCGGGTGAGCGGATCACCGCCGTCGCCGGCCGTGGAGACGCCCATGCCCGCCGCGACTTCGTCGGCCCCGGCCCCCTCCGCCAGGCCCGCCGCCGCCCCCACGAGCCCGGTCACCGTTCGCCCCGTCGCCACGGCGCCGAGTGGCGGGCTGGCCCGAGCTGCATCCGAGTCGCCCTCTGAGGTGCCGTCTACCGACCTAGAGCCGGGACTTGCACCCTCCCCAGGGCCTCCGTCTGGTCCGGCCCGCTCGGTTCCCCTCAGTTCCCCTCCCCTGGCACGGCCCGGCGGAGGTTTCTCGGGCACGCGTCCGGCAGGAGGGCCTCTCTCGGCGCACACTCCTCACCGTAGCAGTGGGGTCCGTCCTGGCGGTCAAGGCACAGGCGGCATACCCCCGGTCGAATCGCGACTCTCCCGGCCTCAGGGGCCAGCCCCGGCCTCTCCCGGCGTCCAGGAGACTCCTGGTGGGACTGCGAATTTTCAACCCTTGAAGCGGAGCGACTACATGTCTTCGGCGGGAATCCGCCCACCCGTCCAGCGTACCAACTCGGCGCCCCCGGCGTCACCTGCGCCGGCACGCCGTCCCGGGGATGAAGCGCTGGCCGAAGGGGGGCGCCGCGAAGGCCCTGGCGGTCCTCGCCGTCCCCTTCCTCCAGTCGCGGCGCCGCAGGCACAAGCGCACCGGCCCGCAGCCCCTTCCCGTCCGGTGAACTCCGGCGGCGAAGGTAAGACCCAGCGTCCCGAAAAGCGAATGACGCGGGAAGACATGCTCAACCTGATGCGCAGCGGTCAGCTTGGCACGGCTCAAGCGCCCAGCCCTCCTGCCGGGGCGGCGCGCAGCGGCCAACCGGCGCGGATGCCCGGTATGGCCGTACCGCCGCGCGAGCGAGGTGGCCTTCCCGGGGCCCCTGCTCCCGGATTGCCTGGCCGCCGCAGTCCGGCAGCGCCTTCCTCGCCCGCCCCTGGTCCAGCCCCCGCGCCGAGCTTCGAGGAAGAGGAGGAGCGCCGCGCCAAGGGACGGGTCGGATCTTCGGCGGATCGGGCGGGCCGGCGCGCCCGCCGCAATGAGCGTGCCGTCGAACGCCGCGTGACGTCCCCGCTGCCGGCCGCGACGCTTCTGAATGAGGAAGATGAAGTCCGCCGCGTGCGGGCTTCGGCCAAACGGGGCCACAAGGGAGCTGGCCAGCGCTTTGCCGTCGCCCCGACACGGAAGAACCGGGCTCAAATCGAGCCGCCCATCACCGTGCGCACGCTGTCCGAGGGCATTGGTATCAAGGCCAATGAACTTTTGCGCAAGCTGCTGGCCTTGGGCCAGATGGCGACCATCAACGCCAACTTGGACGACGAGCTGGCGGCGATGCTTGCGATGGAATTCGGGGTCGAACTGGAAGTCATGCATCCGCGCACCGCGGAGGATGAGTTGCTCGATTCGCTGGCTCCCGCGACCGCGACGGAGGACCTGGTGCCTCGTCCCCCGGTCATCACGATCTTGGGGCATGTCGACCACGGAAAGACCTCGCTTCTGGACCGGATTCGCAAATCCAACGTCGTCGAGAGCGAGAGCGGGGGCATCACCCAGCACATCGGAGCCTATCAGGCCGAGAACAACGGCAAGCTGATCACGTTTGTCGACACGCCCGGCCATGAGGCCTTCACGGCCATGCGGGCCCGCGGAGCCAACGTCACCGACATCGTGGTGCTGGTCGTGGCGGCCGATGACGGAGTCATGCCCCAGACCGTCGAGGCGATTGCTCACGCCAAGGCGGCCGAGGTTCCCATCGTGGTGACCCTCAACAAGATCGACCTACCCAACGCCGATACGGCTGCGAACATCAACAAGATTTACGGCGAGCTGTCGCAGCACGGCCTGCATCCCGTCGAATGGGGCGGCGACATCGAGGTCGTCAAGACATCGACGGTCACTGGCCAGGGAATCTCGGACCTGCTGGCCACGCTCGAGGCCATCGCCGAGCTTCACGAGCTGAAGGCCGACCCGAACCGACCGGGCACGGGAACCTGCCTGGAGGCCTCACTATCGGAAGGCCGCGGCGTGGTGGCGACGGTCCTGGTGCAGGAGGGCACGCTCCGCGTCGGCGACGTGCTGGTCTGCGGCGACGGCTTCGGGCGAGTACGAGCGCTCTTTGACGATCGGGGCCGCTCGATCGAACAGGCCGGACCATCCGCGCCGGTGGAGATTTCCGGGCTTGATATCGTCCCCACCGCCGGCGAGACCTTCGCGGTCATCGATGATATCGCTCGCGCCCGCGAGGTTGCCGAAACGCGGCGGCTGCGGGCACGCGAGGCAGCCCAGGCCGAGCGGCAGGCCGTCACGCTCGAGAACCTCTACAGCAAGATGGCCGAGCAGAAGGTCAAGAACCTCAATCTGATTATCAAGGCCGATGTTCAGGGCTCGATCGAAGCCCTTACCAAGGAACTGGAAAAGCTGGAAAACACCGAGGTGCCCATCCGCATTCTGCACAAGGGGGTCGGTGGAATCACCGAGAGCGACATCTTGCTCTCGGATGCCTCTCAGGCCATCGTCATCGGGTTCCGGGTCGCCCCCGAGGATCGAGCCATCGGGCTGGCCGAGGAAAAGAAAATCGAGATCCGCCGCTACGACATCATCTACCAGGTCACAGACGACATCAAGAAAGCTGTGGAAGGACTGCTGGTCCCCGAAATCAAGGAAGTGCACCTGGGTCGGGCTGTGGTTCGGCAGGTCTTCAAGATTTCCAAGGTCGGCGCCGTGGCGGGCTGTTTCGTCACCCAGGGCGTCATCGAGCGTGCCGCCAAGGTTCGCCTGATCCGTGAGGGTCGCGAGGTTTACAAGGGTGCCATCGAAGCTCTCAAGCGATTCAAGGACGATGTCAAGGAAGTGCCGCAGAACTTTGAGTGCGGCATCAAGATCGGTAACTTCGACGACATCAAGGTTGACGACGTCATCGAGGCATACCGGGTCGACGTCATTCGCCGTACGCTCTAGCAAAGGTGGCTCGAGGGCAGGAGGGCGAGGCTGCCCGCCCCGGGCGGAGTGCACCCTCCTAGCTCGGAGGGAGCTTCGCCCTTGCGTGCAAGCCCCAGTACCTGGCCCGTAGGGCTTTGCCAGAGGCTTGCCCACGCCTGAGGTTCTTCCCCGTCGCAAGGATTCCCGATGACGTCTCACCGCAGCCTGCGAGTCGCCGAAGCGATCCGCGAAGTCGTTGCCTCGGCCGTCCTCTTCGAGGCGGCCGACCCGCGTATTCGGTCAGTGACCGTCCTCCGCGCGGAGGTCAGCGCCGACCTGCGCCAGGCAACTATCTACGTTTCGGTGATGGGTAGCCAGGCGGACGCGCGGCTGGCTTTGCGGGGACTGAAGCACGCCGCGGGCTTCTTTCAGTCAAAAGTGGCTGACCGTCTTCAAACCCGCTACACGCCCGTGCTGTCGTTCAAGCTTGATGAGAGCGTCAAGAGATCGGTCGAGATCGGCCGACTGATCGACGAGGCCGTCGCTTCCGACCAGAGACCCGCGCCGCCCACGGAAGAACCCCCGGGTCAGGAACGTGCCGGCTCGCCTGAGGATGAGGGCTCCTCCGACCTGGCTCCTCCGGATCGCACCTGAAGTTCTTCCGAACCAAGACCCCGGCATCGCCTTGAAGTGCGGCCAGCCTTGTTTCTCAACGTTTCCGCTGAAACCGAAAGCATCAACGATCAGTCCCATGGCAACACAAAGCAAATCCCAATTTCTCGCCGACGTCCACGCCCAGCTCAAGCGCCGCTATAAGCCGAAATCGGATCGGGCCGCTAGCCGTTTCTCGGTGCTGGAAGCCGTTGTCTACGGGATCTGCCACGAGGACACGACCCGCGAGCAGGCCAACCAGGCGCTCTCGCGGTTTAAGGACCAGTTCTTCGACTGGAACGAGGTGCGCGTCAGCCCGATCGGCGAGGTGCAGGAAGCACTTGCCGACATACCCGATCCCCAGGGCCGCGCCCAGCGGATTCGCCGCTTCCTGCGTCAGCTCTTTGCCAGAACCTATGGGTTTTCACTTGAGCCCCTGACCAAGAAGCCGCTGAAGGAAGCCCTCAAGGTTCTCAGCGGCTATGAAGCCTTCTCGTCGGACTACGTCACCGCGACGGTGATCCAGCTCGCGCTGGGAGGCCATGCGATCCCGGTCGACTCGAGCACCCGCCGGGCGCTGCTGCGACTGGGGATCTCGGAGCCCGACCTGCCGGCCCTTCGCTCCGTCCTCGAACGCGCCGTTCCCAAGAATCGCGGGGTCGAATTCATCGAGTTGCTCGAGGAACTGGCACACGACACCTGCGTGGAAACCAACCCCGATTGCCCACGTTGCGAGCTGCGCAAGGTCTGTCCATTTGCCCAAGCACGCAAGCCGGAATCACGCTCGACCGCAACGGCGGCCTCGCCCGCAAACCCAATAACGCCCGCGACGGTGGCCACACCTGGTGCGACCTCCGCCACAAAACCCGCCCCCCTCAAGCCGGAGCCAGAATCCTCGGCAAAGCCCCGCAAGCCCGGTAAGGAAAAGGAAAAGGCCGGGGAGAACCCGAACCTGCCCGCCTCCACTGGGCAGGCTAAGAAGCCTCCTGCTCAAGAGCCTCCAACGATTCCAGGACCGAGCGGAAACAAGCGAAAAGGCACCAAGTAGGCGTCGTGGCGGCACGTCCCTTTTTCCTTGCCGGTCACCGGCGAGCCGGTGGCCTCCGGTCGACGAAGTAACTGCCGCTTGCGCTCAGTTGGACGGCGTTGACGGGTTCCCCGGCTGGCAAGAGCGCACCCCGAGCGGCTAGGAAGGCTGTAGGGATCACGAAATTGCGGAACGTTGTTCGCATTTCGTTTTCGTTTCGATCTCGGTAACCTGGTGCACCTGAGTTGACGGCGGGGTCGTTGGGAAGCCTGCTGCGTGCGGCTGGAGCAGCGGTTCCAGGTCTTGGCAGCGGTCTTCGCAACGTGATAACATTGCCTATCATAACTAGCTTCAGGACCGGGCCTATTCCAAAGAGGACGGACCCTCGGTCTTGCGCCTACGTCGCCTGCTGCCTGGGGCCCCCACGGAGTAGCGGCGTCTTTCCCCGCGCGCCTGCCGAGACTCGGTTCATCAGTTCAGGAGATGCGATCCCATGGTCGGGTCTATGCGATGGCCTGCAATTGCCCTGGCGTGTTTGCCGCTTTTGGCCCATCCGATGCCGGTCGTCGCAGGCTGGGCAGTGCCCCTTCTTGCTTTTGAGGCCGGCCTGCAGCCGACTTCGGAACAGCCCTCCGGTGCACGATCAGGGGCCGATGCCTCCTTCAGTGAGCCCGGCGGCGAAGATCAGCCGGCTCTTGGTTTGAGGGCGAAGCCCGACTCGGCTGCATTCTTGACACAGCCCGGGGATGAGCTTCCGCGTCCATTCGTTCCGCTTCATCCCAGCACCGTGGAGGATCGACAGCGAATCGAGGCGATGCGCCTCTACGCCACCGCCCGTGCGATGGAGGACCGGGGGGCCTTCGGAGAGGCCGTCGATCTGCTCCAGCAGGCACTGAAGCTTGACCCGGAATCGGTGGCCATCCCGCGGCGGCTGAGCCGGATCTACATCGGCGCCCTGGGCCGTCCCGAGCAGGCCGTCGATTTTGGCAAGAAGGTGCTGACCGTGGAACCGGGCGACACGGACACTCTCAGCCGCCTGGTCGAATTCTACAACCGCAAGAACGACTTGGCCGGCTGCGTCACCCTCTTGAAAGGGGTGCTGGCCAACCCTCGGCTCGACGACCACGCTCCGGGGCGACTTCTGGCCCAGTTCGAGCTGGGCAAGTTGTACGCCGGCCGGCTGAATCAGGTTGAGAATGCCGCCAAGGCTTACGCCGAAGTGATGGAGGGGCTCGATGACCGGGCGGCCAACAAGCTCTCTCCTGCGGATCAGGTTCGGATTCTCGGCAACGATCCGGCAAGCGCCTATCTGAGCTTCGGTATGGTTTTCCTGGCCGCCAAGCAGAACGACCTCGCGGTCAGGGCATTCGAGCGAGGCTTGGTCTATGACGAGGAAAACCCCCAGATTCCTCTGCTTCTGGCCGAGACGCTCCTGAAGCAGGACAAGGGGCCGCAGGCGCTTGCCCTGGTGGAGCGCTACATCAAGCGGCAGCCTCAGTCTCTGGAGGCCTACGAGCTCATGGCCAAGGTCTTAAGTGCGCTGCATCGCGAGAATGAGATCACGCCGAGGCTCGAGGAGGCCGCGCGGATCGATTCCAAAAACGTCCCGCTGCAGTATGTCCTGGCCGACCGCTACCGCGAGACCGGCCTGGTCGAGAAGGCTGATGCCCTTTACAGATCTCTCCTGACCACCCAGCCGACCCCTCAGACTTACCGTGCTCTGGCGGCATCGCTGCTGAAGCGGAAAAAAGCAGGCGACCTGCTGAAGGTCATCTGCGAGGCGATGGCCCGCACCAACGGACTGGATGCGATCACCGCCCAGCTTCAGGCGGCGGCCAGCGATGACTCACTGGCCGAGGCCATGCTCGATGCCGGTTTACAGCAGCTCCGGGCCAAGCCCCCTGCACTTCCCAAGTCGGCGTTCCTGGTTCTCTCGTACATCGCCAATCCCGAGCGAGGGACGGACAAGGCTGGCCGGCTCGAGCGCCTAATCAAAATCCAGCGGCTGCTTCTGGAGCAGAGTCCAACCCCTCAGATTTATCGTGAGATCGCCGACACCCTGAGGCGCATGGATCAGGTTGCTGAGGCAGCGGCCACCATCCGCCAGATGATCGAGAAATTCCCCAGCGAGAAGACCGGCCGCTCCCTTCTCGTGCTGGCCGAGCTGGAGCGCAGGGCCGGACATACCGAGGCGGCACTGTCGGCGGTCAACCAGGCCGCCGAGCTCGACGCCAACGACGTCGAGATTCAGCTCCTGCACGCCGAACTCCTGGGCGAGACGGGCAAGGTCGACCGGGCCCTTGAAATCCTCAGAAATGTCATCAAGGGCGAACCTGAGAATGCTCGCTACAAGTTTGTCCTGGGGGGAATCCTCTCAAGATTCGGACGCAACGAAGAGGCCATCAAGGTCTTCCAGGAGCTGCTCCAGCGGTTCGCCGGCAACGACGAGCTTGCAAGACTGGTGCACTCCAACCTTTCGATCATCTACGTGAACCAGGGCGATTATGCCAAGGGCGAGGCAGAGCTCGAGGTCCTCTTTCAAAAATCGCCCGACGACGCGGGAGTCAACAACGACCTTGGCTACCTCTACGCGGAGCAAGGCAAGAACCTGGAAAAGGCCGAAGCCATGATTCGCCGGGCCGTGCACGAAGAGCCGCATCGCCCGGCCTATCTGGATAGCTTGGGCTGGGTTCTTTTCAAACGCGGCAAGGTCAAGGAAGCCTTGGAACCTCTCCAGCAGGCCGTCGACCTGCAAAAACTCGAGGAGCGAAAGGGCACGGCCCCTGCCGACGCGACGATCCGCGAACACCTGGGTGATATTTATCTCCAACTCCAGGAGGTGGACAAGGCCCGGCAGATCTGGGAGGAAGCCGAGCAAGTCGCCGCCAAGGCCGTGCCTCAAGATAAGCGGTTGCCGGAAATTCGCAAGAAACTCGCGTCACTTCGCGCCTTAGGTTCCTTGCCCAAGTCGTCGACGAGCCGCACCCCCTAAAGCCGCCCCGACGAGCCGATTTGCCTCGGGCCGGTTCCTTTTCCCTTTGCCAGTGACTCTCAAGGAGTTCAGATCGAGATGGCAGGACACTCTCATTCGGCGAACATTGCTCATCGCAAGGGCTTAGTCGACGCCAAGCGCGGCAAGCTTTTCAGCAAGCTCTGTCGTGCCATCTATGTGGCTGCACGCACCGGCGGCGGCGACCCCAACGCCAATATCCGTCTGCGCTACGCCATCGACAAGGCTCGGTCGGTCAGTTGCCCCAAGGAGAACATCGAACGGTCCATCAAGAAAGCCACCGGCGAGCTCGGAGCCGAGAACTTCGAAGAGGTGGTCTATGAAGGTTACGGGCCCGGCGGAGTCGCCGTGCTTTGCGAGGCTCTGACCGATAACCGCAACCGGACCGCCGGCGAACTGCGCCGCGTCTTCGAAGCCGCTGGCGGCAATCTCGGTGCCAGCGGTTGTGTGAGCTATCTGTTCAACTACAAGGGGCTGTTCATCGTCGATCCCAAGCACGTCTCCGAAGATCGACTCATGGAAGTCGCTCTGGAGGCCGGGGCCGACGACGTCGAGCTCGTCGATGACTATTTCGAGGTCACATGCGACGCCAAGATCTTCGAGGCGGTCCGCAAGGCACTCGAAGACGAGAAGATTGCCACTGAGAGCGCGGAGACCAGCTACATCCCGACTACGTACGTCGATCTCGATGTCGACAGCGGCAAGAAGATGGTCAAGCTCAAGGACCAGCTCGACGAGAACGACGACGTCCAGAACGTCTTCGCCAACGACAATACCCCCGAGGAAGCTCTGGCCTCCTGAAACGCCCCCGTAGAATTGCTCGACCACACTGTGTGAGATCAGGCGCGGTCCTCGCGGGACCGAGCGATCACCTCTTGCTCCTTGAGGACTACCGGATCGATGGCGACCCAACCGTTTGTGAAGTCGGACCGGCTCCAGAAGCTTCCGCCCTACCTCTTCGCCGAGATTGACCGGAAGAAGAAGGCCGCCATCGCCGCCGGCCGCGACGTCATCAACCTCGGCGTCGGCGATCCCGATCGGCCCACGCCCTTGCCGATTGTCCGCAGCCTCCAGCATCACGTCGAGAACCCGGCGTTTCACCAGTATGCCCTCGATCAGGGGGCCCCCGAATTGCGGCGGTCGATCGCCGCTTTCTGCAAGACGAGATACGCCATAGAACTCGATCCCGACAGCGAAATCCTTCCCTTGATCGGTTCCAAAGAAGGCATCGCGCACCTCCCTCTGGCGGTCCTCAACCCCGGTGAGATCAGCCTCGTCCCGGACCCTTGCTATCCCGTTTATCGGTCCAGCAGCATGTTCGCCGGTGCCGACGTCTACACGATGCCACTGGATCGCGCGCTGGGCTTTCGTCCCGACCTCGATTCCATTCCGGGCGATGTCTTCTCGCTCGCCCGGCTCATGTTTCTCAATTACCCCAACAATCCCACCGGCGGCACGGCCGATTTGACATATTTCGAGAAAGTCGTGAGCCTGGCCCGCACTCACCACTTCGTGGTTGCGCAGGATGCCGCTTACAACGAGATGTACTTCGAGCATCCCGCACCCAGCATTCTTCAGGTGCCAGGCGCCAGGGACGTCGCCATCGAGTTCCACAGCCTCTCGAAGACCTTCAACATGACCGGCTGGCGTGTCGGCTTCGCCATCGGCGGCGCTCCTTTGATCGCCGCGCTGGGCCAGGTCAAGGCCAACACTGATTCGGGCATCTTCACGGCCATCCAGTTCGCTGCCAAGACGGCCCTCGATCAGTACGCCGAACTCACGCCTCCCATCCGCGCTCTCTACAAGGACCGCCGCGACGCCTTCGTCGGAGCATTGCACAAGCTGGGCTGGGATGTGCCCACGCCGGCGGCAACCTTCTACGTCTGGATCCCCTGCCCCGCGGGCTATTCCTCGACGCAGCTCTGCGCGCGACTACTCGATGAGGCCGACGTCGTCACCACCCCCGGCCTCGGTTTTGGCCGCTCCGCCGATGGCTACATCCGCGCTGCCCTGACTGTCGAAACCCCGAGACTCGTCGAGGCCGTCGATCGCATCGGCAAGCTCAGCCTGTAAGGCCGTCGGGCCCGAGGCCGTGATGGGAACGCATGCTCTAGTGGGCCTGGGATCGAACCTGGGAGATCGCAAGGTCATTCTGGATGCCGCGGCCTCAGCTCTGAGAAACCTCTCGGATTCGACCCTGAGCTGGATCAGCACCTACCACCAGACCAAACCCGCCGGAGGGCCCGCCGGCCAGGGCCCCTTTCTAAACGCCGCCGCTGCGCTCGAGACGACGCTCGCCCCGCTTACCCTCCTTGACGCTCTCCAGCAGATCGAAGCCGACGCGGGCAGAATCCGGACCGTCCGCTGGGGCGAGCGAACGCTCGACCTCGACCTGCTCCTCTTCGGCGACCAGGTCATCGACACGCCCGAACTCCATGTGCCGCACCCGCGCCTGGGCGTGCGCAGGTTCGTGCTGGCGCCACTCGAAGAGATCGCGACGGAGGCCCGCGACCCCCTCACCGGCCGGTCAATCTCCGCGCTCTTGGCCAACCTCGACCGGCGCCCCAGCTACCTTGCACTCGCGGGCTGGTGGAAAACCCCCGAGAAACGAAGCATCCTGGAGCGAGTCATCAAGGGACTGAATACTGGCTGCTGGAGCCACCGCGACCTGGAGGAATCCACTCCGAACGGCTGGCTCGGCGAACTGAGTCCGCGGCCGTTCGGCACGCTCGAGAAGAGTCTGGAATTCATGGCCTCGCCGATCACATCCTCGCTCGGCGATCAGTGGCTCGTCACCGACTTCACCATCGACGATCTCGTCTCGGACGCTCAGGCTCGCTGGGGCCCTCTGTCGAAAGCCAAACCAGGCTCGCTCGTAAGACAGTTCGCAAACGGGGAACTTACGCTTGTCGAGCCCACGTTCATCGTGGTTGATGAACCTCGGTCGAGTGCCGACCAGCGAGATGCAAAATCGCTCCTACGATCGACGCCCCGGCTCTGGCTCGAGTCGCTCAGCCCGGACCAGCAGGTCTCGGAGATCTTGGCGGCATGCGCCTCCACGCGAACCTGAAACGGCTGAAGAGTCTCCTCGTTCTTGCCCCGCTCTGCTAGAATTTTATCATTCCTTCACGAAGCGTGGTTTGTGCCTGCTGAAACGCAGCGAGGTGACCTCGAGAGCATGGCCAAAAAAGACGCAGGAAAATCGACCTCGAAGGGGAAGGCCCCGGCGGATGACGCGGGCATCAAGGTCGTCGCGCGCAACCGCAAGGCGCGGCACGAATACGACCTGCTGGAGAAGGTCGAGGCGGGGATCGTCCTGACCGGAACCGAGGTCAAAAGCCTGCGCAACGGTAAGGCAAACCTCGAAGACGCCTACGCCGAGATCGACAAGGGCGAGGCCTGGCTGCTGGGCTGCGACATCCCTGAATACTTGCAGGCCAACCGCATGAACCACGTTCCCAAGCGACCGCGCAAGCTCCTGCTGCACCGTCGCGAGATCGACAAGCTGGCGGCCAAGTCGGGCGAGAAGGGCCTGACGCTGGTGCCCCTGTCCATTTACTTCAAGAAAGGGATGGCGAAGGTCGAGCTGTCGGTGGCCAAGGGTCGCAAGTCGTATGACAAGCGGGAAGCCATCAAGAAACAGGACGCCAAGCGAGACATCGACCGAGCCCTGCGCCGGCGCTAGGCGCGACGGCGGATTTTCGCCCGGTGCGAGACAAAGGCGCGCGTCAGCCGTATAATGAATCGGTCGCGTTCGCACGAGCGACGATTCGGGGGCGAACCAGGATCGACCGGATGTCCGAAGTGAACGGTGGCGTGCCGAGGTTGGTCAGCTGGCCTCGTAAAAAGCCGACCAAAACTTAACTGCCAACAGCAATGTTGGTCTCCGTCTCGCTGCCTAAGAAACAGCAACGGCCTCGCGCCTGGGCTTCTCCCGAGAGCTCCGGCCGGGGACGCCAATTCGGGATCGCCGGTGCCTAACCTCCTGTTGCGGCACGGGTTAAATTCATGACAGGATAAGCCGAAGGGGACCCTGCCGGTCGGGGCCCCGAGGCCGACAATCAAACGATCGGCTACGCACGTAGAAGCCCTCACCGACGCTTCTCGGGACGCGGGTGCAATTCCCGCCGCCTCCATAAGTTACGTCAACTGACAACTCCTGAAAGTCAGTGACAGGAAACGACGAAACCCCTTCCTCCGAAGGGGTTTTCTCGTTTCCGGACGCCCCGTCGCGGTCGCCGTTACTGTCAGCTCGTGAAACCTCCTGACGCACGACGCCGCCCGAAACCCGACGTATTCCCGACAGTTCAACGGGTTCGCATGTCTTCGGATATTGCAGACCGGCTAATGCCGTAGCCCGCGCCCGCATGCCGATGTGGGTGTACTTCGCCGTCTGCCGGATGTCGGCGTGGCGGGCCAGTTCCTTGGCTTCCATGATCGATGCACCCGAGGCGATCAATCCGGTGATGTGGCTGTGCCGTCCGGCGGCGTGGAAGTCGGCCAGCCCCTCGTGCGTCTCGTACGGAATGCCTGCACGCTCCAGGTCCTTCTGGACCATCGTGTAGGTTTTCTTCCGGGCCAATCGCGGAAACAGCAGCTCGTCCGGCTCCATACCAACGATCCAATCACGCACCAATTCGACAAGCTCGGGGTGCACGGGCAGCGTGTCCCTGCGACGGTGCTTCGAGCACGCAGCCTCGACGACGAGTGTCGGCTGGGGATCGTCGAGCCGAAACGACCGGGGCGTTAGGCTCGCAAGCTCCAGACGCCGCAGTCCCGTGAAAAACGACATCAGGTACAGGCGGGCACGCAACTCGCCCGGATACCCCTGCACCTCGCAACCCGATGCACGGGCCGCGTCGACCAGCCTGCCGACCTCTTCCGGGGTCAGTGCCCGCCGCTTGTGGCGGACGTCCGTTTCGGCATTCAGCCGGTCTATGCCGACCAGGGGATTAGAGGAGAGGCGCTTGGTTGCCACCAGCCACTTCCCGAATTCATCTACCGCCTGGAGGTAGTGGTTATAGGTCCGCGCCCCCAGGTCCTTCTCTCGCCGGATTTCCTTCAAAGCCTCTTCGACTTTCTCTGCCGCCAGGTCAGCCAGAATCTTGGCCTCGGAGGCTTCGACAAGACGCCGCACCCGCGTCATAGTGAGCTTACGATGCTTCGGCGTTGTGTTGTCGAGCGACCGATCGAACGCGGCCAGGTGATCGGCGATCGGGCTCTGCCTGATAGACAACGCGCGTTCCTCGGCGGGGTCGATCATTCCCCGTCTTCGGAGTAAGACCTCGTTTTCCAGTTTCGCGGCAAGCTGCTCAGTCAGCCCCTTATCCGTAAAGCCCTTGGCATACGCCCGGTTGCCGTCGGCGTCCCGGTATTCGATAAGCCAGGGCTTGTTCTTTTTGACTTTGTCGCCGGGTCTTTTATAAATCGACGCCATCTGGTACTCTCCGGGTGGGCCAAATCGGGCTAGTGATTATACGTCCAGGGTGGTGCCTTCGCCATTACCCTCCGACGGGACACCCGCGATTGATCCATTCCTCGACGTCGGCCAGCCGCCAGCGGGTGCTGCGACCGAAACGGACGGGCTTGGGAACCCTGCCTGCCGAAAGCAGCCGCCAGAGCGTCCGCTCGGACACGCCGAGCATGGCCGCAACCTCCTCGGCGTTAAGAAGCGTCTTCGTTTCCGTGTTCATGGGCAGCACCTCCGAAGTCGTTACCGGCCCGCCCCTCGCAGGTGGTGCGAGCTTGATTACGCTCTATCCGCCGGGAGCAGAGCAACGCCAGTCTTGCCCGCCTCAAATGCAAGACGTGCCATCTGAGCAGGGCTTCCGTTAAGAACCACCGCAGGATGTTGAACACGGCGGTCCCAAAGATAACCGCAAGTATCACAGTCACAAGGTCTCCTCCCTGATTCGGGCCACCTGCATCAGGGATCGAGATCGCGCATGCTGTATGCGAGGTAAAGCTCGGCGTTGATGGCGTCGAGCGGTTGCCAGCCGGTCTTTTTCAGGAGGCGATGCCTCGCCTTTTCGCGGTACTCATCCCGGTACGCCTCGCGGTTCTCCCACCGACAAGCGGTGACTATGAACGCTACCATAAGCAATAAAAGCATGATCGCCATATAAGCATCTCCTGTCATGGCTTAGACCTCCACCAGGGGGTTGGCGTTCGATGGTCTTCCTTGCAACCAGGTAAAAGGCTTCCAGGGCATCACGGCGCTCTTATCTCGAACGCCTACGCCGATGAGATAGATCACACAGCACGAATGCCGGTTGACCGAGATTGCAGCAAGCCTTCGCGCTGGTAGCGTTGCAACTCTTCATGCGAGATGGCCCACGCCGCGTGCTTCCCGCGACCGCTCGCCTTCTTCTGTGCCCGGATGCGGCCCAATCGGCAATATTCTCTGACCGTAAAAGCCTCGCGGCCAATCAGCCGGGCGAATTCCTCCGGCGTATAGAAATCCTTCGCCGCCTGCCGCTCGACCAGTTGCTGAAGCATCGATTCGATGCGGTCCAGGCGGTCTTCCATCCCCTCCATCGTTCCAATTCCTCCCGGCAGGTGCTGTGAATTAATTCCGGTTGATGCGCGGCGGGCTTTCTGCCATGGTCAAAGCTTCTGTTACCTTTCATCAGTTTCTCGAAATGATGTGGCGCATCTCTGCAAGATCATGCTCCGCCTCATACATGGCATCTAATATGCAGAATAATATCTTGCCAAATTTCAAAGCCGGTGGGTCGTCGCTATGGATATGCAGGTTGACGATGGTTGTCGCCGCTTCTACGGCCCTGGTGTATCGTGGGCCTTCGTTAGTCATTTCCACCCCCTCAAAACAGGGGCAGGTGGCGGTCCCTGCCCCCTTGGGCTATTTAAAAATTCTGCCATAAACGCGGACGACACTATGTTGTGCCGCCTTCCTGACGACGCCCTGGAAATCGGCTTTGATGGCAGCGCCAACGATCTTCCTGAGGCCGACCCCCATAACCCACACCACGAAAAACAGCGTGAGCGCATGCCATCCGTCCATCAAATTCTCCCTTCCTGTTGACGCGCAATGCGGTTGCCGTAACTGCTACCTTTCCCTGCCCACCATCTCCTTCTGATGCCAGGCAGGCCCTGTTGCGGGTCGGCGTGAGCCCATTGCCATGCGTTGCGTGGCGCTCACATCCTGCATCGCTACATCTCACGCCCACTGCATTCCTGATGCTGCTGCTGTTCTGCTTGCTGAATGCCTTGTTCCTGCCCTCCCTTATCCAGTTCCGGCGTTGGGGTGTACTGGCCAGGCCCGTAGGGAGTGAACGCGGCCCCGTTAAAGAGTGCCTGGGCCATTTCCATCGCTCCCTGCGTGCCGAGCCGGGACAGTTCCGCCGATACCTCCGGCCCCATGTTCTTCAAACCGGGAGCCACTGTATTCAGCGCCTCTTTCATGACCTCGAAGAAGTCGCGTGCTGCCATGATCAGCCCTTTCTGTAATGAGGGATTCGGTACTGTATACGGCTCGGAACGTAATGAACCGGCCGCACTCTGGTCGCTGCCTGGTGAAGCGAAGCGGCGAACCAATAACCCACGAACAACACCACGAATGCCTTAACGGCCACACGCGCCGCCGCCTGGAACCGTGCCCAGCATCCCGGCTGCCGAACCACAAGGTTTTCTTCGTAATACCGCACCAGTGTCGTCCAGATGGGCGGGACTCCGGGTGTGAAGGTGATGGCGATGCGCTGCGACAACGCCAGTACCTCATCCGGCTTGAGCAGCCTGCGGCCAAGCTGGGACCAATTGCTCGACTCATTCGTCGAGTAACTGGTACTGCTGCTATCGCCCTTGGACGAGTATTGCCGCGAGGTTGACTTGCTGGTTCCACCGCTGCTGACCACGATGGTTTTCTCACCGAGTCGGTTGCTTACATATTCGGCTGTCTGCAAGTCATTGACACCAAAGAACACCTGGCTGACGTTACTGAGCAACGTCTGCTCCTGCCCCTCGGGAAAGCACTTCCTGAGCTGGCCCAGGGACTGGTAAAAGAATTGGAGGCGGACCGCGTACGAACGGTACTTATCGACCGCGTCGTCCAGACTTTCGAGATGTCCAAGGCTCGCCGCTTCGTCGAGGATGAAGTTGACGAGGTTCCTTTCCTGCAAACCGCCACGAACCACGGCCCGGAGTAGCGATCCGATCCATGCTCGAAGCAGTGGCGAAGCGGCCCGCATATGCTCAGGTGTTAGCAACAAGTAGATCGTCATCCTTCCCCCGAGCAACTCGCCCGGGTTGAAATTACTGGTCTTGGTGTTCTCGGCGACGGCGAGCGTATCGAGAAAGCGCAGGAAGCGGTTCGTGGTCGTGAGCGTCGAAGACAGCTCGCGTTCCTTGTATTGCGTGAGCTGGTTTCCCATGCGTGCGAGCATGCCGCTCCACGCGTCCGAGGCACACATCAGCTTGATGGCCATTTCGAGTTTCGCAGGATCGGTCAGCACGGACCGTACCGTCTGCAATGAGCGGTCACCGAACTCGGCATACTGCACGACGAGGGCAGTTAGTGCCCCAATCCATGCTTCGGCCGAGTCCGCCCAATGCGGTTCTTTCTCCTGGCCGGTACGAATCACCAGCGCTTCGGCCAAATCGCGGCACTCGTCAATCGCCGTCGGCGATTCCCGGTCAATGAAATCCAGGGGATTGAAGGTGTCGGGTTTCTGCGAAACCAGTTTGAATGGATCGAGTACGACGATCTTATGTTGAAACTGCCGACGCCGATGCTCGGCCGTTTTCGCAAACAGCTCCCCTTTGAAATCCACGACGACCGCCGACTCACCAGAGGTCAGCAGGAACGGGATGACGCACGACACGCCCTTGCCGACACCTGTCGGTGCGAACACCGCCGTATGCACGGCCCTCGGCAGTCTTACCAATGCCGAAGTCTGTCTCGGTGGTCCAAAGAACCGGATCGCATCGAAGAACTCCTCGCACGCCTCTTGCGAGGACACCCTGAAGTCAAATAGATCCCACTGTGCCTTCTGGAACGACGGCTTGGTGTCATTCCAAGCCCGTCCGATGATCGGCCCACGCCTGGCACCCAGCATCCCGGCATTGCCCAGATCGCCCCACGTCGCCCAGCGTGCGGTTCCGTAGGCCGTGTACACCCCAGGTCTACGCCGGTAAAAGTACGCAAGCACAACGATGACGATGCCAATATAGAGCAGCCCGCCCATCCCCATCGCCACGAACACCACGCAGAAGGAATAGGCGACCAAGGCCAGGATCAGCATCAAGCGAGATAACAGGTACATGGAATCGGTTCCTTCTCGTGTGCCCTGCGTGGACACGCCAGGAAGACGTGTCCACGACGACATTACAGCCTGGGTCTACTCTCCCTTGCTTGCCTTCATCGCCGTCCGGGCGGCAGCAATCCCTGCCACCAGCGCTCCGACATCGTCAATGAGACCGAAGGGTCCGAGGAACGCCTCAGGCACGAGATCGAAGGGTGAGATGCAGTAGATGGCGCAGAGGATGGCGATGCCCCATCCGAGGATGGGCAACAGAAACTCCCGCAGCTTGCATTGCGGAAGCGAGAGCAACACGACAAACGCCACTGTCAAAACAGTGCCGCATAGGAACAACGTCTGAATCATCCCGAAGAAACTTCCCATGATCGCAACCTCCGCATGGTCAAAGAAAACCGTACTCGCAACACTCATCCGTCAGGAACTACTCTGGATGGCCTGTACCTCCTTTCGTGATCGAACCCAGTGGAGGCATCACGTATGAGCATGCCTCGCGCCCGTGCGCCGATGACGCCGGGATGGCTTCACTTCTTGCTTCCGGCGGCTCACCACGCTGCGACTGCCGACGCTCCAGCCGCCAGGCGAGGAGCTGAAGCTCACGCAGCGGCCCGCTACCGCAGCATCCACAGACCCCTTGACCTGGTTTCTGCATGGCTTGACTCCGAGTAAGGCGCATTCCTTCCACGTCCCGCCGAACCCGGTCCGGCAGATTGGTGACAGTAGGCGCGAAGGCGTGGTTAGATCGTTACGAAGGCTGGATTCAAGCGGGCAGGCTCAGCCCGCCTTGGCCATGTCCTTCCACACCGCCATGGCCGTCTTCGCATCAAGTCCGGTATCCCGGGCTTTGCTCATCGCCTTGATTGCGTCTTTGAGCGCTTCGATCGCCTCGTCGAGGCTCAGTTCTTCGCCCGCGACGGTAATGACGTGCCCCGAAGGCAGGGGGCACTTGATCTTGCTGACACGAACGGCAGGCGTTGTCGACGCTCGCTGCTTGCGGCCCTGCACCGCCAGAACTTCCCGGCTCGCCCCTGCGTGTTTAAGTGCCAGCAGCCGGAGTTGGCCCTCGCGGTCCTCCTGCTTGCTGATCTCGTAGGCATCGCTGATCGTGATCTTGTTGTCCCGCAGCGCCTCCACCACTTCTGCGACACATTTCGCGGGGGAGAGGAGCCGGGTCACCGTCGAGGGATCGAGCTTGACGCACCTGGCGAGATCCTGGTTCTGCCAGCCCGGATTAAGCTCAAGCAGCCTCACGCATGTCTGAAACTTATCGAATGCCGACAAGTCCGCCCGGTGGATGGCAGTCGAAAGACCCACCTCAAGGACGGCCTTGTCGTCGAGTTCTTCATCCGTGATGAACACATCGACTTCGCTTTCCCCGAGCAGCTCCAGGCCCTCTAGCCGGCGGTGGCCGTCGACAACCTTCCGGCTGGGACAGACAATGATGTCGTGAACGGGACGCTCCAGCCATGACTGGGCCAACGCTTTCAACTCCTCCGCCGTCCCGCTGTGTTGACGCATGGGCCGACGCTTCAAGTCGGCAATCTTGAGTCTGGCGCGCTTTCCTTCCATCGCATGAATCTCCGGGGTGGACTTACGATTCACCCTGTTCACGCCCGCACCACGTCAGGCGGAGGCGGACACGGCAACCTGGGCAACAAGGTTAATATGCTAATCTGAGGGTAACACTTGGGTCTCTGTCGCTTCTGCTTCATCTATCGAATCACGGACAGCGATCGCGCGACCCGTTCGCACATCTCCAGAAGAATTTCAAGAAGCTAAATATCGGACCGCTGAAGTACACCTCGTCGTCCTACCGTCAGCGGACAGCTCCAACTCGCAGGTAGCCTCTGCAGTCCCGTTGGGAGGCACTGTTGCTTACAACTTAATTTTGCGTCGCGAGTGGCGTTTATTGAGACGAACGACCGCCAGGTTCCTGGATTTTTCACGATAAACGCCGATAATGGGATGCCCGTGCTCCCTTAAATGAGCCTCCCCCTGCGCAGCGGCCCGCTTTGTCCCTTTAAGGGCATTCGCCGCAACCTTTATAGGACCCAGGTATGCCTCTGCAGTCTGCCAAACATCCTGAGTCGGTGTGCACACGCATGACCCTGAACGATCTCTTCCTTTTCCGAGATCTATACCGGCAGCGCCGGCGGGGCCGCCACGTACGCGAAATCGCGGAGGAGTTGAAGATTAGCGAGAAGAAGTGCCGGGAGTTGTTTGCCGCTATCGAGGAAGAGGTTCGCCCCGACGGCTCCGCGCACGGTTTCATCGAGGCATCCCTCAGGACGGAGAATACGGAAGCCCACCGCGCACTCGCCGCCTTTCACACCGGCCTGTGTGGAGTTCTCGACGAGTTGACGCACCTGGTTAATGACTGCAGGAGGGGCCAGCAGCGCGTGGTTATTCAAGGAAGTGAATATAGTATCCTGTGCATGCTGCCACGCATCTTGGAAAAATCACAATTCCTCACTAAGCATCCTGCCGTCATTTTAGATATCAGAAGAGCCTATTGGCCGAGATTCGTGGTCAATCTCCAAAAGGGACGGATCGACTTGGCTCTCGGCCCGAAAGCCCGCGTGCGCTCGAACATAGAAATGGTGCGGCTGTTCTCCTCCCGCCGCACCTTAATCTATCACAAGGACCATAAATTCGCATTGAATAAACAACCGTTTGAGCTTGATGTGCCTGCGGATCTTCGCAGGGAGACGCTCTTTTTGTACCCAGGACAGATCTCGTGGGGGTACACCATTCATGACAAGCTGCCTCCGCCTGAAGAGGGCGGCCGGCGCATCTATGTCGACTCCGTGACTCATATGTATGAGTATGTACAAAGGGATCTGGGCGTTGCCATTGGCTTTGAGTTGAGGCATGCGCCCTTTCATGGCAACGACAAGATTCAAACGCACGAAATCCCTGAGAACATCCTCGCGCCAGCTGAGTTTTACCTCTACTTCCGAAAAGATCGCATTGGAAAGACGACGCGGGCGGCTGATCTGCTTAGGGATACCATCGTCGAGGTCGCGCCAACCCTCGGACATTGAAGGCCATGCTTCCTCTGACGGGTCCGATCCCAAAATGCGGTCATGTTGCATTAGTCGTATGATGTTGCTATGTTGATAGTTGCGTCATCTTCTCGTCGTCCGGATCGCTCAGAATGCGGTTGATTTCTCAGTTTTCAAGGGCGTCGGCTGCCAGATTCTCGGAGTCCGACGACTCGCCTGAGACTGTAGTAGGGGGATGGATCTTACCGGCGAAATTGAAAGCGCTTCTTGGATCTTCAACACTTTTGTCGCAAGTGATTCCAGGTAAATACCTTATGGCTGAATCAAAATC
>JBKQMU010000041.1:0-5106 GCA_052146555.1 Isosphaeraceae bacterium
CGCGGCTGGATCGACGAGCGGCGAATCGTCCTGGAGACCCTCACCGGCTTCAAACGCGCCGGCGTCGACATGATCTTGACCTATCACGCCATGGACGTGGCGCGGTGGCTGAAACAGGGATGATCGGAGAAGAGACAGCGGCTGACTGCGCGCTCGTGTCACGGATTGACGGACCTCCTGGGCCTGGCGGCTCTCTCCCGCATTCCACGTGACGCTCCTTTCCGCAAGCCGGAGTCATTTCTTGTCCAAACCCTTTGACGCAGCAACAAAGGAACTGCTGGAAAGCGATCCGGGTGCCTGGCTGGAGTTGATCCTGGGCCGTAGGATTTGCGAGGTGCGGGTCTTGAACGTCGATCTTTCCACGGTCACGGCCGAGGCGGACTCGGTACTTTCCGTCGAGAACGACGTGCCCTGGCTGGTTCACCTGGAGTTTCAATCCGGCTATGATCCGGATCTTCCCCTGCGCCTCCAGCGCTACAATGTTCTGGTCAATTACCGGCACCGGCAGCCCGTGCAGAGCGTCGCCCTGCTCTTGTGCCCTGGCGCCGATGGCCCGGCACTTACCGGGTTGATCGAGCAAGCGCTGCCCGATGGCTTTCTGTACCACGAGTTTCGCTACAATGTGGTGAGAACCTGGGAGCGCCCGGCCAAAGAGATCCTGGCGGGAGGACTGGGGACTCTTCCTCTGGCTCCTCTCGGGAGGGTGCACGAGGACGATCTGCCCGCGCTGATCCAGACAATCCGGCAGCGGCTTGACCGGGAAGCGACCAAGAGCCAGGCCCAGACGCTGTGGACCGCAACCTATTTACTGATGGGTTTGAAGTATCCCGAAAATCTGATCGCGCGCGTCCTCGAAGGAGTCCAGAACATGACAGAATCGGTGACCTACCAGAAGATCCTCAGAGAAGGGCTTGCCAAGGGGCTCGCCGAGGGTCGCACCCAGGGTCGCGCCGAGGAAGCAAGGCGGATTCTGAAACGACAAGCCAGCAGACGATTCGGAAAGTCCAGCCCCGAACTTGATGCTGCGATCGATGCTATCACTGACCTCGAGCGGCTGGAGCAATTGGCCGACCGGGTCCTCGACGTATCAAGCTGGCAGGAGCTGCTCGGCGCGACTGAAAAACCGACCGACCGAGACGAGTGAGTATACGTCGGCCCCTGAAGCCGTTCGCGTGGCAGGGCGATGAATCCGGCTTAGACGAAAACTCGTGACGCCACGCGGCGATCGTACCTGCCTGTTTCTTCAGAAATGTCCGCTTTCCATCCCGCTGCAACTTCCCGCGAAACAACCATGAACTCCACCCCCGCCAGCTCGCGACCCGATTTCCAGCTTCCTCACAGCCACGACGCCTTCGTTCGGGCCAACCGAGTGATCCCCGGCGGAGTGAACAGCCCGGCGCGAGCGTTCGGGGCCGTCGGCGGCGAGCCTCCCTTCATGGCGCGAGCCCGGGGGGCCTACCTGCATGACATCGATGGACACGAGTACATCGATTACATCGGCTCGTGGGGGCCGATGATCCTGGGGCACGCGCATCCCCGCGTGAGCGCGGCGGTTGCCGGAGCGCTTGAGCTGGGATCGAGCTTCGGCGCTCCCACGCTTCGTGAGGTCGAGATCGCCGAGACCGTGGCCGCGGCCCTGCCGTCGATCGCCAAGGTGCGGTTCGTCTCGTCGGGAACCGAGGCTGCCATGTCCGCCGTTCGGCTGGCGCGTGGTGTGACAGGCCGGGACAAGATCGTCAAGATGACCGGCCATTATCATGGGCATATCGACGCTTTGCTCGTGCAGGCGGGCTCAGCCGCGACCACCCTCGGCACGCCGAACAGCCCGGGCGTGACCGCGGGCGCCGCTGGAGACACCCTGCTCTGCCCGTTCAATGACGCTTCAGCCGTGGCCGATCTGCTCGAGCGTCACCGGGGTCAGGTCGCTGCTGTTCTGCTCGAGCCGATCGCCGGCAACATGGGGCTCGTTCCTCCTCGGGCAGGCTATCTTGAGAACCTCCGCGAGCTGACCGAGAAGCACGGCACCATGCTCGTTTTCGACGAAGTCATGACCGGCTTTCGCGTGGCCTACGGCGGCGCCCAGTCTCTCTACGGCGTCACTCCCGACATCACAGCCCTGGGCAAGATCATCGGCGGGGGTCTGCCGGCGGCGGCCTATGGCGCAGCAGCAGCGGTCATGGACCGTGTTTCGCCCGCCGGCCCGATCTACCAGGCAGGCACACTTTCGGGGAATCCCCTGGCCATGGCCGCCGGGTTATCAACCTTGCAAACGCTCCGCGACGATCCACCTTACGAGCGCCTTGAAGCGCTCTCCGCCCGGCTGGCCGAGGGTCTGCAAGGGGCTGCTTTCGATGCCAGGGTCCCCCACGCAGTCCAGCGCGTCGGAAGCATGCTCACGCTCTTTTTTCACGACGGTCCCGTGCACAATTACGAGCAAGCCGGGCAGAGTGACACGAAGCTCTTTGCCCGTTTTTTCTGGGAGATGCTCGCCCGGGGCGTTTACTTGCCCTGCAGCCAGTTCGAGGCCGCGTTTGTCTCGGCCGCCCACACCGAGGCGGATATCGACCACACCATTGCCTCAGCCAGGGAAGCGCTCGCCGCCATCGGCCACTAGCGCGGTTTGCTTGACCATGGCATACTGCCTTCAAGGAAGGGTACCTCGCAAGAGGCAAGAGCGAAAGAGGGGTGTGAAAAGCTCGCCCCGGGCCTGCGAGGTCCCCTCATTCCGCCGTTATCCAGTTTCTTTCATTCCTGCAGCTCACTCCGGATCGGCGAACGCTGCGGGCTCATGGGCTGGACGGTCCAGTCACGACTTGGTGAACGTCAGGCCGGGGTTCTGAGCATTTGAGCCGGTGGGGGGGCTGAAGGTGAACTTGTTTTCCCCCTCTTGGGCGACCTTGCCCACCAGCGGCGGACCTTCCTCTTGAAGGAGGGCCAGCGTTCCGTCCTTGAACCCGGCCTGGCCGGTGAGCGTCTGCTTCTGGCCCTTCGAGTCGACCTCCCAGGCGAACTGGCCGTCGGCCTGCAATGTCAGCGCGATGGCCAGGTCAGCGGAGGGCTGGGCCTTCCACGTTCCGACCAGGCTTGGCGGAGGGGGTGGAGGCGGCTCGGGCTGCTCTTGGGGCTGCTCGGCCGTGGCTTGGGCTTGCGCGGGCGCAGAAGCTGGCGCTGTCGAGCCCGGCGGCACGGTGGAAGCGACGGTCGTCGAGTCAGAGGCGGTCGGCTGCTGGGGCTGTTCCGAGACTTTCCTCAGCGCCTTGACGAACGAGGCAGAAAGCTGGTCGTGGGGCTGAAGCTGAGCGACCTTCGCGAACTGGCTGGCCGCCGCCTCTTTATGGCCCTGGATCATGTAGTGATAGGCCAGGAGGAACTGGAGCGAGGGAGAATTCGAGTTGCTCCGCACCGAAGCTTCGAGTGCGCGCAACTGGTTGGTATAGGTATCCACGTCCGGATAGAGACCGACCAAGGTGGCCCAGTTCCAGCCAGGTCCCGACGAGAGAACCGCGTAGTCGACGGCCGCCGCTTCATCGAATCGCTTCAGCGCGAAGAGGCAGAGACCGCGGAATTCGTGAACGACGGGGACATTGGGCGTGTCCTTGATCACCTGATCGGCAAGGTCCAGCGCGCGCTGATTATCACCGGCCATGAAGGCGTCTCGAGCGGCCGAGAACACCTGCTCGGTACTCGATGCGGTTGTCGGATTGGGTGCTTCCGCGGCCACATTGATCGGCTGTGAGTAATCGTAGATCACCGTGGTCTGGGCAGGTTGGGCGGCAACCACCGAGCTGTAATAGGGATTGGTGTATCCGCTGTAGAGCCAGTTGCTGGCCATTGAGCCAAGCCCCCAACTCGAGTAATTGCCCACCCCCCAGGTGGGGAAATAGTCGTAGACGCCATAACCGGAATAGTACGACGGATAGCCGTAACCTGATCCGGCGTAGCCATACCCGCCATAGCCGAGAACGGTTCCGAGCGTTCCCAAGCCAAACGAGGTGATGGCACCCGTGCCAAAGCCAGCCCAGAAGCCGTTGCCCCCCCAGCCGCCCCGGTACCAGTTACCGTAGTAGGGCGCGGCCCATCCGCCACCCCGTCTACCGCCGCCCCAGCCTCCGCCACGCCAGCCACCACCGCCCCAACCGCCGCCGCCCCAACCGCCGCCGCCCCAGCCACCGTTGTTGTTTACGATCGTGTTGCCCGAACCAATGGTGTTGCCGCCGGCAACGTTGCCAGACCCGATATTATTTCCGCCGCCAATCCCCCAGTTACCGTTGCCGATGCCACCGGGTCGGTTGCCGATACCCCATGGAGGCCGATTGCCCCCACCGGCCCAGTTCCCGCCGCCAGGACGATTGCCGGGCCAGTTCCCGCCGCCGGGACCGGGGCGATTGCCAATGCCCCAAGGGGGCCGATTGCCCGCGCCGGCCCAGTTTCCGCCGCCACCGGGACCAGGGCGATTACCTCCGCCCAGGCCCGGACGATTACCGCCGATCGGTCCGGGAAGAGTGACGGGACCACCAGGTCGTCCACCCAGCCCTGGGCGATTTCCCCCGCCCAGGCCCGGACGATTACCCCCAATCGGTCCAGGAAGAGTGACGGGGCCGCCCGGCCGACCTCCCAGCCCAGGTCGATTACCGCCGATCGGTCCGGGAAGAGTGACGGGACGTCCCGGTCCGATGCCAGGCCGGTTGCCGCCGACTTGTCCGGGAAGTGGCGAAGGCCGCGTTATGTTCCCCACGTTCGGTCGGTTCATGGGCACATTCGGCCGCGCCATGTTCCCCACGTTCGGCCGGTTCGTGGGCATGGCGGGCCGCGTCATGTTCCCCACGTTTGGTCGGTTCACGGGCATCGAGGGCCGCGCCATTGCCGGTCGGTTCGTGGGCATGGCGGGCCGTGTCATCCCGCCGGGTCGCGCCGCGCCGCCGGCAGGTCGCGCCATGCCGCCGCGGCCTCGTTGCGCGTAGGCCAGATCCGTGGCCCCTAAGAGGGTGATGAACCCCACGATGGGGATGAAGTATCGCTGGCTCAACATGAGTATCCTCGAACTGGTAATCTAGTGCCGGAGAGGGCGAGAGAGCTGTACGCGTTGGGTAGGCGGGCTGATGCCAC
>JBKQMU010000042.1:0-24586 GCA_052146555.1 Isosphaeraceae bacterium
GACATTGGCATTCACTCGAAAGCCTCCGTTGCTTGGAATAGTGAGGATGTGTAGCTACCTCCATTATTCCAAAAACACCGGGGGTTTTCGAGCTTTTTCTGGGAATTCGGCCTTCAGAAGATATATATCACGCCTGGTTCAGGGCTAGATGTGGAGGACGAACGTGCGGCGCATGCCACCCAATCGTTGGACTCGGCTGGAATGCCGCTCGCCTCATTCAACTTCTGGAGGTCAACTTGATGAAGTTACAAACGTTCGCCGTCGTTAGCTTTGTCTTAGCGATGCCGCTCTCGATTCCCGCGGTGGCCGAGGACGGGAACGACAATGTGCCCAAATATGCCGAGACCGAGTCTGCGCGTAAGAGTGCAGACATCGGCAAATGGGTCTATTTCGTTTCCAATGACCCCCTGGTAGCAGTGTTCAACCTGAATGATTCCACCGGGGAGGTTCAATACTCGTCCCCCGACGAGGAGAGGTACGTCGTCAAGTCGATGAAGTTGAAGTACGTCGGGGACGATCGGACAGGCCTCTACTACCAATACCAGAATGATGTGACAGCGGGAGGGTTGGTCTGGTTCCTCCCGAAGGCAAAGCGGGGCTACGTGTATTGGATGTACGGGGGCACCGCGACACCGGTTATCTCACCCTATGGCCAATCGGTTCGGTTCCATCCGCAGTGACCCTGGTGACTGAAGGATTGCAACACCAACGTCTCCTGCCCCGCCGGGACACCCTGACGGGGCTTTTTTATCTTCAGATTCGTCTTCAGAAGCGAATGCCGTGACAGTTGCGAGGGCGCGTGCCAATCGATGCGGCCAGACTCGGCAAAGGGCGATTAGCTCGCCTCTCGCGTTACCGAAGACGAGCGGCTCCTCCGCGTATGCCTCGTCATCCGTGAGAAGACCCAGGCTGATGAGTGGAATACCTTGGCCCTGCCCATGTCTGGACGTCGGCAAAGATTCTGGTAAAAAACACACACAGGGTTAATTTCTTAACCCCTGATGTGACAAAAGGTTTGCCTTCTGCGTGTTTTCGTGTATGGGCCTTGTCTGCCAGTCATATTGCTGACAAAAGGTGATGCCAGCAATTCGCCAGCGTGGCCGACTCATTGGCCCTGGGACCCCATCACGCGGATCTGAATGCGCCGCGCCGCCACCTCAGCGTCTTCCTCCTTGCGGACGAAGTAGATTTCGGTGGTGCGGATGTCAGAGTGACCGGCGAATTCCCGAACCTCATGCATCGTCGCGCCGTTGCGGATGGCGTCGTTGATGGCGGTCTTGCGCAGCGAGTGGATGCCGATGCCACGACTCCCTAACCGCGCCGGGTCGATGCCAGCTGCCGCGCAGTACTTTTTCACCAGCCGCCAGGGGGTCTTGCGGTCCAGGTGCCGCCGCACCAACCCGGCCCCGTCTGGCCTCATAGGCCTAAACAGCGGCCCCTCCTTGTCATCCCCGATGCCCGCACGAGCGAGGTATGCCAAGACCGGCCGCGCTGCATCGAGCAGGATCTTGCGTCGCTTCTTGTTCCGCTTCTCGGTTACGTTCAGGTAGTGTTCGACGCCGTCGGTCTCCAGGTGTCCCACACAGGCCGCAGTTACGGCCGAAACCCGGCAGCCGGTGAGGAAGAAGACGCTCATCAGGGCCAGGTCGCGCATCCCCTGCAGGGTGTCGCTGGGGATCGCCTCCAGGAGCGCAATCGCCTGCCGCTGGGTTAGGGACGGTGTCGAGTTCTTCTGGACGCCCGGGGCCTTGACCGCGCCGATGTCCTGGGCCGTCTCCCAGGAGACCAGGCCCTTGGCTGCCAGCTGCTTATAGGTCCCCCGGAGCACTGAGAGTCGTCTCGCTACGGTGGCCGAGGTCCTGCCAGCCTCGAGTAGGGCTCGCTTGTAGAGCTTGACGTGGTCGGCGGTCACCTCCAGGGGTGTCACCCCTTGGCACTGCATGTGCCGCAAGAAGTCCATCAGATCGCGGCCATACGCCTTGACCGAGTGGTTTGACAGCAGAGCGTCGCAGATCCAGGGGACCAGAGCACTGGCGGTGGTAGGTGCATCGCCGCCGGTGGCCTCCAGGGCCTGGGCCAGGAAGGCCTCGACCTTAGCGGCCGCTGGGATGTCCCCGTCGAGGAAATCAGTCCGCTCGGGCACCAGTGGGGGGTGGGGTGGTGCCGGTTCAGCCTCGGTCGGCGGGACAGCTGGCAGACTGATGCATGGGGGCATGGAGTCCATCCTTACTTCCTGACCGGATAAAAGCTAAGGACATAAAGCAGATTATGTTCCATACCACGGAGGTATGCTAAGGTCAAGAAGAACCGTGAATTTCAGCGATTAAGCCAAGTGACATCAAGGACTTGCGTAGCCAGAGCTCGCGGCAGAATGAGTCTAAAATCCAGAACTACTAAGCAAGTCTGGACTCAGAAAGCTCCTTAGAAAAGTGCTGGCACTCACGGTTCGCGTGTGGTAAGTCTAAGAGTCTAAATCAAAATAGGGTCGCCTTGGAGTGCCTGTAATCGGCTCTGCGAAGCGCTGAAAATCGCCGGAGAGACGCCATGCCAGTAAAAAGGAAACACCGCAGGGAACAGCCGCACGGGGTCCTGCATCTGACGACCTACCAGCGGTTGGAGGAGTATCTGGGGGCCTTCGCCCGGGGGTATTTTCACCTGCTGATCTTGGTCGGTGCCGGAGGACTGGCCAAGAGCCGCTCGGTCCGCGCGGTATTGGATGGCAAGGCCTGCTGGATCGAGGGCAACGCCACTCCATTCGGCATGTTCATAAAACTCTATAAGCATCGTGATCAGTTTGTCGTCATTGACGATGTCGATGCCCTGTACGCTGACCGCAGCGGTGTTCGCCTGCTCAAATGCCTGTGCCAGACTGAGGAGGAGAAGTCCGTGGCCTGGCACTCAGACGCCCGCAGCCTGGAGCGACAGGGCATCCCGCGGGAGTTCACGACGAAAAGCCGGGTCATTATCATCTGCAACGACTGGAAGACCCTCAACAAGAACGTGGCGGCGCTCCAGGACCGAGGGCATGTGCTCCTGTTTCAGCCCAGCGCGGCCGAGGTCCACGCACAGGCCGGGAAGTGGTTCGATGACCAGGAGATTTACAAGTGGTTTGCCGCGAATCTGCACCGGGTCCGTGAGCCGTCGTTGAGACATTATGTGAGGGCCAGGGAGCTGAAGGTGGCCGGCATGGACTGGACCGAGGTCCTCGCTGGTGAGGAGGAAAACCCACGGGCCAGGCTCGCCGCCGAGCTGCTAGCATGCACGGACTATAGGAGCACGGCCGAGCGGGTCAAGGCATTCGTGGAGAAGCAGGGAGGGTGCCGGGCGACGTTCTTTAACTATCGCAAGAGGCTCGGCGGCAGCAATGGGAACGGTAATGGGTCTGGAGAGGCTTAGGAAGGCGGATCTTGGCGAGGACGCTCAGGGGTGGAGGTTCGGGTCATCGACCGGTAGCCCTTCAACCGTGGCCGCGTCGTTGAGGGCTTGATCGGCTGAGATTAGCGTCACCGGGGCGAAACCAGCACCCTGCTCCTTCTGGTTGATTTCGAGAGCGGCGGCGAGTTGCACGGCGTCGTAGGCGCGCAGCGCATGCGTATTTGCCAGTTGCATGGCCTTGTTGAACAGGGCAGGCGTAATCTCGATGACGGTGTAGGGGTAGCAGGAGGGAAGCTGCGATAAGGCGCAATAGAACTTGTCAGAAGTGTTCCTCACCGCACGGTGAAGGACCACATCGTCTCTTCGTACTCAGCCGAGACGTCAGAGCAGCGGGTTGAAAGCCGCGAAAGCAGTTCGTCCTCACGCTTGAGAGGGACTCAGCGGGCTCGCCCAAGGGCCTTGGGCATGGTCTCAACGATTTCCCAGAAGGGGGAGAAGCGGCACTTTCCGGCCACGATCACCCCGGAAAACACGGCCTGGCAGCCTCTTCAGCCCAGGAACTGCCATGGCCAGAACTCAAGGCGGAAATCTCTGTCGGCAGGTCACGGCCCTGTTGCGCCTTATCGCAGCTTTCCTCCCGCTACCCCTCCAACCGCTTTGTTCGGCGCAAGGTCTACGAACTGGCCTCGGGAGGCTAGCCAATGACATCTGTCAAAGCCCCGCCCGATGTTTCGAAAAAAAAAAACGCGCCGGGCTCGATTATCCGACCCGCCGGAGACTTCGCCGGGCCCCGCTCTCGCGTGCCGAGTGGGAACGCGCCGCGGCCGATGATCCGGTCATTGCGGGCGAACTCGCGCGGATCCGCGCTGGTGAGCGACAGTTAGCCGAACGACGGGCCAGGGGGGACTGGCCATGAACGATGAGCAAGACAAGCCGCGGGACTGGTCGCCGCCCTGGTTCTGGACCTGGCTGGCTGCTTTGACGTTTGTCGTTTGGTTGCTGCGATGGGCGGAGAGATGATCGACGCCAGGGCCCTGCTCCGCGAGCTGGCCGGGCTCGGCGGGCGGTGATCGACTCTCGGGACGGCAAGGCCCGCTTGGAACGGCAACGGCCCGGCCGAGCCACGGGCGGGCCTTGGGGAGCAGGAAGCACGCCCCGGGTTTGCGAAGGACCAGGGGTCGCTTGAACACGTTCTCCAGACCGAACTCGGGGCCAAGCTTGCCGTACTTGGTGAACGCATCCCATGCGCCGTCGGTCGGGTCGCCCGCGTCCGGCTGGAACGTCGAGAGAACCAGCAACCCGTTCGGAACCTCAACGCGGTCAAGGAAGTCGGCCGGTTCCGGTTCGCCTTCGACATGAAATTGGCCCTTGCCCGCGGATCGATCTGCCCCGAAACCGTCTGTCGCGAGTTCGTGGATGGCACGCCAGAACAGCAGTTCGAGGATGTTGAAGACGGGCTTCCAGTTCGAGCCGGTCGACTCCATGGCGACCGCGAGGCCGCCGCAGGCGGCGAGCCAGTCGGCAAGTCCCATGAGCTCGGCGGTCATGGTGGCAAAGGTCCGGACCTTGCGGTGGACCTTGCGGTGGACCTTGCCGTCGGGATCGACCCTCCGGACACAGGCGACGACGGTGCGTTTGTGGACGTCGAGTCCAGCGCAACAGCGATGCAATACGTCCATCGGCGGGCCTCCCAGGTAAGGCCCGCCGCACGGAGCGGCATCGCGGGGAGGATACAACCTGCTCGACGTGCTCCGCCGCCGCCGCGAGGCGGCGGCGGGCGACATGTTCGGGTACGCGCGATGCTCGTCGCCAGGCTGACACGCGGGTTCGAAGCACCCATTTCAATCCGGCATCGGGCCGTGCGGCGGGTATTCGGATGATATCAGCATCCCGAGGCCATTTTCATCGGTTCGGTTGCCGCCAGAATGGCGGCATGACCGCTGACACCGTTTCTGGACCTTTGACACCGTTTCTGGCCCCCGGAGGTTCTCTGCTCCGGCACCGGCCCGCATCCGGTCAGCAGGAACAGCCTCCGCCCACCACCAGGAACGAGGCGAAGCCCTCGACCCTGGGCACGCGGTAGGAGGCCGGCACTGAATCGACTTTGCGCAGCATGGCGACGTATCCAGCCGGAAGCTGGTGGGTCAGGGCGCCGGTGATGATCTGTTCCAGGTATTCGGTGCTGGGCTTGCTGGGCCTGCCCCGCTCCAACTTGTGGAAGATCAGGACCGGATAGATCGTGCCGTCCAACCCGATCACCTCGGCGGGGCTGTGGAAATATCGGCCGCTGCCGTCCAGCTTCACCCCCTGCCAGGTGTCCAGGCGGTCGGAGTCTGAGCGGGAGATCTGGACCACCACCCCGTAAACGTCAGCGCCCGGTTGCGGCACCAGGCCTTCCTCGCCGCCGTCCCAGCGCTCGGAGCGGCCGAAGAAGGACAGGCGGTAGTCGAGCAGCCGCGCCACCGCCACCACCCTGGCGGAAGGGCAGTACGGCGCAATCAGGTTGAGACTCATACAGCCGCCATAGAGGAAATAAAGATGCAACGAAATTTTCGACTTCCTCATGACTGCATCCCTTTCATTTCCGCCACCTTGGCCGTTTTGGGTGTCACCAGGGCGCTCAGGCCGCCGCGCGGGCCGTCCAGCGGCTGCACCTCGGCGTGAAGATTCAAATGCGTCAGCTTGCCGTCGAACCAGCGCGGTAGATGGTTGCACAGGATTTCCAGGCTGGTGAAGTCCGTGCCTTCCAGCAACGGGACCAGCACGTCCATCGAATTGGCGTTCCTGTACTTAGCCAGGATCGCGGCCAGGTTGATGCGGTAGCGGCCGTCACCCAGTTCCTCGGTTAGCGACTGGACCGCACGCACGGTCTCAGGGCCGGCGCACCGGCGCCGGCCTCCACCACCGCAGCCCCCGCCGCCACAGCCGCCAGAGGGTGCGGCGAACAGCGAAGCGAACGCCCGTTCTGTCGCCTCCCTCCGGCGCTGTTTTGCCAGTTCGGCGTCGCGCTCGGCGATCACGTCCAACTGCGCCTCCGGCTCCCCCCGGGCCTGCCAGACCTGGTAGCCGGCCTCCTCCTGCAACAAGGAATAGACCAGTCCGCGCACGCTGCCGGACACGAAGGTTCGGCATTCCCCCAGCCACGCCACCAGCCCGGCCAGCGCCGTCCTGATGTCGGCCAGGGACATCTCGGCGCGGAACGGGAACAGCATCTCGGCTGCCAGCGTCCAGACCCCGTCCGCCCGGTCGTACAGACGCACCCGGCCATCTTCGCAGAGACAGGAGATGGTCCCGCCGCTTCCCACATAGACTGCGATCTTCATATCACTCTCCACCCGGATAGATCCTGCGGCGAAACAGGGCCGAGTGGCCGGGTGGCCACCCGCCATCGTCGCGGAACGGCTGCCCTTTACCAGACGTTGAGGATCCACTCCCTGTTCTTCTTGTGCTCCATGTCGGCGAACAGGGTATTGGCCATCTGCTCCACCAGCCAGGTGGCGCCGTTGTAGCCCACCACCGGATGACGGTAGAGGCCGGCGCGGTCATAGGTTGGGAAGCCCACCCGGACCATCGGGATGTCGTAGTCGATGGAGATGAAGCGACCCTTGGAATGGCCCAGGATCAGGTCCAGCTCCAGTCCCTCGTTCTTGATCCGGTTCTCCATTTCCCAGAAGTCGGCGTTGGTGATGATCTCCATGTCATAATCCACGTTCTCCTTGAGGGCCCTGACTCGTGGGTCCTCCTCGTAGTTGGGGTTGTCGTCGCCCAGGAGCAGCAGGACCGGCTTCATCTCCAGGTCGAGGCAGAACTCGGCCAGTCCCAGCACCAGGTCGGCGGCGCCGTAGATGGCGACCTTCTTGTCGGCCAGGAACATGTGGGCGAGGTCGGTGATGGCGTCGATGGCGAGGCCGCGTTCGCGCACCAGCGAGTGGGGAATGGGCTTGCCGGTGGCGTTCGAGAGCTTCTTCAGCAGGCTATCGGTGTTGCGGATGCCGATGGGGGTAGGGCCGATCACGGCCGGGATCTTGAACCTCTTTTGCAGGTACTCGGCCGCCTTGCCGCCCTCGTAGCGGTTGAGGACGAAGGTGTGGGTGGCCGAGCCGGTGGAGCGCAGGTCCTCGATAGTGGTATTGCCGTGCGACACCTCGCTGCCGTCCGGCATCAGCGGCGAATCGAAGCTTTCGATCTCGAACAGGACGGTGGCGTCGATGCCCATGTCTGCCAGCAGGTGCTTCAGTTCCTTGACGTCGCCAGGGTTGACCCAGCCGGTGATCAGGTTGATCTTGCCGTTGGGGCCGCCCTTGACGGCGAACTTTGTGACGAACTCGCGCACCGCCACGTCGTAGCCGCTGATCATGGAGCCGACGAAGCTGGGAGTGTGGATTGCCAGCAGGTGGACCTCGCGGTCGGCATACTTCTCCGCCAGCAGCCCTTCCTCCAGCTTGGTGATGACCCCGTCCACGTCGTCGCCGATCACCTCGGTCGAGCAGGTGGTGATGATCGGGATCACCTTCAGGTCGGGATAGCGGGCCAGCAGCACGTCCACGCCTTCCTCGACCCGGCCGCAGGCGCCGAAGACCGCGCCGTCCTCGTGCAGCGAGGACGAGGCGATCTCGAAGCTCTCCTTCAAGTGCTGGGAGATCAGAAGCCGTACGAACATCACACAGCCCTGGCCGCCATGGACCAGGCCGATGCAGTCCTTGACGCCAATGCTGACGAACTGGGCGCCAGCCGGCTGGCAGGTGAAGATCGGGTTGATGGTGCCAACGCGATCCTTGACTTTCACGTCGCAGGCCATGATGGAGGATCCTTTAATAGTTCTGGACTATCAACTCTTCATTCAAAGAGCCGTCGATGGTCAGCCAGTCCATACGCTTGTGTAGCTCGCTGATCAGGAACTTGATGCCGTCGTTGTCCAGCTCGGCCAGCCAGGGGAACAGCTTGCGATAGGCGTCGGCCAGGCACACCGCGTCCACCCAGTAGCAACGATCCTGCGGCGTGGGATTGTCCACCTCCTCGCCGCATAGCAACTGGACGGTCTTGCCTAGGACGCCGGCGTTCTGCTTGCGCCGGTCCCAGCCGCGGGAATTGAACTGCCACAGGCAGTTCCTCATGATGTAGTTTTCAAGCTGTCCCACCCGCTCGCGAGTCTGGGGGTCGAGGTTGGCCAGCGGGTCGCTGGTGTGGAGACGGTCGTACTTGGCCCGCGCCGGGGCCTTCTCTTTGCTCATCGCGTACATGCTTTCCTCCCTCATCCGGCGGCGGTAACGGTCTGGCACTCGAAAACGGGATAGGTCTTCTTGCGCAGATGGGTGACGCAGTCGTACTTGCCGGTGTATTCGGACATGGTCTCGGACTTGACCACCTTCTCAGGCAGGTTCGCGTCCGACAGCATACGGCGGGTCATGAAGCCCTTGTCGGTGGCGATCTCGTCCTTGCTGATGTCCAGGCCGGAAAGCTGGTAGATCGGCGAGTAGATGGCGTTGTAGATGTCGCGGGCGAACCGCACCCAGCCCTCGAACCCCTTGTAGGGACCGTTGTGGTAGGCATGGGCGTTGAGATAGGGTACCCGCATCTTCTTGGCCACCTCGCCCGGCCGCTTGCCCGTGAAGATGACGTCAGGCTTCAGCATGCGCAGGGCTTCCTGGCCCTCGAGCTCGTTGGGGTCGTCAATGGCCAGCGTGCCGACACCGGCGCGGGCGATGCCCTTCTCCATGTCGCCCTGATGGCCGAACTTGGTGTAGACCGATACCACCTTGACGCCCATCTCCTCCTGGATGGCGTTGGCCCAATGCCACAGCTTGGAGCCGCCCGGCCACAGGCACACCTTCTTGCCGCGCAGCCGCTCCTTGTACCAGTCGAGCTGGGGCTTCCACTTGGCGGTCTCTTCCTCGATGATCGCCAGGGCTCGTTCCTCGATGCCGAAGAACAACGCCACCTTGCGCAAGCTGTCGCCCAGCGCCTTGAAGCCGAAGCCGTCAATGTCCAGGCGCGGGATACCGAAGCGGGCGCGCAGCTCATCGCAGATGTACTCGGCCGAGCGGGCGCATTCCAGCACGTTCAGATGGGCGCGGTGCATGCAGCGCAGGTCGTCGTACTTGCCGTTGCCGGTGAAGGTGGACAGCACCTGGATGCCCATGCGCCTGAAAAAATCCTGCATGATCTCCTGGTCGCCCTGGATGTTGTACTCGCCCACATAGTTGATGACGTAGTCGCTGGTGATCTCGGGTTCCAGCGTGCCGACCTTCTGGTTCAGCCAGGCGATGTTGATCTTGTGGTGGCCACCCGACTGGCTGGGGCCGGCGAACCCGGGGGAATTGCAGACGAAGATGTCCACGTCGGGCATCTCCTGCATCACCTCCTCGGCAATGGCATTGACGTCGTCGCCGATCAAGGCGGTAGCGCAGGTCTGGTAGATGGTCATGCGCTTGATGTCGGGGAACGCCTTGAACGCCTCGATGATATTCTGCTTCAACATCTTCTCGGCGCCGAAGACGATATGCTTTTCCTTCACGTCGGTGGCGAAGGTATACTTGATCTGGAAGTTGTTGTTGTCGCTGATGTAGCGCTTAGTCTGCCAGGTGTCATAGGTGCAGCCCACCGGGCCATGGCTGACGTGGAGGACGTCCTTCATCGGTGTGCCGATCACGTGCTTGGCGCCGCAATAGGCGCAGCCGCGCTCCGAGATCGTACCGGGAATTGTGTTGAGGTAGCCCTTGGGCAGGCACGAGGTCAGATCCTCGCCCTTGCCCTTGATGACGGCGTGCTGCTTGCGCTCGGGGATGACCTTGCTGCACTCGAATTCATGATAAGGCATGGGAACTCTCCGTGGGGAGACGATCGATAGGGCGCGCCCGTTGCGGGAGCAAGGGCGCGATCCCGTCCGATGGGGCGGTCAGGGGGGCTCAGTTGCAGATGCCGTACTTGACGACCATCGCCTCCAGCTCATCCATGGCCATGGGCCTGGGGATGATGAAGTCGTCGTTTTCCGTGATCTTGCGGCCCAGTTCCTTGTATTCGTGGGCCTGGTTGACCTCGGGATCGAACTCGGTGACCGTCTTCTTGTTGAATTCGGCCTTCTGCACGATGTTATCGCGCGGGATGAAGTGGATCATCTTGGTGCCGATGGCGGCGGTGAACTCGTCCAGGAACTCCTTCTCGCCGTCCACGTTGCGGCTGTTGCAGATGATGCCGCCCAGGCGCACACCACTCTGCTTGGCGTACTTCACCAGACCTTTGCAGATGTTGTTGGCGGCATAGATCGCCATCATCTCGCCCGAGGCGACGATGTAGACCTCCTGGGCCTTGCCGTCCCGGATCGGCATGGCGAAGCCGCCGCACACCACGTCGCCCAGCACGTCAAAGAAGATGAAGTCCAGGTCCTCGGTATAGGCCTCATTCTGCTCCATCAGGTCGATGGCGGTGATGACGCCGCGACCGGCGCAGCCCACGCCCGGCTCCGGCCCGCCGGATTCGACGCAGCGGATGCCGTGGAAGCCGGTCTTGACCACCTTGTCCAGGGTGACCTTCTCGGCACCGTGGATGCGCAGCGTGTCCATCACCGTCTCCTGCGGCTTGCCACCCAGGATCAGACGGGTGGAATCCGCCTTGGGATCGCAACCGTGAATGAAGACGTTCTTGTCGTGATAATAGGCCATGGCGGCCGCGGTGTTCTGGGTGGTAGTGGACTTGCCGATACCACCCTTTCCGTAAATGGCAACTTTGCGCATCATCTCTTGTACCTCCCTCGATGGAATGCAGGTTGGCTCTTCCGTCCCAGGTGAGTCGGCTGACGCAGGCGAGAGAGGAGAATCAGGACCGTCGCCGATTCGCCAGGGGATAATCGCAACAGCCATGCCGGTGGATTCTGGCAAGAGCGGCGCAAACTGAAAAAATGTATCGCAGCGTCGGCTGGGAAAGTGGCCTGTTTCAAATTGCCCAGTTCCACGGTCACACCCGTTTGTGGCCAACTCGCGGCCATGTCGCCGCAAACAGCCAATCGACCAAAGGTTAGGCGCGGGATCTCGTGCGTTTTGCATCGCCAGGTGTTGCCTTGACCTGAACCAGACCGGAAAGGCCAACGTATCGAAACGCGTTGGCAACTGCCCGCGCCGCCAACTGGCAGGGTGGCGGTAGATTTGTCTTAATATGTATCTTGTGCTGGTAAATTTACCGTAATGTAAATCTGGTGGCGCCGGTGAGCCTGCGGTCTCCAGCCAGGGAAATGCGCCCCAACTGTCAATTCGCCCCTCGCTGTGCAGGAACCGGCAATTTCTGGCCCGATGTCGCTGATGCCCCGGGCTGCCGTCCAGACCCGCGGAGACGCCGCCCCTGTGTCTTGCTTCAGCCGGAAGTGGAGAGACGCCCCACCCGAGTTCTTTCTCGACTCGGCAGCAGAAGCCGTTCTTCGAGAACGGCCCCGCCGCCCTCGAGCGTTGGAACGCCGCCCACGACGGCCACCTCCATCGCACCATCGCCGCGCTGCGCGACAAACTCCAGCGCCAGAACGAGGTCGTCGCCGAAGTGATAGAGGAACATATCAAACTAACAAACGCAGAGGTGACAGGAAAATCAGCGCGGCCGTCCTGTCTTGCGCATGTCGGCGGTGCGGAAGGTCTTGTAGGTGACGCCGTAGCGTTCCATGCGGAATCCCAGCATGCGGCGGGTCAGGCCCAGTTCCCTGGCGGCCTCGCCGATATGACCGTTGTTGTTCTTCAGGGCCTCGACGATCATCTCGTATTCCACGGCCCGCAACTTGGATTCCAGGTTGACGCCCACCACCGTGCCGCTTTCCTTCGCGGTCTGCAGCGATGGCGGCAGGTGGTAGCTGTGGATCACCTCGTCCTCCGACAGCAGCACCGATCGCTCTATCACGTTTTCCAGCTCTCGGACGTTCCCCGGCCAGTGGTAGCCCATCAGCATATTGATGGCGGGGGTGGAGATGCGCTTGACCGTCTTGCCATTCTGGCGGGTGAAGAAGGTGACGAAGTGGTCGGCCAGGGTGATGACATCGCTGCCGCGTTCGCGCAACGGCGGCACGGTGATGGGGAAGACGTTTAGCCGGTAATACAGGTCCTCGCGAAAGCTCCCCTCCTCAACCATGGCGGCGAGGTTGCAGTTGGTGGCGGCGATGACCCGCAGGTCCACTTTGACCGGCCGGCTGCCGCCGAGCCGTTCGAAGGTCCGCTCTTGCAGCACCCGCAGTAGCTTGGCCTGCATGGTCGGGCTGAGTTCGCCCACCTCGTCGAGGAAGATGGTGCCGCCGTCAGCCTGCTCGAAACTGCCCTTGTGCTGGGCCACGGCGCCGGTGAAAGCACCCTTCTCGTGGCCGAACAGCACGCTTTCCGCCAGGTTCTCCGGCATCGCCGCGCAATTGGCGGCGATGAACGGGCTTTCCGCGTTGGGGCCGTTGTAATGGACGGCGTTGGCCACCAGTTCCTTGCCGACGCCGCTTTCTCCCAGGATCAAGACGGTGGTCTTGGCCCCTGTCACCTTCTTGATCAGGTCGTAGACCTCCAGCATGGGCTTGGAATTGCCGATGATGTTGGCCGGCTTGAACCGTTCCTTGAGCGCGTTTTTCAGGCAGCGGTTCTCGTTCTCCAGCCGTACTTTCTCCACGTTCTCGGTCAGGTACAGTTCGACCACGGGGGCCAGCATCAGGGCGATCATGGCCACCAGTTCCACGTCTTGCTTCAAGAGCCGCTGGTTTATGTAGATCCGCTCGCCGCCGATGGTGCCGAGCACCTTCTGGGCATGCATGATGGGGACGCAGAAGAAGGCGGCCTTGGTGCGGCCCTTTTTGTCGTGGGCGCTGGTGCGGTTGAGGTACTCCGGGCTTTCCAGCAGGCGCGGGACAATGATGGCCTTGCCGGTCTGCACCACCCTGCCGGTGATTCCTTCGCCTGGGGCGTAGATGCCGCGGTCCTGCTCCTCTGCGGTCAGGCCGAAGCTGTCGTGGATGAAGATGGTCCCGGCCTCGCGGTCGTACAGCGTCACCATGCCGCGCTGCATCCGCAACTGGTTCCGCATCACTCCCAGGATGATGGACAGCGCCTTGGGCAGATCGGCGCTGCTGGCGATCACCTGGTTGATCTTGTAGAGAACCGGCAGTACCCCAATCCGGCATTCGCCGGTGAAGCAGTGGCTGAATTCCTCGACAAAATCGCCGGCTTCGAATTCCAAGGGAACGGTGTCCGCCATTCGTCATCCCGCTCCGCGACTGGGGTTGCGATAGCAGCCGGACAAAAACCAACGCTCTGGTTGCCTGGATGGATCATGCCTTGATGGGCCGCAAGGGCTTCTTCTCGGCACAACGGCCGCCCTGGAACGGGTCACTGCCCGCACGGGGTGAGGGAATCGTACCGGGCCGAGGGAAGGTGCTCGCAGTCCTTGAGGGCAACCCTGGTAGGGCCTCGCTCCCCCCCGGCCTCTGCGCCTCCGCTCACCAAAGGCGCAAGCGATGCGCCTTTCGTGGCTCACGCCACGCCGGCGGCGGAATGTGCCGAAGAGGGCCAATCCCTGGGAAATCGTGGCGGCGAGCGTATCGGGGCCTGCGGCGCAGGCGAGGCCGCGGGTGCGCCTTTGTACGGGGAAAGCGCGCCACTGAACCGACGCCCAGTTCAGAGCGTTGGTTTTTGTCCGGCTGCTATCCCAAGGCCGACTCCTCTCCGGGCGGAGGAATCCAGAGCAAATACCGGGCCAGCCCTGCCGGATGCCGCCAAAGGCGGGACTCCGCCGGAGTTCGGCCGGCGCGGCCGGCGGCGGGAAACTTACCGTGGCTGAAGAATCTACGAAAAGTGCCAATTGTCACGGCCATTCGTCCCCTCCGTTTCGGTCGGTGGCCGGACGGGAGTGCGCCGCCCATTTGCCTGCCCGATCAGGGCATTTCCGCCGCCCGGCCCATCGGCACCGGGCCTGGCATGGCGCTTGCCCAATGCGGAGGCAGTCCTTCTGCGCCAGGAGGCATTGCCATGACCCGTGAATCCCAGACTGCCATCGATGTCCCCCCCGGCGATCCACTGCGAGACCGACCGGCCGCGGATCATCGCCGAAAACCTCGACCTGATGCTGGTCCTGCCGGCCTGGAGGGGGTTCCGGAATCCTCGGCGACAGGCTTCCGGGACCGACTCCGACTGTGCTTCCTCCGCGACTGGCTGATGCAGCACATCCTGGCGGAAGACCGCCGCGACACCCTGCCCAATCTCTGACTCAAGGAACCGCCATGACCGAGTCTTCTTCCCCCGGCCTCCAGGCCCCCAGCGATCGCACCCGGCTTCGCCGCTACCACTGGCTGGGCCGCTACGACCGCGCGACGGTCGAGGCCATTCTGGACGCCACACCACTGGCCCATGTCGGCTGCCTAATCGACGGCGTGCCGCTCGTCACCCCCACCTTCTTCTGGCGCGAAGGCGACCGGGTCTACTGGCACGGTTCCGCCGCCGGCCGCATGTTCAAGGTGCTGGAGCAGCAGGACATCTGCCTGACCGTGTCCCTGCTGGACGGACTGGTGGTGGCGCGCTCGGCCTTCAACTTCAACTGCAATTTCCGCTCAGTGATGCTGCTGGGACGGGCCGAGCTGATCCGCGACGACGCGACCAAAGCCACGAAGCTACGCAATTTCGTCAACGGCCTGATCCCGGGCGAGTGGGAGCGGCTGCGGCCAGTCCATCCGAAGGAGATCGCCGCCACCGCAGTGGCATCGATGTCCATCGCCGAAGCGTCGTGCAAGTTGCGCGAGGGCCCGCCGCTGGACGACGACGAGGATTACGCCTTCCCGTCCTGGGCCGGGGTGATCCCGATCCGGTATCAGGTCCTGCCGCCCCAGCCCGACCCCCGCAACCTTCCCGGCGTGGCCATGCCCGAGGACATCCTGCGGTTCCACCTGGGCTGACGACCCCAGCGGGGTAGCCCCGCCGGTGCGATTGTCCCCGCCGGCGGGGAGAGGCATCTTGCCCCCGCGGGAAAATCGGCCAAGCGGATGCGTGCTGATCCGGCTCTTCCTCCAGGCGTGCCACGACCGGCTCGACCAGGCGGCCTGGCAGGCCCGCGGCTATCGCGTCGCGGACCCCGCCGCCGAGCGAACGCTCAAGACCAGTTGTGGGGCGGTCCCCTACGCGCGGGCCTTCCTCGTGCCGCGCCGCGGCGGTGGCCCCGGGGTGCATCCCCTGGATGTGGCACTGGGCCTGAGCCGCGATGCCTACACGCCCTTGGTCATTGGCTGGTTCTGCCGCTTGGCCACCCGTGTGAGTTTCCAGGTCGCCAGCAGTCTCGGAGCGATGTTCCAGGGAGCCGCGCCCGCCGGCCTCGGCGATCGAGCAATGGGTGCTGGGCCTGGCACGGCCTGCTTATGAGTACTTGGCCTTCCCGTAGCAGGCGGACATAAAACGTCGCTAAGGCCCATCCGGCCGAAAACATTAGTATTTGGTCACCCCGCGGAACGCTTCGGAATCCCTGGAAATCGTGGGGTTTCGCTGAGGAACCGCTCGGGAGGTTTTTGGCCAGGGCAGTTAAGCCGGGTCGGACCGGTGTCCCATGCTCGACTCGACATCCCAAGGGTAAACCGGCCTGTTTTCCCAGGGGAATCCTGGTGTCCCCAGGCCTTAGCGACCGATTTTGTCCACCTGCTACGGGAAGGCCATGAGGTACGTGAGTTTGCTCGTGAGTTTGCTGGACATGCAGATATACGGACCACTGAGGTCTACTTCGTGCGCAAGGAGGAAGATGCCGAGGTGGCGGCGAGGAGGATTCAGATCCGCCTCACGGGGTCCAGGGTCCAATGACGGGGGTTTACCACGCATCACGGAAACCACTTGTTTTCCGTCGAGTCATCCATAAAGCATTAACCTATCTTAACCCTACTATACCTTTGGGGCGATATGCAAAAAATCCCATTACCGGCAGAATTTTTCTGCGTCCCGCCGGTCCTTGTAGAACACGACGTGACCGCTGGCCGTCCGGCCATCTTTCTCCAGCTCGGCACGATTGAGCCAAAGGCCATCCTCGATCCCCACGCGGGCCTCGGTGAGACGAACGACCTGGTGGCTGTGGATCGACCAGGAATCTTGGACCGGGTCGTGGATGACGGAATAGACGCAGGTCATGGTTGGTTCTCCAGGGAAAAGAGATTGCCCCAATCAGCTTAACCGATCAGGGTAGGGAAATAGCAGGGGGTCAAGCCCAGAAAGCATTCACGCCGTAGCGGTGTCCGAGTTCGTACCGTTCCTCGAGGTCCAGCATGGCGTCGATGTCCTCCTGGGTGGGTTCGTATAGGGGCAAACCCAACAAAGGTACGGCCTAATCGATCTCAACGAACACGTCGTTCCCTTCGACTTTGACCAGAAAACTCCGCACGCCTGCCGGTGCTGGCCGGCGAGTGACGGCCCCGGTCTTGACGTTGAAGTGCGCGCCATGCCAGGGACACTCAACAGTGTCCGTGCTCAACTTCCCTTCGCCCAGCGGCCCGCCCCTGTGCGTGCAGGTGTTGTCGATCGCAAAGAATGTGCCCTCGACGTTGAACAGCGCAATGTTGCGACCATCGGCTTGAACCACCTTGCCTGTCCCAGGCAACAGGTCGCTCGTCTGTGCCACCTTGACCGTCTTCGAGATGATCAGTCCTCCTCTTCGCCGCTTGACTCGCCCTCGGGAAATGGCGGATTATGGGATATGGTTACATAATCCTCTCTATTCGACGCCATCCCAAGCCGGATCACGCATACCAGGAGCGACGCCGCGGCTTGCCATCCCACAGATAGCCCTTGCCGTAAACAAAACTGAGCCGGTATTCCGGCGCGCTGGTATCCAGGAAGTACGTGGCCACCTCAGCGTCGCTCGCGGATGACCGTCTCCGAGAGGGGCTCCCCTGGATCGGGATCGGCGTGAATCGTTCGGTTCCCGTCGAAACCCGCCTCGGCGGCTTGATCTCGCTCAGCAGGCCCGCCTCGAACAGACGGCTCTGCAACTCCTGATCGGCCAGTTCCTCCTCGGTGAGGGATGGCTCGCCAGGGACAGCCGGCGAGGCCAGCCTGCTGTCCAATTTCCGCCGCAGTTGCCGCATCTGCTCCGGCGACAGCGCGTCGATGCTGCCCAGGAGATGATTGAATTCGCTGTGCGTCATATCTCGCATCCAAAATGGTTGTACACGCCAAGTTTACGGCATTTCTGGCCGGAAGTCGAGTCGATCTCCGTGCCGCTTCGGGCACCCTGCCTGAAGTCGGCCGGGTGCTGCGCCCGCTCGCTGAACGCTCGGCCCCTGCGGGGCTGGCCTGCGGCCACGGGCTCCGCCCCCTGATGCAGGTCGGCAACGGACGATTGAGCTGCCCAACCTCCTGTGTGCATCTCAATCGCTGATCCGTTGCCAGAAGGTGGGTCGCTATGCTCCCGCCGCCCTAGGGTTTTTGCTCGCCCTCACACCCCAAGATCTGAACTGGGGGGGGGTGAGGTCGGCAAACGGCTGGTTTCCGGTGGTGGCCGCTCCGCGGCAGCCGTGATTGATCCCCTTACCCCCCGGCGGGGGAATCTCCCTCACCTCTTCCGTCTCCTCCCTCTGGCGGGGAAGAAGAAATGGGGGGTGGCCGTGGGGGAGCACCGCGACCGCCGGGCACTGCCCGAACTGCCCGGGGCCGGTCACCTGCCTCGCCGGTGGCCCCCCCGCCCGGCAAGGAAGCCTTGGCTTTGCCCCCCTGATCGCATAGGAATGTGAGAAACCTCGAATGGTTATCCGCTCCCTATGGTGCCGGATCTGCGTCCCCAGCCGCCCGCCTAGCCATCAGGTCTACAGGATTGCTACCCGGTCGGCCTGACCGACGGCCTGCTTGCTTTCCGTCCGGCTTGCCGTATGACATGAATTCCTGCTTACAAGACTACAAGAAAGCCATCCGGACTTCTTTCCTTCCATGCTACCATCTGGCTAACTTGCCGTCATTCTGCAAAGCCTTCCTGCCGACCTGCCGCACAACCGGCCAGCCTGATGGGAAGCCAGTTTGCCGACCGGACGCCATGTCATACATCCGGCCTGACTGCCGCGATTAAGGCTTGCCAGACGACCGAAAAGCATGTATGTCTCCCGGCATGATCATCTTTCGACCAGGGTGGCATGGGCCTGGTGCTCGTCGGGATGCCGGGGCTGGAGAAACGGCTCTCGCGCTACCCACAGCTCTATTCGCGCGTCGGGTTCGTGCACGAGTTCAGGCCGTTGTCCCAGGCTGATGTCTGGCAGTTGCTACGCGAGGGGTGGGGACCCCCGGACGTCTTGCTCTCTGATGAAGTGATCGACGAGGACGCCCTCACCATGCTCATCCGCGTCTCTGACGGCAGGTTCCGCACTGTACCGTCTGCTTCAGCAGATCAGCCGCGTCGTGGAAATCAACCAGTCGGAGAAGATCACCCGCGAGGTCGTCGAGGCCGCGAGGGAGAACCTAGTAATCGGGATGGCATAATGGCAACGGCAATGCCTTTTCGTTCTCTTCAAAGGGACGGCAAGGATGACAAATAGCAATGCAAGAGAGGGGTAAATAGCGATGCAGACGACACTGCCAGCCGTCCCGGCGAGCGGTGGCGAGCCGCCACCCCGCACCCCGCTAGTCCCTGAGCGGAGCGACTTCCTGGAAGGCGACGCCCCGGCGGCGGCCAAGGTCGGGCCTTCCTGGCCCGCGCTTTTGCTGCGACGGGGACCGATGCTCCGACGACAGCCGGGGTGCTGGTGCCGTGGATCTGCGACGCGCTCTTATCGAACCACTCGGTCAAAGCCTACGGCCGCGACCTGATGGACTTCCTGCGGCACATGCAGTCTCAGGGAGTGACGCCGCTGGAGGTCACCGCCGACCACGTCAAGCTCTACAAGCGCGCCCTGCTGGAGGCCGGCAGGACATCGGCCACCGTGGCCCGACGGCTCTCCGTCCTGCGGGGGACCTACCAGCAGCTGGCGGCCAAGGGACTGGTCTCCTGGGAGACGGCCCAGGACATCGCCGCGGTCAAGGCCCCCGGCGTCCAGAAGAACTCCACCCCCTCCCTGACCCAGCGGCAGGCGATTGCGCTCCTGGAGGCGATCCCCAGCGACACCCTGCAGGGGATCCGCGACCTGGCCCTGATGAGCGTCTTCTTCCTCACCGGCTGCCGGGTCTCGGCCGTGACTAGCGCCTGCGTGGGCCACCTCGAAACCGACGGCATCGAGCACTACCTCCACGTCACTGAGAAGCGGAACAAGAAGCGGCGGAAGATCCTGCTTGATGCGGCCCGGCCGGTCCTCTCCTACGTGTCACAAGCCGGCATTGGGGAGGATAAGGAGGGGCCGCTATTTCGGCCCATGAAGCCGGACGGAAGTGGGTTCGAGCGGCGGCACCTGGACCGGAAGACCCCCTGGCGGCTGGTCAAGAAGTACTGCCGGGCCGCCGGCATCGATCCCGACCGGCTGGGAGGCCGCGGCATCGGCATCCATTCGCTCCGCAAGACGGCGATTAACGACGCCATCCGCAACGGCGCCACGATGCACGAGGTGCGCGAGTTCGCCGGCCACGCCGATATCCGCACCACCGAGGTCTACTTCGTGCGCCGGGAAGAAGACGCCGAGGTGGCTGCGCGCAAAATCCAGATCCGCCTCACCGGGTCCAGAGGCCAATGAGCCTGAGCCTTGGGGACCTTGAATGAACCGCGGGCACTATACTACAGTTTATCGTCCTGACCGATCGGGGAGGGCATTCATCGTGGCTGGAAGCCCGTCTGGCGACGTGATTCGCTCCGAAGGGACGCCGCTCGACTTGCCTCGGGGGCGTTCGTTTTCCTGCGAGGTCCAGGTCCGCGTAGAGCGTCTGAGCGGCGTCTTCACGACCAAAATCGGCTCAGCGGGCTCCGATGCTCGCTCGTATCCAATCCTGGCGTGCCTCGCCACCGGCGATGGCGCCCCCGATCGCCCCTGGGTCCTGATCTCCGCTGGCGTGCACGGCGACGAAATCGCCGGCGTCTTCGCAGCCCTGGAGTTTCTGGAAACGCGGTCTCGCACGCTGGCCCCCTGGTTTCAGTTCGCCGTACTCCCCTGCGTCAACCCGAGCGGATTCGAGCTGGGCACCCTCGAAACTGCCGACGGCGCCGATCTCAACCGACTGTTCGGGATAGGGAGCCCGCAACCGGAGATTGTCTCGGTCGAGTCGTGGCTCAGGCAATTGCAGCAGCGGTCCGTTGCCACCTTCGACCTTCACGAGATCTCCCCCGATTATCGCGGCGAAGGGTTCGTCGAGTCCGACAATCCCCGCGCCTGCTATCTTTATGAAATCCAGTCCGATCGCGCGCGGCGGATCGGCCGAGCGTTGATCAATGCCCTGCCTCCGTCATTCGAGGTTTGCCGCTGGCCCTTCATTTACAAAGATTGCAACGACGAGGGCGTTGTATCGTATCCAGAGGCGTGCAAGAACGCGATCTATGCCCAGCAGACGACCTTCGACGCCTATCTCAACGCACGGTTCACCAGCCATTCGTTCACGCTGGAAACGCCGATGGGCTGGCCTTTGGAAAAGCGCGTCCAGGCGCACTTGATCTGGCTTGGGGCGGCAATGTCCCGCTTGAGAGCAATCGACGAAGGCCGAGATGGTGGACAGAACTCCCGTCCCTAGATGTAGCAAACCGATAACATCGGCGGGCAAACCCAAAACAAGGCGGTTCGCCTGGCCACTTTAGCTGAGAACAGGCCGGTACGCCTGATCACATTACATGAAATTTGTTCACATTATAATATAATGTGATCATATCGGCTTGGCAACTCCGGCCGGGTATGCTAACATTGTCCCACAAAGTTCAGGAATAATATCATGTCTACACTTAACCTGAATGAAGCCCAGGAAGCTGCTGTGAGGCCAAACTATACCTTTTGGGTGCTTAGTGCAAAGAACGTAAGCGCGTTACGAACTGCACCCCGACCAATTCGGCGAGTCGCTCTGGCCTCTGGGTGACCTTCTCTACGTCCATCCGCGCTGGGAGGCCGTTTACCATCGACCTTGAGACTGAGAGAATTCCTGAGAAGTTTCGGCTGATTCGAGGCCGGCCGCCCGTGCTCAACCTCCCGGAAAGGAGCGACAACGATGGCAGACCCGGAGGGACAGGACCCCGGCGACGGCGGACTCGTCTTTGCCGCGCACAACAACCACGACCCGCGGTGCGGTCAGCCGCCCCGGGTCCGCACCACCGACAACCCGGGGCTGTATCACGGCTATTTCGAGAACCGCTACGGCGAGCAGTTCGTCTTCACCTTCGACCGGGCGACTTTGACCGGCACGGTCTCGGGTGGCGACCTCGGCTGGGGCGATCCCAAGGCGTTCACCCGCGGCCTGCTGGAGGAGGCCCTCCGCAGCACTCAGGACCTCGCCGCGCAGCTCAAAGGAAGCGACGCGAGGTCGAATCTGCCGGTGATCGACGCCGCGCTGGCGCTGGGTCGCCTCGCCGGCCTGACGGGGAAGGATGAGGTCATCTGGCTGCGGGCGTGCCTGGAGGCCTGCACCGGCTTCGCGGAATGGCCGGGGGCCGTCACCTGACCTGATCGCGGCTCACATCGTGTGCACGGCGAAGCCCAGGTCTTGGCACCGCCGGACGAAGTTGTCGGGGGCCGAGCGGCTCTTGAGCAGCAGGTAGCCGGGCGGGGCTCCCGGTTCGAGGTAGCCCTTCAGCTGCGGGTGCTCGCGGATCGCCGCCAGCACCTCGGCGCTCTCCGGCTTGACCAGCGCGCTGCACCAACGGATGCCAATCTTGCCGCCCACCTTGGATTTCGTGGCCAGCAGGTCCGCGACGGTCGCAGGCAAGGGCTCCAGCGCGCAGAGCACCTCCCGCAATTCCTCGCCCGGAGCATGGGTCGAGGGCGACTCGGCCAGCCGCTTGCGGTCTAGCCAGAACTCGTAGACCTGATCGATCCGCCGGATCATGCCGTAGCGGAACAGGGGCACGAGCGTCTCCCGGGCCAGCCCCGCTCCCGCAAAGACGGTGAGGTCCGGCAGCGCCTTGAACACCGTCGCGAGGTCCGGCGCGGGTGGTACCGCCTCCAGTCCCAGCATACCCAGACCGATGGGGCTGGCGAAGAACCAGCCGACCTTCTTGCGCTCGGCGTAGTAGGCCCACTCAGCCTCGTACAGGGCGGCGATCAGGGCCCTTTGGCCCTTGTCGTCCAGCCAGTGCTTCCAGCCGTAGGAGTCGACATCGTCCACTTTGAGGCCCAGCTCCTGAGCCGCCCGGATCAGGTCGTCCTTGGGCAGTTGGGCGAAGTCCTGGAATACCTGACCGACCCTGGGTTCGACCGGTGCTCGGCCCCGGAAGCAGGCAAAGAACAGCCCCAGGAACTCGATCAGGTGCGCGTGATGGATCGTCGTGGGACGCCAGGGCTGGTAGCCGGTGTGTCGCTGCACGATGTGCAGGACGGCCTGCCGTGTGATCGTCGGGAGGCGCTCGACGTCGTGGTCCCAGAACGCAGCGAGGTTCGGCCCCGCCTCGTACCGGCCTTGGCGATCGCGCCGGACCGCTCCCATCGCGACCAGGAACTTCCCGACCCGCTCGGTGAGGTATTGGTTGAAGTTCGCCTCCTTGCCGAGGCGGTTCACGTCGGTCATGTTGGGCGTGCCGTCGTTTTTGGCCTGCACCCGCCCCGACAGGAGGATGCAGGCGACGGCGCGGTACCAGTAACTGCCGTACGGCGAGTGCGGCTCCTTCTGGTCATCGTCCCAAAGGTCTGCGACCGGCATGGTCGTCTGTCGCTCGACGAACCAGCGGAGGGTTTCGGGGATGCGCAACTTGCCCATCATCGAGGCTCCCGGCTCACCCGTCCTTCGATGAGGCGGCTGAGGGCCGCACCGGGACCGTCAGTGAGATCAAGGGCATCCCGAGGCATGTGGTCACGGAGAGATGTTCCAGACCTCGACCAACCGCCAACCTTCGTTCGTCAGGGCGACCACTCCCCCGACGTCCCACCCGACTTTGCAGGCCCTGGCGACCTTCGCGGGGACCGGAATCGGGCCGATCTCCGGGTCGCCGGAGATCATCGGCTCCAACCAGATCTGCCGAGGCCCGACTCGCTGGATGAGGAAATGGCCCTCGATCTCCTTGCCGGAGTGGACCGGGCCGGTTTCGGAGAGCCAGTTGTCCAGCTCATCGAGGAGCTTCTGGCGGGCGGGCAGGTCGCGTGCGGCCTCGCCCACCAGCTCCCGGATCGATTCGTCGTCCTCGGTGTAACCCTTCTCGACCAGCCACCGGGCAAGCTTCTTGAGGACCGTCCCGGCGGCCTTCATCGTCGCGTTGCCGGCGATCACCTTGCGGGGCATGAAATAGCCGAGGAACTCTGAGAACCCGGAGGTGATGTCCGCGGCCCCATACGTGCCGCAATAGGTGCCCTTGGACCCGGTGACCGCGTCGTAGTCCGTCCCCGAGTGGCCGGGCCAGTAGCGCTCCAGGTACGACCGGTAGAGGTCGATGATCCCTTCGTACTTGCCGTAGGTCTTCGAGCTGAGTCTGGCCTCTTGGTCGGCCAGGAATTCCGCGAAGAGTTGGTCGATGGTTTTGTCCGGCTCGGGGGTCTTCATCGGGCTTTCTGCTCCTGGGATCGCGGGCGACGCCGGCATTCTATCCGTGCCGGCCGGGGGAGGCCACGCTCCCTCGGCGATGAACCGAACGATCGGCCCGAGGACGACCTTCTCGGCAGAGCATCGGTGCCGACGTCTGGTGCCGTTACCCCTGGTGGGCTCGACTCACACGGCCGTCTTGCGTGGCGCGGAGGGGTGTGACGCGAACCAGACGTCTGACAAAAACTCGTCGAGTGCTCCCGCGGTGTGGGCAGGCAGGCGACGGAAGACGTCCTGAAGGTAGGCGAAGGGATCGATGTGGTGGTGCTTACAGGTGCTGGTCAAGGAGTACAGGACGGCCGCTGTCCGGCCACCCCGGTCGCTCCCTAGAAACGTCCAATTCCTCCAGCCGACAACCTGGGCACACAGCATCCTCTCGGCGAGGTTATACCCTGCTGGTGGCCAGAACGGGTGTGGACACGCTTAGCTATCCTCTCTGTCTGCTTACGGCCGGACTGTCCGGGCGAATGATGTAGAGTCGAGGAGTGACGCGGTGGTTTAGCCCTGAACCAAGCGTGATATATATCTTCTGAAGGCCGAATTCCCAGAAAAAGCTCGAAAACCCCCGGTGTTTTTGGAATAATGGAGGTAGCTACACATCCTCACTATTCCAAGCAACGGAGGCTTTC
>JBKQMU010000043.1:0-12884 GCA_052146555.1 Isosphaeraceae bacterium
CATGGGAGACGTCCGTGTCTCGAATCTCATAAAGCATCACACAGCGTGACGATAGAGAACACCTTCTTGCCCAGACTGTCCAGACCAGTTGGACGTGGGCGGCCAATTACAAAACAGACATCTAGCCCGCAGGAGCGAGTTGCCGTCGTCGAGGAAGTGGACCGCCTGCTGGGCATGCTCGATGATCCGCTTCGGCAAATCGTCGTCTGGAGGATCGAGGGATTCACCAACGACGAGATTTCGTGCATGATCGGCAGGACGGTCCGATCGGTCGAGTACAAGCTCAACCTGGTGCGCAGACTGCTGGAACACGAGATCGGCCCGGCCGACACTCGCCTCAAGCCCGCTTCACGCGGCGGCCACGTACGGGTGGATCGGTAACAGGCGGTGGGTTGTCGGCGCTAGGCAGCGGGGAGTGTATCGCGCGGGCCCCTGAGTCCGCTGCGCGAGGCTTCGGTAGCTACCAAGAGGGCTAGCTACGAAGAGGGAATTTATCATCGGGTATCTGGTTTCCAAATGATCTACCTCGACAACGCCGCCACCAGCTTCCCCAAGCCCGAGCCGGTTTATCAGGCACTCGATCGGTTCGCGCGCACCAGCCTGGCGAACCCCGGTCGGGCCGGTCACCGGATGGCTGTCGCGGCCGAGCGTACGCTCGACGAGACTCGGCACCTGCTTAACCAATTCTTCGGCGGCGAAGCACCCCAGCGCTGGATCTTGACTCTCAATTGTACGGACGCACTGAACCTGGCGATCAAGGGCGTACTCCGGCCCGGCGACCATGTCGTTACCACCGATCTGGAGCACAATTCGATCAGCCGTCCGCTGCGCGCCCTGGAGAAGGCCGGGGTAATCTCACTCTCTCGCGTGGCGTCCAAGGACGGGTACGTCGATGCCCGGGCGATCGGTGAGGCCCTGAATTCCCGGACCGCCTTGGTCGCCATGACGCACGCGTCCAACGTGCTGGGCACGGTTCAGCCGGTGGAGGAAATCGCGCCTCTGGTCCGGAAAGCGGGCGCATTGTTCCTCTTGGACGCGGCGCAGTCGGCCGGGGTCGTGCCCATCGACCTGCGGACGATGCCCATCGACCTCTTGGCCTTCCCTGGCCATAAAGCGCTTTACGGACCGACCGGCACGGGTGCTTTATATGCAGGCCCGCGTACCGACGGTAGAATCCGACCTTGGCGCGAGGGGGGAACCGGGGGCGATTCGTCCAGCGAGACGCAGCCGGTCGTGCTTCCCTACTTACTGGAGGGCGGGACACCGAATGTGCTGGGAGCAGCCGGACTGTCCGCGGGCGTTGCCTGGGTGATCGAGCGCGGACCTGAAAACCTGCGTGCCCACGAAGTCGGCTTGCTGGCGCGAGTTGTCGACTGGATCGACCAAACGGACGGTTGGCGGGTCGCGGGCCGCTGGGACCCGGCAACGCATGTCGGTGCTCTATCGCTCCTTCCTCCACCGGGGCTGTCGCCCCAGGACCTGGGCTCCATTCTCGATGTCAGCTTCGAGATCGCCGTCCGTCCCGGCTTGCACTGCGCCCCTTACATTCACCGAGCGATCGGAACATTCCCCGAGGGAACGCTCAGGCTCAGCCCCGGACCCTTTTCCACCGACGACCAGATCGCGCATTTTCTCCATGCCCTCGCTCAAATCACCGTGGGGATACTTTGAACCTCGCGGGATTACCGGCCATCACCGCCCTTCTGCTATACTCGCAAGAGTATTTACGCGCTGTCAGGGGGCGAAACGCTCCCCCGACTTTCGGAGAATCGCGATTTATGACGATTCCCTCGTGGCTCGTGATCGGGCTCGTCGCTGTCAACATCATCGTTCTACCCCACTTTTTGATGATGCTGGCGACCTCCCTCGCAGCCTTATTGAGGCGTCGCGCAACTCCTGAATCAGGCCCGCCGCGTGCCCGCTTTCTGGTGCTGATCCCCGCCCATGACGAGGAAGAAGGAATCGCCGCGACGCTACGCAGTTGCCTGGCTCTCGATTATCCCGCCGATCTGTTCAAGGTTCTTGTCATTGCCGACAACTGCACGGACCAGACGGCCCTGGTGGCCCGCCGGGAAGGCGCCACGGTTGTCGAACGTCATGATCTGACCAATAAGAGCAAGGGCCATGCCATTGATTTTCTGATCCAGCAGCTCCGGCGAACAGGGGAGCTGACAACATATGACGCCCTGGTTGTCATCGATGCTGATTCTACGGCGTCTGCCGGGCTCCTGACCGGTTTTGCACAAGCGATCGAGGCGGGCCACGAGTGGGCGCAGTGCTTTTACACCGTCGCCAACCCTGAGGGTTCTTGGCGTACCCGGCTGTTGACCTATGCCTTCACTCTCTTCAATGGCGTGACTCCGCTTGGCCAGAGTTTGCTGGGTTTGAGCGCGGGTTTTCGGGGCAACGGGATGTGTTTTGGCACCAAAGGGCTTCAGCGGGTTCCCTGGCAGAGCCACGGTTTGGTGGAAGATATGGAGTATTCCTGGACGGTACGGATCGCGGGGGACAAGGTAGCCTTCCTGCCCGATGTCCAGGTGCAGGGCCTCATGCTTGCCCGAGGAGGAAAGGCGGCGGCCTCGCAACGTCAACGGTGGGAGCGTGGACGTGAGGAGCTTCGCCGCCGCATGTTGCTTCCCCTGCTTAAGTCCCGGCATCTGGGCTGGTATGAGAAACTCGCCTCGGCGCTCGAATTGACCGTACCCCCCTTGATTCTCCTCTTGGCTCTTTTTGCCACTCTGTTCCTTGCTAATCTTCTGGTCTGCCTGAGTACTCCGGCCAGCCGAACGGTGCAGACGTTCCTGGCCATCTCGAGCCTGACCATGACGCTGGCGGTTCTCGCCCATGCGGTCGCGCCGTTTGTCGTGTTTGGGCTTCCCTGGAGCTACTTGCTGCTTGTCCCCTACGTTCCTTTTTACGCAGGCTGGAAATTCCTTGTGAGCTTGCGTGGAACCCCCAAAGCATGGGTCCGGACAGCCCGCGAAGAGGTCGTCAAGCGGTGAGCTCGCCGCCGGGCGAGAAGCTCAATCACGCGTTTTTTGCTGCGATTGCGGTGCTCAAAGTCGAGATTCTTGGGTTCTTCTTGCCGGATCTATTTTCCAGCGCCGTAAGAAGTTGGAGCACACACTCGAAATTCGGACAAGACTTGAGCCGGGCCTCGATACTTGCGAACGAGCAAAGAATCGGGTGAGATCTGTTCCATAAACAGTGTGTTTCCAGGCCGCCAGGAACGATCGCGATGAGTGCGGTGCTGGCCTCGAGCCGTTCCCGTCGAGGCTAGGTCGAGAAGGTAAGACGCCGTCAGATCCGGTCAGCCCGGGATAGCAGACCGGGCATGCTCTGACGGACGAGTTCCAGACCAGCGCGCGAGCTGGTCGCGTGATTCAGGAGCCCAGTTATGGCAGTCCGCGTCGGCATCAATGGTTTTGGTCGGATCGGCCGTCTCGTCTTTCGCGTTCTGGCCCAGAGCCCCTCGGATTTCGAGGTTGTGGCCATCAACGATCTGGCGGACCCCAAGCATCTTGCGGTCCTGCTCAAATACGATAGCGTTCACAGGAAGTTTGCGGGAACGGTCGAGGCCGCCGAGAAGGCCTTGGTGGTCAACGGCAAGAAGATCCCGATCTTGAGCGAGCGGGATCCCGCGCACCTTCCCTGGAAAAGCCTGAACTGCCAGATCGCGCTGGAGTCGACGGGCTTTTTCACGAGTCGCGACAAGCTCGAGAAGCACCTTCACGCAGGCGCCCAGCGGGTGATCCTGAGCGCCCCGGCCAAGGACAAGCTGGACGCGACCATTGTCTTGGGCGTCAACGACAAGGTGCTTACTCCCAGCATGAAGCTGGTTTCCAACGCCTCTTGCACCACGAACTGCCTGGCGCCGATGGTGAAGGTGCTGCACGAGACCTTCGGCATCGAGAAGGGCCTCATGACCACGATCCACGCCTACACCAACGACCAGCGGGTCGCCGACCAGATTCACGAAGACCTGTACCGGGCTCGCGCCGCGGCCGTGAACGTGATCCCCACCAAGACCGGGGCCGCCAAGGCCGTCGGCGAGGTCATTCCGGAGCTCAACGGCAAGCTCACCGGCTTCGCCGTGCGGGTCCCGGTGCCCGACGGGTCGATGACCGATCTGACGGCGGTCATCAAGAAGACCGCGACGAAGGAAGAGATCAACGGGGCGTTCAAGGCCGCCGCCGAGGGCCCGCTGAAGGGCATCATCGAGTACAACACCGACCCGATCGTCTCCAGCGACATCATCGGCAACCCCCACTCCTGCATCTTCGTTCCCGACCAGACGCTGGTGATCGAGGGTAACCTCATCAAGGTCATCGGCTGGTACGACAACGAGTGGGGCTACTCGGTACGCACGGCCGAGCTGATCACCAAGATGGGCGCCCTTTAACAGAAACTGAAGCGGCTTGGCGACGACCGCGTTGCAGCGCCGAGGCACGAGGAGACTCTGACTGGAGTCTCTTGGTGCCTTAGCGCCTGCTTTTTTTACTGGGGATCCTGCGATGGCAAAGCAGACTGTTTCCGACTTGATGGTCGAGGGGAAGAAGGTATTGGTGCGGGTTGACTTCAACGTCCCACAGACCGCATCCGGCGAGGTAGCCGACGATCGCCGCATTCGCGCCGCCCTGCCGACCTTGAAGGATATCCTCATGCGGGGTGGTAGCTTGATTTTGGTCAGCCACCTGGGCCGGCCAACCGGCGATCCGGCCGCTGACGCCCCGTTCCGAATGGACCACGTGGCCGCCCGGCTCCAAGAACTGATCGGTCGACCAGTCCAGAAGACTGCTGATACGGTCGGCCCCGAGGCCCAGGCCGCCTGCGCGGCCCTCAAACCCGGCGGCATCGTCGTGCTCGAAAATGTCCGGTTCAACAAAGGCGAGAAGAAAGGCGATGTCGCGTTCGCCAAGCAAATGGCCGCTCTGGCCGATGTCTACGTCAATGATGCCTTCGGCACCTGTCACCGCGACGAGGCCTCGATGGTCGCGGTCCCCGAACAGTTTCCCCCCGATCGCCGGGGCATCGGGTTCTTGGTTGAAAAAGAGCTTCAGATCCTTGACACCTTGCTGTCGAAGCCCAAGAGCCCCTACGTGGCCGTGATGGGGGGCGCGAAGGTCTCCGACAAGATCCTGGTCATCGAGAACCTGCTCCAGAAGGTCGACAAGCTCTTGATCGGCGGAGCCATGACCTACACCTTCCTGAAGGCCCAGGGGCATGAAGTGGGCAAGAGCAGGGTCGAGGCCGACAAGCTCGACGTCGCCCGGCATGTTCTGGAACTTGCCGGCTCAAAGCTGGTGCTGCCGGTCGACCATCTGATCGCCACCAAACCCGAAGCCGGAGCCGAGACAAAAGTCGCCGATGGGCCGACCATCCCGGATGGCTGGTTCGGCATGGATATCGGCCCCAAGACGATCACCCTGTACTCGGGGATCATCAAGGACGCTGGCACTGTCATCTGGAACGGCCCGATGGGCATGTTCGAGGTGGAAGCTTTCGCCGCGGGAACGAAGGCCGTCGCGCAGGCGCTGGCTGACTCAAGCGCCGTGACCGCCGTGGGCGGGGGCGAGTCGGCCGAGGCTGTCGAGAAGTTCGGACTGGCCGAGAAGGTCAGCCACGTCTCCACCGGCGGAGGCGCGTTCCTGGAATCGCTCGAGGGCAAGAGCTTCAATTCTCTGAAAGTGATTCCGGATCTCTAAGCTCGTGCGCTGAGCCCGAAGAACAACGCTGTCAAATGACCCGGACCCGGTCTGTCGACCGTATGGATTCATGTCCGCGGCGTTCCGGTTCGGGTCTGACCTGGAAAGCCGCCGCATCGCGGTGAGCGAGTCCAAGATGGCTGAATCACTCGGCTGGGTCGGGGCGGTCAGGCCCCGACTAGCCGGAGCGCGAGGTTACTTCTGGAGATCGCAATGGTCTTCGGAATGCTAGACGAGTTCCTCGAGACGATTATGCTTGAGTACGCCCCGGTGGTTACGAGCTTGCGGGCGGATCGATGTTTCGCGGAACAGATCGAGGAACCTGCTCCGGCCGGGAGCACGATCTTCCCGATCCCCGGCACCTCACCCGGTTTTATCCAAGTCCGCGAGATGGAGCCAAGACGGCATCCGAAATTTGCACCGGTTGCGCTAACGACCCAAGATGCTAGCGGTGCGGTTGCACGAGTCGTCTCTTTCATCAACCGGTGGAGGACTGCCACATGACGTTCGATCTCGACGTCTGCGTTGTGGGAGGCTGTGGCCACGTCGGCCTCCCTCTGGCACTGGTTTTCGCAGACCGGGGTATGAAGGTTGGAATTCACGACATCGACGAGGCAACAGTCGCGCGGGTCCGAAAGGGAGAGATGCCCTTCCTCGAGCGAGGAGCCGATTGCCTGCTCGAGCAAGCCCTCAAACAGGGGCTCGAAGTCGCCAACGATCCCGACATGATCAGCCGCGCGTCCTATGTTGTCGTGGTGATCGGGACGCCCGTCGACGAACACCTCAACCCCCGCTTTGACGCGATGCGACGTTTTTTCAGGGACACGATCATCCCGCGTCTTGTCGAGGGCCAGTGTGTCATTCTGCGGAGTACAGTCTATCCCGGAACCACGGACAAGATGAATCAGCTCGTCAGGGCCAGTGAAAAGCGGGTCGGTATTGCGTTCTGCCCGGAACGAGTCGCCGAGGGGCACGCCCTGCGCGAGATGGTTGAGCAACCGCAGATCGTCGCCGGCTGCGACCAGACGGCTCAAGATAAAGCCGAGATCCTCTTTCGACGGGTTACCCAAGAAATCGTGCGACTCTCTCCGCTGGAAGCCGAGCTGACCAAGATCTTCACGAACACCTGGCGCTATATCCAGTTTGCGACTGCCAACCAGTTTTACATGATAGCCGCCGATCATGGGCTTGATTTTTACAGGATTCATCAAGCCATGACGCATCATTATCCGCGAATGACGGGTGTGCCCTGCCCAGGTTTCGCGGCTGGCCCCTGCTTGTTCAAAGACACGATGCAGCTCTCCGCCGCGGCCAACCACCAGTTTGCACTGGGCCACGCGGCCATGCTCATCAATGAAGGTCTGCCCGATTTCGTCGTCCGCCAGCTCAAATCCAAGTATCCCCTGGATACGATGCGAGTGGGGATTCTTGGCATGGCATTCAAGGCCGAGAGCGACGACCCGCGCGAGTCGCTCTCGTACAAACTCAAGAAGTTGCTGGACTACGAGACCGCGGAGGTCTTATGCACCGATGAGTACGTTCGTGACACGACTTTCCTTCCGCTGGCCAAGGTCATTAATCGATCGGATCTGCTGATCATTGGCGCCCCTCACCAGGCCTACCGCAAGCTTGACGTCCCGCCCGGAAAGCCAGTGCTGGACATCTGGAACATCCTGGGGAAGGGAGGCATCTTGCCGTGAAAATTCTGGTCACGGGTTCGGCAGGCTTCATTGCCGGTTACCTCGTTGGGGAACTGCTCGAGGCAGGGCACGAGGTCGTCGGGCTTGACAATTATTCCAAGTACGGGCCGACTTCCCACAGCTATGACGACCAACCTGGTTATCGTTTTGTTCGCGGCGATGCTAAAAATGTTGGCCTGGTCAAGTCGCTCATCGCCGAGTGCGACCAATTCGTGGCAGGGGCTGCGATCATCGGCGGAATCTCGCTGTTTCACGAACTGGCCTATGACCTTCTCGCCGAGAACGAACGGATCACGGCCACGGCCTTCGATGCGGCAATATGGGCCCATCGCGAGCTCAAGCTTCAGAAAATAACCATCATTTCCTCGTCAATGGTCTACGAGAACGCGACGGTCTTCCCCACACCCGAAGGCGAGCAGAAGCGATGCCCGCCGCCAAGCTCAACCTATGGCTTCCAGAAGCTGGCCACCGAATATTTCGCTCAGGGTGCTGCGGAACAGTATGGCCTTCCATTTACCATCGTTCGTCCGTTCAATTGCATCGGAATTGGGGAGAGGCGAGCGCTGCTGGATCGCGAGGTCTATTCGGGAAATATTCGCCTGGCGATGAGCCATGTCGTGCCCGATCTCGTCCAGAAAGTACTCAAGAAGCAGAATCCCTTGCACATCCTGGGTGACGGAGCGCAGGTTCGCTGCTACACCTACGGCGGCGATCTGGCGCGCGGTATCCGCCTGGCGATCGAATCATCCGCTGCAGCGAACGAAGACTTCAATCTCTCGGTAGCATCGCCGACGACGGTGCTCGAGCTGGCAAGGCTGATCTGGACGAAGATCCACGGAGCCGCTGAACCGTTCCGCTATGTCAGCGATCCGCCCCTCACCTATGACGTCCCACGCAGGATACCGTCGGTCGCGAAAGCCAGTCGCCTGCTGGGATTCGAGGCGACGACCACTCTTGATCAAGCTCTCGGCGAGATCATTCCTTGGATCGCCGACCAGATCGCGCTCGGAGGAATCTGAGCAAGCCCGACCATGAATACCACCACAAGCGATGCCGCCGAGCTTGACCTCATCGTCCCGGTCTTCAATGAAGGTCCCAACATTGCCCGGTCCATCGAGGAGATCGATGCAAAGGTTCCGCTCTGCAAGCGAATCCTGATCGTCTATGATTTCGACGAGGATGACACGCTGCCTGCCGTACGGGCAATGCAACCGAGTTTTCCCGAGGTGCAACTGCTGAAGAACTCGTACGGCCCCGGGGTACTGAACGCCATCCGAGCCGGAATTGCGGCTGCGACGGCCGAGGTTGTCGTCATCACCATGGCCGACCTTTCGGACGACCCGGCGATCGTGCCCCGAATGGTCGAAATGATCCGCCGTGAAGGGTTCGACATCGTATGCGCATCGCGGTACGTCCGGGGAGGGCGCCAGATCGGCGGTCCCCGGCTGAAGAAGTTCCTCTCAAGAATGGCCGGGTACAGTCTCCATTACCTCATCGGGCTGCCCACGCACGACGCAACGAATGCATTCCGGGCGTATCGCAGATCGGTGCTCTTGGACTTCCCGATCGAAAGCACCGGAGGCTTCGAGTATTCGCTGGAGCTGACGGTCAAGGCGTTCGCTGCCGGCCGGCGGATCGCCGAAATCCCCACCACCTGGCGAGACCGCAGCGCCGGGCAGTCACGGTTTCAGCTTCGGAAGTGGCTTCCTAAATACCTGCGATGGTACCGCTATGCCCTGCTCAATCGGCCCGGCCGCGGGGCTTCAATAACTCCCGCACCAGGTCCCAGGCAGTGCGGAACCTAGAGGTGCGACACGCCACGAACAACCGCTCGCGGATTCAAAAAACGAATGTCAATGATTATCATCTCGCGGATATGCGATCCTTTTTCGGTGGCAACCACCGTGGTGCAAGAGCGCTCGCACACAACACAGTGATCCGTAGTTCTACACCAGTGCCGCTCAACGAGATGAATTTAGAACTCCCGACGTTTACGCTGAGCTGAGCTATGGCGATGAGCCCCGAACAAGCGTCAGAGCGGATTGTTCCGGGAGCGATCGACACGAGGCTACACCCCGCCGCTCTTGCTGTTCTGGCTTTTGCCGTGGTGGTTACGACGTCTTCCCCCAGGTTCATTTACTGGTACGGTCTTCTCAACGATTCGACCCCGCATTTTTATCCCGAGACTTATCGCGCGTCCTGTGCGCTTCGCCAACTTCATGACCCATTCCTTCCGATTGACGACCTGCCAAATCGGGTCCTGCGCTGGCGCCTGCTCTTTCCGGCGCTCGGCCACGTGCTCCGGTTACCAGACTGTGTGTACCTGGCGCTCCCCGCTCTCGGTTGCCTGCTTGTCTTCGGCCTCGCTTCGGGCGTGCTACGGACTGTCTCGGAAAGCACCGCAGCCGTAGCCCTTGGCACGATTCTCACCGGGACAGCCTCATGGTTCTTCGTGTCAACGGGATGGCTGGCATATTTCGACTCATGGTACATCCTTGGCACGTTGATTGTGTCGTTTTCTTCCTCGCGCTGGCTGATCGCGCTGGCCTGCCTGGCCACCCCGTGGATTGACGAACGGTTCGTGCTGACCTTGCCCCTTTGTCTGTTGGTACGGCTGATTTATCGTCAGGAAGTCTGGAGCAAGTGCCTGCAAGATGCCCTCTGGATCTCTGGGCTCGTCGGAATCTACGCCCTGCTGAGGCTGTCTGTGATGATTCTGGGAAACGACTCCAAATCATCAGAGCACCTAGCTTCGCATGTCTTGCGGGAGATCCCGACAATCAGGTTGGCTGCTTATGGATTGTGGATGGCGCTGCGAGCCAACTGGTTGCTCATACTGCTAGTCGTTTACTTCTGTATTCGACGAGGGCGACTGAAGCTTGCGATACTGGTAACGATCGCCGCAGTGCTTACGGCCATCACCGCGGGGTTGCTCGCCCATGACCTGAGCCGATCGTTCTCGGTCCTCCTTCCGCTGTCGGTCCTTGGGACGGTCATGGTGCTCCAGGAGTGGCCTAAGGCCGCGACAAAGGTCCTCGCGACGGTCTTCCTGTTCAACTTGTTCTTGCCGGCTCGCCATGTTGTGTCCGGTTGGCGCGTGTCTCCCTCCATCCACAGCGTCCCCGTTGAGATTGCCCGGTTTTGGCACCCACCGGCCGACTTTTTCCAATATTATCTTGATCGGGGCAACACACTGGCCGATGAAGGCCAATACCCGCAGGCGATGAAGGAGTTTGAGCAAGCGACGCGTATCAACCCGGACTCGACTGATGCATGGATTTTGCTGGGCCTCTGCCACATGCGGTTAAATCAGCCCAAGTCCGCGGTATCCGATTTTTCCGCGGCGATCAGGTTGGATCCCGAGGATCCGTTTGCGTACTATAATCGCGGCCTCGCTCGCCGAAGCGGTGGAGATATCAAAGGCGCTGTTGAGGACCTTCGATCCGCTCTGAAAAGGACCCCGCAACCGAGTCCCCAACGGTCCCGGATCGAGTCGGCCCTCGAGGAGGCGCTATCGCACCCTTCGAGCTTGAAGGGTCGGCCAGAGTAAGAGCATCTCTTGCATTTGAACGCAAGTGGCACAGAAGATAGCAGTATGGAGCCAGCACATCCCTCACCGCGTTTGCGGGGGCGTGCCGACGACGATCTGCTTGATCTCACCATAGATGCCGACGGGGACACCGATGAACGTCGCTGCGCCGGCCTTCACGATTGTGTTGTTGCCCGCGGAATCCCAGTAATCTCGAGGCTTCGAGAGTAAGGGATGCCTGTCGACGTAACTGACTGTCTTCGGGGTATTTGTTTCGGCGACCGCGGTGTTGTTGTCAATCGCGCCGGAGAGGCTCGGCTCGGGAGCGGACGACACCCGAGTTGAGCCGGTTCCGTGGCACCCCAGGGTCAGACTGGCGAGCAAAGCCAGACCGGCGGCCGTGAGCCAGCGATGTCCGCGCATCGTGAACTGTCCTTTCCTACGGGAATTGGCCGTCCCTGCACGTCTCCCGCCTCGATCTGTCGCGCATCCACTTGAACATACCCGACGATCGGGCGCGGGGCGGAACTTTTCGCGTCGTGAGAAGTCCGGAGTTGACGTGCCCGAAGGCAGTAGCACCTTGACCGGTCGCGCAAGCCGTCGGGTTCAGGACAATTGAGGCGCCTCCGCGGCCAGGTTGCTGGCGGGACTTGAGAGCTATACATTGAAATCTGAAAAATATCGGCAAGAGGAAAATGGCAGGTGAGGCTGTCCTGCCGGTTTCGCAAATCGTGTTGCGTCTTGCGCTGAGCAGACAGGGGGTCGAGTTGATCGCGCCGTCGGGCCTGGACTGTCAGTACGTGGCCTTCGACCTGGAAACGACTGGTCTAGTGGCACGGCTAGACCGGGTTGTCGAGATCGGTGCGATCCGGTTCGAGCGGTCGGGTAAGGTGCTCGACCGCTTCGAGCAACTGGTTCATCCCGGCCGCTTGATGTCTCCCGCGGCCCAGGCCATTCATGGGATCTCGGATAACGACCTGGCGGGCGCACCCCCGGCCCGCGAGGTCCTTCCACGGTTCCTCGAGTTCCTGGCCGAGCCACGTTCCACAGTCCTACTCGCGCATAACGCGAGCTTCGACGCCGGATTTCTAGGATGCGAGCTGAGCCGTGCGGGACTTCCCCATCCGCCTCATCGCGTCCTCGACACTCTGGCGCTCGCGCGTCGCTGCCGGCCAGACCTGGCAAGCCATCGCCTGGAGAAGCTCGTGAGCGTCTTCCAGCTCGGTCAAGCGATCGCACACCGTGCCCTCGCCGACTGCCTCAGCGTCAAAGATCTCTGGCTGCACTTGGGTGGACCGTCGTTCGATCCCCAGACGCTGGTGTCGTACCCGATCCACGATCGAAGTGTCTCGGTTGTTGCCCCTCATGGATACGCGGTCCTGGAGGAAGCGATCGCTGCCGCCAGTAAGGTGACGATCGAGTATGAAGGCGGCACGCGCGGCGTGACGCCGCGAACGATCACCCCGCGGCGGTTCGAACAAAAAGGGGGCCAAACGTATGTTCTGGCGTTCTGCCATCTCGATCGGTTCGAGAAGTCGTTTCGCCTCGACCGGATTCGCTGCTGCGTGCGCGTTCACGGGACGGGGGTGACAGTCGTCCGGCAGTGAACTGGACGCCTCAGCTTAAGGACCGATCCATTCACCTTCGGGCCAGAGCCGACCCCGGAGGCCGCTTCGGTGTCGTCGGACCGACGCGCGCAAAAACGCGGTGGCACGCAGTAGAGCGGGGAGGGACCGCCGCTGACATGGTTCAAATCCAGTCGCCCCGATCTAAGCTAGTTTGACTGATCTTCGACAGTATACAGCCACAACCTCTTGTAGTGTAGGCATTTGCAGATTTACATGCGCGGCGTGGCACCAGGATCTGGCGGCGTGGCGGCGGGCTCTGGGGCAGCCTGCTGCACCGTCGGCGGCACGGCGACTCCGGCCGCGCGGAACACCGTGCCGCAGG
>JBKQMU010000044.1:0-4375 GCA_052146555.1 Isosphaeraceae bacterium
ACCGGATAAGTACCTTAAAAAGTGTTTGTCACGGTCATACTACTTATTCTCTCCAGTGCCAAATTTTTACCAAGTTGGCCGTCTCCAGTACCTGGCAATTTTGGGGTCGAGTCTAGCCTTCTACCATGCTTTTTTCGTTGCGGCCGTGGTTGGGTTGATACGTCGCCGGCCATGGATTGCGGGTGTATGGTTGATGGTCGTCGCCTTGGTCGTGTGGTACGCATTCCACATTATGATCAACGCCAGCATTCGAGAGCGGCTCCCGTCCGATATCTGGATTGCGGCGCTGGCGATCGTGACCTGGGCTCCCCCGGCTGCCACATCGGCTAGGTGTCTGTCCAAGGATTAAAAGACGCCGCGTTCGGAGGGGTCGGGAGACCCGCGGCCAACGAGGACGCGGCTCTGGCTGTTTTCTTGGGAAGAGATGAATGGCCGACACACTGTCCTCCAACGCTCTGGCCGACCCGGTTGACCGTCGGCTGTTAGTTGTCCTCACCCTGGTTTATCTTTTTACGGCCAGCGGTTATATAGAGGTCAGCGACACATTTTACTCCCTCCAAACGGCGGAGGCGATCGTCTCCCGCGGGCGGCTCGACATCCAGCCCGCTGCTGGAGCCACTTTGACTGCGGCCGATGGGCTTAGCTACTCGAAATATGGGATTGGGTTGCCGCTTGCCTACGTCCCCTTGGTAGCCCTCTCGCATCTGCTGGGAACAGCCACCAGGCTGCCACCCCTGGATTTGGCAGGGTTTTTTATCTCGTTCCTCAACGTGCCGTTCTGCCTGATCACACTGGTCCTATTCGGGCAACTCCTTCGAGAGTTTGGGGCGAGCGCGGGCTACGCTCGACTTCTAACGGTTGGGCTGGCCCTGGGCACATTATGCTGGCGTTACGCGGTGTCTGACTTGAGCGAGGGGATGCAGGCCGCTCTGCTTCTTCTTGCGGTGTATGGGGTTATCGGCGGAAGCTCAGGCCGGTTGGCATCCGGGGGACTCGGGTTTGCCGGACTGATCCTTGTCAAGCTGGTTCACGTTGGCCTGCTGCCGATCTTCTTCGGCTACCTCCTGTGGCGCCCAAGCATGCCCTGGAAGACGCGAAGTCGGGCTGTGGTATTCGTGGTTCCCGTGGCCCTGGCGCTCGGGATGGTATGCTTGCTAAATGCCATCCGGTTTGGCAATCCGCTGGAGACTGGCTACGGGGCGGAAGCGCGGCAGTTCCATACCGCCCAGCTCCCGTACTCTCTGCCGCGGCTTCTCGGGTCCCTGGATAAGGGGCTGATGGTGTTCTGCCCGGTGCTCGCGCTTGGGGTAGTCGGGTGGCCAGCGTTCTTCCATCGGTTCCCACGGGAGGCCGCTCTGTGCGTAGGGGTGGTGATGGGCAACTTGCTGTTGGCCGGTGCGTGGCATTCTTGGGGGGGAGGGTGGTGCTGGGGCCCGCGACTACTTGTCCCAGCGATCCCGCTCTGGTTGCTACCGGCCGGGCTCGCCTTCGGCGGAAGTCCGTCGGCTCGATGGCGTGTCTGGATTGCCGGGCTCGTATTGATCTCGGTCGCCGTGCAGGTGCCTGGGATACTGGTCAAAGACCAGCAGATCCATCACATCGGACAAAACATGCTGACGGAATCGGAGCGGGGGAAATTCCCGGCAGACTGGCCCGCAGCCTGGGTCTTCCTTGGGCACAAGCTCACCTGGTCAGATGAGGTGTACTCGGTCGCTGAGTTTGGCCTGCCCGGTGACCGCGCCCTCGACGTCACGGCGTACCGGACCTTCAAGGGATTAAACGTGTGGACGGAGCACGTCGCACGCAATTTCAAGAAGCCTTTCTTGCGGTGCCTACCGCTCGCCGGGCTAGTGGCCGTCTTGTTGCTAGGTGTTGGGTTGAAGAGAACAGTCGGCGGGAAGGAAAGGGCCTGACCGGGTAGCTCTAGCTGACTGGAGGACTCGTGTACTAATCGTAATCCTCGTCATGAATTTGTTTAAACCCCTCCAACTGGCGAGGTCAATCGTTTCCCGTGGGGAGCGACTGTGAGCGATGCCCCGGCAACTCGCGATCCTGACTGACTTCCCGGAGGAGGGGTGGCGGAGCATGGACCTGTGCGGGGACATGCTTCTCGACCACCTGCCGCGGGAAGGGCCGCTCGCGATGGAGGCCGCCCGCCTCTGCCCGCCGTTCCGCCGGCTCGCCACCCGGCTACCGGTGGTCGGCCGGCGGCGTGCCGCGCTCAACGCCGATCGGTTGCTCAATCGGTTCATCCTCTTCCCCCGGTACGCCCGCCAGGCGGCCCGGCGGTTCGACCTGTTCCACGTCGCCGACCACTCCTACGGGCAACTCGTTCACGCCCTCCCGCCCGGGCGGACCGGGGTGTACTGCCACGACCTGGACGCCTTCCGCTGTCTGTTCGATCAAGGCGCCCACCCCAGGCCGCGGTGGTTCCGCGCCATGTCTCAGCGGATCCTGACCGGGCTGCGGAAGGCGGCGGTCGTGTTCCATAATACGGAGGCTGTCGGGGAAGAGATCCGGCGGGCGGGATTGATCGACCCCGACCGGCTGGTCCACGCTCCCCTGGGAGTCGCACGGGAGTTCGCCCCCGGCGCGACTCATTCCACGGTGGAGCTGCCGTGGCTCGCCGAACTTGACGGACGACCCTGGGTGCTCCACGTTGGCACCTGCAACAAGCGGAAGCGGATCGACGTGCTGCTCGACGTGGTCGCGGCGGTCCGGGAGACGGTCCCGGACCTGCGGCTGGTCAAGGTCGGCGGCGAGTGGACGGCGGACCATCGCGAACGGATCGCCCGACTGGGCCTCGCGGGCGCGATTACCCACGTCTGCGGGCTGACCCGTTCGGAGCTGGCCGACGTATATCGCCGGGCCAGGGTCGTGCTGATCCCGAGCGGGGCGGAGGGGTTCGGGCTGCCGGTGGTCGAGGCGCTAGCGTGCGGCGCGGCGGTGGTGGCCAGCGACATCCCGGCTCTGCGTGAAGCAGGCGGCCCAGCCGCGGTGTTCGTCCCGGTCGGGGACGTCGGGGCCTGGTCGGACTTGGTGGCGATGCTGCTCACCGACCCGGCCGCCGCGCCGCCGCGAGCCGATCGGCTGGCGTGGGCGGGCCGTTTCACCTGGACCGCCCATGCGGAGATCATCGCCCGGGCGTACCACCGGCTCCTCGGAAGAAGAAACGATCGAACCACGAAATAGACGAAATACACGAAAAAGAACAACGACCCGACACCGGCGAGAAATCATAGATCGTGTTGCCGGATTGAGCCGGCTGCTTCAAGTCTAAAAGATAAATAAGCTATTTAATGCGGCGCTTGCACGGTACCGGCAGAAAGGGTGAAAATGTGGAAGTCGGCAAATGACGTATCGTTCGGGTTATTTGGATCATAAGGATATTTGTTTTTTATGAATTCCATGAGAGTCCAGTCCGGTCTATTGCGCTCGATCCATTGAGTAAATTTCCGATGCCGGACATGCTTTGCCGGCCACATATTGTCTTCGTTGCTCGAATAGATGGCGACGAAATGGCGGGCGGCATTGAAAAGTCGGTGCATGTAGGCATCGAACACCGGATCTTCAACGAGATGGTAGATTACATCGAGAGACAATGCCAGATCGGCCGCTGCGTCCGGAGGCAGCATATCGGTGGTGAAGAATGTCTTGCTCGGATCATTGCGGTAACGCTGGCAGCACATGTCGATTGCCGTTATCGATACATCGACGCCGATGTAACGAGGATACTCCGCCAACTCGACCTGCGCCCCATCGCCACAGCCAAACTCGATCACGGAGTTTATTTGAGTCCGGCGAACGAAATCGTTCAGCACCTCGCTCTTGAACCGAGCGAGGCGATTGTATGAGCCGGCCCCGGAGTTGCCGCCAAGCCGGTATCTATCCTCCCAATACTGGGCTGATGTGAGGAAAGCCGGTTGCTTTCTGATCAGCTCCGCGGCTCGCTGCATCGCCGGTCCCAAGATTGGTACGCTTTTGAGAATTCGTTTGATTGAAGTAAGCAATCAATCCTCCATCAAGCGTTTAGCCGCGCGTTTTTTCCGCAGCGCCCCGGCCAGGGTGAGCAGTTGGCCCCGCGCGAACACACTGCTGAGTGCAAGATAGACCGACGCCCCAAGTCAACGTATGTAATACCAAGCTCTCTCAAGAGTTATGGCGAACCTTGGCCGACTGTGTACTAGCGGGGCGTCAATGTCCAGAAAGGCAAATAGAACAAGGGTTTAGGTTGACTCATCAGAGATCACCGCTATTTTCCGCACGGACGATCCTCGTGCAGAAGATCGTCAATGAAATCTTCGCGTTGGCCCTCCGACATCTTGTCCCATTCCAGGCCGCGCTCAGCGCTGACACGTCGCAATTGCGCTTCCGC
>JBKQMU010000045.1:0-7670 GCA_052146555.1 Isosphaeraceae bacterium
TGTGGGCCGGAGCAACGCGATCCGGGCTGATCTGGGCCAGTCCATCACCATTAACTCCATCTCCCATACCGGCAATGGCGTGACGATCAATGTTCCCGGGGGAGGCTCGCTTTCCATCGGCGCAAACTTCGTCGCGGGTAACAATGCAACAGTCCTAGGCGGCGCGAGCACCAAGGCCACGATTGGCGATAACGTCTCCATTGGCGACGGCGCCGTCGTGAGCGGAACATCTCTCGGATCCGGCACCACCGTAGGCGCACGCGCCTATTTGCTAAATTCCAGTTTCCCGGCGAATGCTCAAATCCCGGCGGGAGCAATCTTCAACGGCAACAAGTTCGTCGGCTTCGTGCAGTGGTGAAACGCTTCGTCGCTACGCCGCCTGGACAAACCCTGCGACCGTCTGAGTACGAAACCGCCTATGAGATCCAGAGGGCCCCATGAGAAACCAGAGAACTGCGAGAAGATGGCCCGGCTAGCCAGCTTGCGACGGTCTTTTCCTGTACTTTCCGATAAGCCTAATAGTCATGCGAACCTAACGTTGGAAGACGGATTGCAAAGCCGCTTCTTGACTTGACCGAACTCCCCGCTTATGTTCAATGCCGGTCGCCGCTTCAGTAATGCTCGTGACCCCTGACGCGGCACTCCATGTGTGATCGCTTCCGTGAGAACGTTTCAGTGCGAACGCTCCTGATGCCCGACGACGCAGGGCCGAGGACAAGAACCGCCTAGGCATAGAACCCGAGGCCGCGATGCGCTCCCTTTGCAGGCTCCGGCGATGGCAGGGCCAGCCGTCTCCAACAAGCCGTGCTCATGTTGTCCCGACCCATGCGAAACCAGCATGGGAGGCTTTCGGTGCCGCTTGGAATGTCCGCTGTGCCGCCCCGAGCCTCTTTTGTGCATTCGCACCATGCCTCGCGCCAGATCCCTCGGAAAGGCCCAGATGCTCAGGGGAAAGGCGGCAAAGAGTTTTTTTGCAGACGCAGCATTTTTCGCTTGACCCGGCGACGCGCTCGGGTAAGGATGGGTTGGTGAGCTGGTCACATGCCCCCTGGAGGTGAGTTATGTTCGACATGATCCTGGAAAACTACCGCAAGGCGACCGAGTCAACCCTGAAGCTGCAGCAGGACATGCTGCGGAACTGGACCATGCAATGGCCGCAGACCTTCGGAGCCCAGATGTTCGGGCTGCCGATGATGGGTGGTTCGGCCACAACGTCAGCGATCCCCGGAGCGATGGCCGGGTCTGCCTGGCTCGAGCAGATGAGCTCTGCGCACAAGAAATGGGCCGAGACGGTGACAGACATGCTCAACAAGCATCGTGAGTCGCTGGACGCCCAGTACAAGGCGGGAATCCGGACGATCGAGGAAGCGTTCAAGGTGAGCGAGGCCAAAGATCCGGCGCAGTTCCGCCGTCTGACCGAGGAACTCTGGCGACAGAGTTTCGACTGTCTGAAGACCGTGGTCGAGTCGCAGATGCGCGACGTTCAGGCCGCGATGCAGAAGACGTACGAAGTCGCGTCCAAGACGGCCGCGGGCATGAAGGGCTGACCTGCCGGGCGGGTCGACCCGTAAATGGCCCGGCCTGGCCGGAGCCGGCCGGGCCGCGGGAGAAGCCCAGGAAGGGCCATCACGCATCTTTGAGGACGGTACCGTAAGGTTGAGGACCATGACGATGGCAAGCACTGAGTCGATGATCGTAGCGGGTGTGAGAACACCGATGGGCGCCTTCATGGGGGCCCTGGCGGGGGTTCCGGCGGCGCAACTCGGGGCAACCTGTGTCAAGGCCCTGCTGGAGCGCACGTCCGTGCCGCCTGACCGGGTCGATGACGTGATCATGGGAACCTGCATCGCCGCCGGGCAGGGAATGAGCCCGGCACGCCAGGTAGCGATCTTCGGAGGGTTGGCGAACAGCACACATGCGGTGACGATCAACGAGGCCTGCGCTTCGGGGATGCGTGCCGTCATGTTGGCCGACCAGCTCATCCGCGTCGGCGACGCTGGCGTGGTCATCGCCGGCGGCATGGAAAACATGAGCCGGCCTCCCTATCTGCTGCTCAAGGCCCGCGAAGGTTATCGCATGGGGAACAGCGAGGTCATGGATGCCCTGATGTACGACGGACTGACCGACGCGTACACCAACAAGCCCATGGGCAGTTTCGCCGACCAGTGCGCCACCAAGTACGGCGTCAGCCGTCAGCAGCAGGACGATTTCGCCGTCGAGAGCCACGCCCGCGCCCGCAAGGCCGTTGCGGACAAGGTTTTCGTTGAGGAAATCGCCCCGGTGTCGATCACGGTCAAGGGCAAGACCACGACGGTCAGTGAGGACGAGGGCCTCAACAAGTTCGACGAGGGCAAGATGCGTGGTCTCCGCGCGGCCTTCAACGCCGAGGGTACCGTCACCGCCGGCAACGCCTCGAGCATCAACGACGGCGCCGCCGCGGTGCTCGTGGCCTCACCCGAGAAGTGTCAGGCGCTGGGACTCAAGCCGCGCGCCAGGATCGTTGGCGCCGCGATGCACAGCCATGAGCCGGAATGGTTCACCACTGCTCCGGTCGGCGCCATCAAGAAACTGCTGGACAAGGTCGGCTGGGGCATCTCCAATGTCGACCTGTTCGAGATCAACGAGGCCTTCGCCATCGTGGCCTTGGCCTGCTGCAAAGAGCTGGGACTCAAGCCGGAAAAGACGAACATCTACGGCGGTGCTGTTCCCCTGGGCCACCCGATCGGCTGTAGCGGCGCTCGGCTATTGGTCACGCTGATGAACGGTCTGAAGCGGACTGGCGGCAAGCGCGGCGTCGCAGCCCTCTGTGTTGGTGGCGGCGAGGGGATTGCCATGGCCATCGAGATGGTCGGCTGACGGCCGTCCTGCCAGGAGAGTACTACCAATGTCATCGACTGATACCAAAAGTAACAGTAACCCGAGTGCCATGCCGGTTGACCCGGCCAGCATGATGGCCTCGTTCTGGGCCCAGTGGCTGGAGCAGTCCAGCCGCGGGACCCAGGCGCTGCTCGAGGCGATGCAGATCGCTGGCGACCCGCAGAACCTTCAGCGCCGCTGGCTGGACGCGGTATCCCGTTCTCTCGAAGACTTCATGAGAACTCCGGCGTTCATGGAGATCATCAAGAACAACATGAAGGCCGTGACCGACATCAAGAGCTTTCAAGACTCGATCGTGCAGGACACAGCCCGCCAACTCGGCGTGCCCCTGACTGCGGACATCACCGGCCTGTTCGAACGGCTGCACAGCACGGAGAATACCATCCTTAAGCAGCTACAGGCCATCGAGGAACGGCTCAAGGCCATCGAGAATCGGCATTGATTGATTTCAGCGGCTAACCCCTTTCCTTGTTTCCGTTCGGAGTTGATGCTATGACGACTGGCAGCGAGACCTCCGAGTCCGCAGATTTTGAGTCGGAAGTACCGAATTTCAGCCTCGCGGGGAAGAAGGCGTTTGTCACAGGAAGTTCGCGGGGCATCGGACGGGCCGTCGCACTGGCCTTGGCCCATGCCGGGGCCGATGTCGCCATCAGTTGCAACACCGGGGGCGAAGCCGCCGAGGATGTCTGCAACAAGATCCGGGCCATGGGCCACAAGGCCAACTACTATGCCCACAACGTGGCCCTGGAGTCGGAAATCGAGGCCATGTGCAACGAGGTCAAACGCGACTTCGGCACCATCGACATCTTGGTCAACAACGCGGCGATCAACCGCGACCGATCATTTAAGAAAATGACCAAGGAAGCCTGGGACGAGGTCCTCACCACCGACCTGACCAGCGTTTTCCTGGTCACCAAGCACTTTATCGACGAGATGGCCGAGCGCGGCTGGGGCCGGGTCATCAACATGTCGAGCATGTCCGGCGAGATCGGCAGCTTCGGCCAAGCGAATTACGTCGCCGCCAAGGCCGGTATGAACGGCCTGACCAAGACTCTTGCGCGCGAGTACGCCCTCAAGGGCGTTACAGTCAACGCCGTGGCGCCGGGCTACACCCGCACCCGGATGACCGCGGGAATGCCGGACAAGGTCTTGGAGGCGGTGCACAAGGCAACCCCAGCAGGCCGGATGGGCGATCCGCACGAGATTGCAGCGGGCGTCGTCTTTCTCGCTTCTCCTTCCGCGGGCTTCGTCACCGGGCAGGTGCTCGACATCAACGGCGGATATGCAATGTGAGGAGGGCCCCGGAGCCGTCGCTGGCTCCGGGGTATTTCCATTCCAGATCGCGGGGCCGAACTCCCTCCTCATTGCTTGACAGGGTCCCCGATCTGCCGGCCTGTCACCGGACCTGTTCCCGGCCCGGTGACATCGGATCAACAAGACGGGAAAGGCACGTATCATGGCCAACGCGATCAGCGATGTCACCCTGGGCATGCAGACAGAATGGTTTAATCAGGCCCTGGCCCAGCAGAAGGCCGTCTACGAGGCGACTCTCAAAATGTGGAGCCGCCTCTTCGCCGTCCCCCGAGTCATTGACTGGGCCCGCGACGTCAAGGTCGGCACCACGCCCTCCGAAATCGTCTATGAGGAGGACACCCTCCGCCTGCTCCGCTACCGTCGCGACACTCCGGCTGTCTACACCGAGCCGATATTGGTATGCTATGCGCTGGTCAACCGGCCCTACATCGTTGACCTGCAACCCGACCGCAGCGTCGTCAAGCAGCTTCTGGCCCGCGGCTTCGAGGTTTATCTGATCGACTGGGGCGTCCCGTCGGCCGCTGACCGTAGCTTGACCATCCAAGACTACGTCGACGGACTGATGAAGAACTGCGTCAACGTCGTGATGAAGCGACACAACTCCCCGGCGGTGCACTTGGTCGGCTACTGCATGGGCGGCACGATGTCGGTCATCTTCACGGCCCGCAACCCCGACATCGTCAAGTCACTGACCATCATGGCTGCCCCCATCGACTTCAGCGTCGGCCAGGACGAGTCGCTGGTCCAATTCTGGGCCAACCCCGACTATTTCGACGTCGATGCTCTCGTCGACGCCTTCGGCAACGTGCCGGCCACCTTCCTGCAAGCCAGCTTCCAGATGATGAAGCCGGTACAGAATTACTACAGCAAGTACATCACCTTCTTCGACAAGATGGACGACGACAGGTTCATCGAGAATTACTTCGCCATGGAGAAGTGGACCAACGACAACATCCCCGTCTCCGGCGAGACCTTCCGTGAGTACGTCAAGAAACTGTATCAACGCAACGAGCTGATTAAGGGCGAGTTCAAGCTGGGCAACGAGCTCGTCGATCTGGCCAAGATCACCTGTCCGCTGCAGATTCTCATGGCCAGCGCCGACCACCTCGTTCCGCCTGCCCAGAGCGAATCGCTCGCGTCCAAAGTCGGCTCCAAGGACATCAAGTGCCGCACGCTCGACGCCGGCCACATCGGCCTTTCGGTCAGCTCGAAGGCTCACAAGGTCTTCTGGCCTGAGGTGACTCAGTGGCTGGCTGACCGGTCGAGCCGGTCAACCTAGTGAGGGCTAAGTGCAGGCTTCGAGCCCTGCTTAGAAAAAAATACGAGGGCGAGCTTCCTGGCGTGCCGTGCCTTACCGACGGCTGGCCAGGACGTTCGCCCTTCGCTTTTTGAGGCCAGCGTATCAAGTGACAGTTGGCAAATTCCAATAGGAGCTGGTACGCTGAGCTGAATTTCTCGCTTCCGCGTCTAGCGAGAAGCCCGCACCTCGCTGTGCAGACCCGCTTTGACCCTTCTTTACAATTCGTTGGTAATCCCCGGCATGGCACAGGGATAAGTGCCATCGGCACCAGCCTTGCTGCGTGGGGCCGCGTCTCAGGCCAGGACGTTAAGTGGCTGGAATTCGACCACGAGCCAGGCGACTGGCGGCACTCACTGAAGCTGTACGACCCGTCGCCGTAGGTGTACTGCACGGACTGGCTCAGCTCGAGCGTGCCGATCGTGGCCGCGGCCGCCGCCGATCTCTTGAAGAACAGGCGACGTAAGAGATTTACCCTCCTGGGCTGTGCGGTCTCACAAGAAACGCGCCCAGCCGAGGAGACGAACATCCGGGAGCGGTCCCGGACAAGAGAGGACAGACACGCCCCGGGGAACATGGTGCGCGTCAAGGCTCAGTGATGAACCATGCCGCTACGAAAGAAACGGGCGAGGGATCGGCGGATCGCTGTCTTGGAGTTTGCTTCTCGGGCCGCGGGGGGGGCGCGGCCCGGGAGCGTGAGCCGCGGCTTGACGAACGCTACTGGAAACGAACGATCGGCTGGTCAACCGAGAGGCTGTCGCCTTGTTTGGCCATAACCTCGGCCACGACGCCGTCGTTCTCAGCTCTTAAGATGTTCTGCATCTTCATCGCCTCGATCATGACGAGGTTCTCGCCGGCGCGCACTTCCTGACCGGCTTTGACGTTGAGCACGGTGAGGAGTCCCGGCATGGGCGAAATTAGGAACTTGGATAAGTCGGGCGGGGGCTTCTCGGGCATCAGCGACAGGAGCTCGGCGGCCCGGCCGGTCATGACGATGGCATCGACCTGAGTGCCCCAGTGCAGAACGCGGTACTTCAGTCCCATGCGTTCGACCTGAACGCAGACCTTCTCACCGTTCCAGGTGCCTTGCATGAGCAGGTCGCCGAGCTTCCATCCGGTGCGTAGGGTATTGGTTTGCCCTTCATAAACGATGTTGCATCCGCCCTCGACAAGGGTGAGTTTCAGGTGGTATTTCTGTCCCTGCATAAGGACCACCCATTGGTCGCCGACGCGTCGCTCGTGTCCCTTGAGCTGTCCTGTGGTGCGGACAGCTCGGTGGATATAGCGGCGGCGGGCGTAGGCCGCCGCGGATGCCAGCAGGAGCGGGTCATCGTGTACCAGCGTTGAGGGATGAAACCCCTTGGGAAACTCTTCGGAGATAAAGCCCGTGTGGAACTTGCCGGCGATGAAGCGGGGGTGGCGGGAGAGCGCGGCCTGGAACGCAAGATTCGTGGAGACGCCGCGGATGACAAAGGCGTTCAGCGCGTGGTGCAACCGGCCGATGGCCTGATCGCGCGTTCCGCCGTGGACAATCAGCTTGGCGATCATGGAATCGTAATAGATGGAGATCTCGTCGCCCTCGTAGACGCCGGTATCGACGCGCACGGCTCCGGGTTCCTGCTCGGGGGGCATGAAGCGAACGAGGCGGCCGGTGGAGGGGAGGAAGTTGCGGAACGGATCCTCGGCGTTGATGCGGCACTCGATGGACCAGCCGTCGCGGCGGATCTGGGCTTGAGTGAAGGGGAGTGGTTCACCGGCGGCGACCCGGATCATCAATTCGACCAAGTCGAGTCCGGTGATGAACTCGGTGACGGGGTGCTCGACCTGCAGCCGCGTATTCATTTCCAGGAAGTAGAAACTCTTGTCCTTGCCGACGACGAACTCGACGGTGCCGGCGGACTGGTAGCGCACGGCCCTGGCGAGGGCGACGGCCTGCTCGCCCATGGCTCCGCGGGTCGCCTCGTCGAGAAATGGGCTGGGGGCCTCTTCGATGACCTTCTGGTGCCGCCGCTGGATCGAGCACTCGCGTTCCCAGAGATAAACCACGTTGCCGTGCGCGTCGCCGAGCACCTGGATCTCGATGTGCCGGGGCTCCTCGACAAACTTCTCGATGAAGACCCGGTCGTCGCCGAAGGCGTTCTTGGCCTCGGTCCGGCAAGATGCGAAGCCCTCGGCCGCTTCC
>JBKQMU010000046.1:0-26058 GCA_052146555.1 Isosphaeraceae bacterium
AGCCCGCATCCCAGGCCCAGCCCGATCGTGGTGCCTCGTAACGCCAGAAGAGGATCCTGATAATTGCGCGCCAGTCGGCGAAAGAACGGAGGGCTGCCATCAAACGATTCGAAGATCGTCTTGACCAGCGGAAAGACGATCGTGCCAAACAGCATGGCAGCGATGATCGGGAAGCGTTCGACCGCCCAGCGAACTCCCGGCAATGACCCGAGCTCCCCCAGCGCACAGAGCCCTCCCATGAACACTCCGCTGTAGACCATCCCCTTTTTCATGCCCGTGACGCTGTGGCCCCAGGCGGAATCGCCCCCGGGGGCGAGAGCATGGATCGCATCCATCAGCATGCCAGTGACCAGGTAGGCCTCCGCCCAGAGGCCAGCCTGGGAACAAACTGTCGTCAGCACCGTGGCCGCGAGGCGCATCAAGCCGGGCCAGCCGGCAACGACGGACCCTGAGCCGAAAGCGGCGATCCAAGGGGCCAGGACCGCCGCGATCGAGACCAAGAGCATCGTTCCGTGCGCTCGCGGCGATGTCAGAAGCCTGCCCTTCGTCGCCCACGCCAGTCCCCGGGCCACAGCCTCGTTGAAGCAGAAGACGACAGCGACACGGCCGACGAAGTCGACCGCCGCGGCCCCGGGGTCAAGAAGTCCGCCGCTCAGGGTGCTTCCGAGCGACTGCACCAGGCTCGCTGATTCCAGCACCGTGAGCCCGCCGAAGACAAAGGGAGTGCCCACGACAAGCGCGGCTGCTGCTGCGGAAAGGTGTTTGCCCGCCGATGCAAGCCGGAACGCATTGGCCGTGTGATAAATCAAGACTGTCGCAGCCGCAACGACCTGGCTGAGCTGCAAAAGCTCGGACCACATGGCCGGAGCTTGGAGAATTGCCAGCGCGCTTGAGGAACTTGCCAGTAAACCCGACGCCAGCGCATCTTGAAGCAGTTCCGATGCAGTCGGCAACCTTCCAGTAAGCCCGAGCTTCCACCAGGCGGCCACGGTGGCCCCTGCGATCGCCAGGAGCAGGCACGCCCAGCCATTCTCCAGCACGCTATGGCCCCCGAGATGGTAGGTCGCGATCGACAAGGCCGCGATCAGGACGAGCCCTCCACCTCGGACGAGGTCGCCAAGCAAACTCTGTACGCCTGTGGGAGGAACAGGCGGGAATGGCTCCCACTCAACTCCGGCGCCCGTAAGGACGGCCTTGCCTGGCTGCCGTCGCGACACCCACGCGAGCGCCACAGTCAGCAGCCAGAGAACGAGACTCAACGCCAGTACGCCGCCCATCCGTGCCCAGACCGAGCAACCGAGCTTGCGAAAGAGCGACAGGGTCTCGAACCGGGCATCGATCAGAAGGGTGCCCGTCGACGTCTCGCTCGGCCCCGGGTTTTCGACGATCACGACGACTTCACGAATCGCGCCAATTGCCGGCCAGTCGATCATCTGCTCATGCGGCGCGGCCGTGCGGTCGAGAATGGCAGGGATTCTCTGAACCCCGGATGTCCCCTTGATTTCGACGGCCACTCCGACCAGGTTTGCCTGGCCAGAAGAGTCGCGTATCTCCAGACGAAAAAGGTTCTGCTGCTCAGCGCTTAAGCTTGGCGGCAGAGACTTGGCATAAAGGCCGGCGGAACTTCCCCGCGGAACCGTGTAGTCGAGCCTGAGGATTTCACTTCGGGCTGCGGCGTTCGCAATCCGGGCGACGGTCGCGTGCGCAGGACCCACGTTGAATGTGCCCAACTCGCTGGCATCCGAGAGCCGTGGCGCTCTTCCCTCGGAACCAGCGCTAGGGCTACCAGCCAGCAGAACCGAGATGCCCAGGAGAACCGAGAGCACCTGAGCAGATCGACTGAAAGCGGGTGCCGGAGAAGCGGATGATCTCCGCCGTCGGTCATCCATGCCCCGTCTCTCCTCGAGCTGCGGCGTTCGGACTGGGGTGTGGTCTGCTGGCCGCGCGTCGTGCCTTTGGTCGCTCCGAGCGTACAGTCGAGGCCGGGTGTGGTCTGCTGGCCGCGCGTCGTGCCTTTGCTCGCTCCGAGCGTACCGCCGCGCCCCCCGCCTTTCACAAGGCTAGACCCGTCTGAACTTCAACTGTGATCGCCGCCGGAAAGCTCCCGAACGATGGCGCCGACAAACGCGCGGGCGTCCCCGAAGAGCATCAAGGTCTGATCCAGATAGTAGAGCGGGTTATCGATGCCGGCGAATCCCGGGCTCATGCTTCGCTTGATCACCATCACGGTTCGCGCCTTGTCCACGTCGAGAATGGGCATGCCGTGGATCGGACTGGAGGCATCGTTGCGAGCAGCCGGGTTGGTCACATCATTGGCGCCGATGACCAGGGCGACGTCGGTTTGAGGAAAGTCGCCGTTGATCTCATCCATCTCCACGAGGTGATCGTAGGGGATATCCGCCTCGGCCAAAAGCACGTTCATGTGTCCTGGCATCCGGCCGGCCACGGGGTGGATGCCGAACTTGACATCGACGCCCCGCTTCGTGAGGGCATCGAAGAGTTCCCGCACCTTGTGCTGCGCCTGGGCAACGGCCATGCCATATCCCGGAACGATCACCACCTTGCTGGCTGCCGCCAGGATCTGCGCGGCCTCCTCGGCCGTGGCGCTCTTGACCGGCCGGGCCTCCTGTTCCTTCGCGGCAGCGGCCTGCTGCTGACCGAACGCCCCGAAGAGGACGTTGGTGAACGATCGGTTCATCGCCTTGGACATGTTCACTGAGAGAAAGAAGCCGGATGCTCCGTCAAGAGCACCGGCAATGATCAACAGCTTGCTGTCCACCACGAACCCCATGGCGGCGGCCGAGAGGCCGGCGTAGGAGTTCAAGAGCGAAATCACCGTCGGCATATCAGCGCCCCCGATGGGGACGATCATCATCACTCCGAAGGCCAAGCCAATGATGATGATGATCGGGAAGAGCCAGGTCCGTGTTGGATCCTGGACCAGCAAGGCGGCCAAAAGGATCGCAAAGGCCAGAAGACCCAGGTTCACCAGGTTCTGCCCCTTGTATGTGATTGGCCGCTGCGGCAAAAGCTCCTGCAACTTGCCGGCGGCCATCAGGCTTCCCGTGAAGGTCAGTGAGCCCAGGATCACCTCCGCCATCAGCACGCTCATCATGAACTGCGATACGTCGGTGTCTCTCGCATGCAGGTAGTATTCGGCCGTGCCGACCAGAGTGACGCAGAGCGCGCCGAACGCATGGGACAGCGCGGTTCGCTGCGGCACGGCGGTCATGTGAACCATGCCCAGAGGCACGCCGATGATCGTACCGATGACAAGCGCGACCGCGATCCATCTGTAATCGACGATTCCGTGGTGCAGAAGCGTTCCCACAATCGCCAGCAGCATTCCAACCTCGCCGGCGCGCACGCCGCGCTTCGCCGTCACCGGCGAACTCATCCATTTGAGGGCCAGGATGAACAGGGCCGTGGCGACGAGGTAAGCAACTTCGATGAGATGTTCGCTGCCAATCATTGCAGTCCCTATTTCTTCCCAGTGCTGGCTTTAAACATCCTGAGCATGCGATCGGTGATCAAAAATCCACCCACAACATTGCTCGTGGCGGCGATGATGGCGATTGTGCCCAGGATGATCGCCATCGTACTCTTCCCCTCGCCGACTAAGATGATGGCTCCGACCACGGCAATCGCGTCCAGAGCGTTGGTCAAAGACATCAGCGGCGTGTGCAAAAGCGGAGAGACCCGACGGATGACCTCGAAGCCTATGAAGGCGGCAAGCATGAACACGTAAAGGCTGGTGACAAGATCAAGCTTCATGGCTTCTGTCCCTCGCTCGTGCCCGCGAGTGCCGGCAGTGAGTAAAACTCGCGCACCCGGGTGTTGACCACCTCGCCCGCATGCGTAAGAAGTGTCTCGCGAATGATCTCGTCGCCGAGATCCATCCGGGCCTTACCGTCCTTGACCAGATGGAGAACAAACGCGCTCAGGTTACGCGCGTACATCTGGCTGGCGTGATACGGCACCGTACTGGCAAAGTTATACCAGCCGATGATGGTCACGCCATGCTCGACGACCCGGCTGGCTCCTTGAGTTAGCTCACAGTTGCCCCCTCGCTCGGCGGCCAGGTCGACGATCACCGATCCCGGCGCCATCTTCTCGACCATCGAACTCGTGACCAGAATGGGCGATCGTTTTCCGGGAATGACCGCCGCAGTGATCACTATATCGCTCTCAGCAACAACCCGGCCCAGCAGCTCGCGCTGGCGGTTGTAGAACGATTCGTCTTGTGCCCGAGCGTACCCCCGAGCGTCCTCGGCGTCCTTGACTTCGACCGGCAGCTCGACGAATCGGCCCCCCAGGCTTTGAACTTGCTCCTTGGAGGCGGGTCTGAGGTCGTAAGCAGAGGTAACAGCGCCCAACCGGCGCGCCGTGGCGATGGCCTGGAGACCGGCCACGCCGGCACCGATGATCAGGACCCGCGCCGGGGTGATCGTGCCCGCCGCCGTGGTCAACATCGGAAAGATCCGCGGCAGGGTATTCGCCGCGACGATCACCGCCTTGTAACCGCAAATCGTCGCCATCGACGAAAGCGCATCCATGCTTTGAGCGCGGGTGGTTCGTGGCATCAGCTCGACGGCAAACGAGCTGACCCCCGTCTCGGCGACCTGCTGGACCGTCTCGACTGCCCCTAGCGGCCTGAGAAAGCCAATCAAAATCTGACCCGAACGCAAGAGTGGCAGGTCCTCCCGGCCGGTCCGGTCGTTCGAGCCATGACATAAAACCTGCAGAATGATATCAGCGGTGCGAAAGACCTCGCGTCGGTCGGCGACCAGCGACGCTCCACGGGCGCTGTAGTCCGCGTCCGGATAGCCGGCCTCCGCACCTGCCCCGGCCTCGATCACCACCTGCAGGCCCACTTTCAGCAGGCCAGGCACTACCGCGGGAACCATCGCGACTCTGCGCTCGCCCGGATAGATCTCTCGAGGTACACCAATTATCATGCGTTCTCCTCAACGAGCGGAAGCTTCCAGACCCGAAGCAGCCGGTGGGGCCCGGCCTGATGCCTCATCCGAACGCTTGGTCCGGGTGCATCACGCGCTTGAGCCCGGCATCGACCTCGCCGGAGATCCGCGGATTCGGTCGTCCCGACCCGTTCTGATTGGAGAGTCTATCCTGCAAGAATCGTCGTTGGAATGGGCGGCCGGAATTTCGTCGCCCGTTTTTCACAAGCGGGCTGGAGACGCGGAGTGGATCGGGCAGATGCCCGACGATCTGCGATGTTGAAGTGCAAATCCCCACGGTTCGCCTCTCAGCCCGTCAGACCCCGGGGAAAACGCTTGGCGAGGGCGATTAGCCGGGAAAGCAATGCGTTTTGGGACGCCACGATCGATCCCGCTGCGACAATCCAGACATATCGGACAAAATCCCCGGTATCCGACGCGTGCGATTCCCTTCAGATCCCGCGCGGGTCTTACTCAGAGGGGGATCGGGGCGTCAGGGAATCGACAGGGAAAGTCGCGCCGTCGAGCGTTACTTTGTGGCCCTACCGAACGCGTATCCCACAGCGCCAGTCAGAACCGCCATGAGAACCGATCGAGCCCACTCCTTTTCGGCCGCGGCCGACTGAGAGTTGAAGAGGAACCACAAGCAGCAAGTCACGGCCACAATGACGATGAGGGCTGCAAATGCCGGAGTCACCAATTCCTTGACGTAGAAACTCCACCGTTCTTTGTGAAGCCGGAGCTTTTTCTCTTGCTCGTCTTCGGGATGCTTCAACTCGACCTTTTCAGCCTGCATTCCCTCCAAGCTAGGCACGGCCTTGGGGACTTCTGCTTTCCACTGAACCGGCGGCATGGAATAAAACCCCTAGAGTCCGACGAATTCCGTTTCGAGGGAATCCGGAGTTGTCGCGATCCCGACCGCTTTCCCTTCCCGCTTTGCTTCCTCTGCAAGCTTGTATAGTCCTATTGCCTTCCGGAAAAGGTCGGACAGACTGTCCCCCGTTCGCTGCATAAGCTCGTCCAGCGCCTGATTTGCTTCGGGTGTGAGCTCGATCGCGATCCCCGTCCGTACCGAGACATTCCCCAGGCTGGCGCTAGCACCCGGCGAGGAGATATTGGTGCTCACGCTTTCCGTTTGGTCAGCCATGTCATGCTTCTCCGGATTGAGAAAGCTTCAGGAAAACTCTCCCAAAGGGTCGCTGCCTTCGTTTCAATTCTAACAGGTCCCATTCAATCCGGACCCCCAAGGCTTATTCCCAAACTTCGTTGGATGCCTCGGCATTCGCGCATACCTTTGATTGTCAGCCTATCACCTCTTGATTGTCAGCCTATCACCTCTTTTTTCGTTCTCGATCGACTCCCTTCGGTCAGTCACGCAGGAAGAACCCAAAAAACGCGTGGGCGGAATGAATTTTGCATGCTATTTCCGGCATTGCGTCACCTGCTTCCGCCCGTTGCGAGGTTCGATGTGTGAGAACGCTGGATGCCACAAATCTTCCACCCCAGAGCAAACACGCTTTCGCGACTATCGCTGGCTGCGATGGCGGCAGGACCCCTTTTGCTCCTGGCAGTAACTTACCTTCTGATGCGGTCTCCCTATCAAACCCAGGAGCGGGTGGTACGCGAGCAACCAGTTCCCTTTTCGCACCAACACCACGTGCAGGGGCTGGGGATAGACTGTCGCTATTGCCATACCTCGGTTGAGGACGCAGCATTTGCGGGCATGCCGCCCACGCATACTTGCATGACCTGCCATTCGCAGATCTGGGCTGACAGTCCGATGCTCGAGCCGGTGCGTGCCAGTCTGAGGAATCGTCAACCGCTTTCCTGGACCCGTGTTCACGACCTTCCCGACTTCGTCTATTTTCAGCATGGAATTCACATTCAGAAGGGAGTTTCGTGCGTTTCGTGCCACGGGAGGGTCGATCTGATGCCGCTGGCATGGAAAGAGAAGCCGCTGACGATGGAATGGTGCCTCGATTGCCATCGTCATCCGGAACGCCATGTGCGTCCCAAGGAGGCTGTCTTTGTGATGGACTGGCAGCCCGACCATTCGAAGGGCGGCACGTCGAAAGCAGGAATCGAGCTGGTGCGTGACTCTCACATCCAGGTCGAGCAATTGGTCAACTGTTCGATCTGCCACCGCTAAGGCGACCGGCGAGATATCATCATGACGATCGACAGAGAAGGGCCCGCCGAGTCATCCTCTGCGCTTATTGGGGATCAAGCTCCGAAGCTCTGGCGAAGCCTCGACGAGCATCTTGGAACCGCGCTGCCGGCGGATTTGCTTGCACTTGACCTACCGCGTCACCCGATACGTGACGACTTTGACGCAAGCCTGGATGACACCACGAGCCGGCGCCATTTCCTACGCCTGATGGGAGCCTCAATGGCTCTCTCCGGGGCTGCCGGATGTGCCTTCCAGCCTCCTGAGTCGATCGTGCCTTATGTCGAGCAGCCTGAGTTGATCGTGCCGGGGAAGCCGTTGTTCTTCGCCTCGGCGATGGAGCTGGACGGCTTCGCCAGCGGTATCCTGGTCGAAAGTCACACGGGGCGGCCCATCAAGATCGAGGGTAATCCGGTTCATCCGGCCAGCCAGGGAGCCACCGACGCGCTGACACAGGCTGCCATCCTCTCGCTTTACGACCCCGATCGCTCCCAAGTGGTGCTTTCCAACGGACGGGTGACCACGTGGGATCGTTTCCAGTCCGCCCTCGTGGACATCAGGGAACAGCAACGAAAGGCCAAGGGCCGCGGCCTGCGAATCTTGACCTCTTCCGTTGGCTCACCCACGCTCAACGACCAGCTTACCCGGCTCCTGGAGCAGTTCCCCGAAGCCCGATGGCACAGCTATGCGCCTGTCTGTCGCGAATCGATTCGAGAAGGGACGCTCCGAGCCTTCGGTGAGGCACTCGAGCCGGTCTACCACTTTGACAAGGCCGATGTCGTTGTGGCTCTCGATGCCGATTTCCTCGCCTCGGGCCCGGGACATTTGCGCTACACGCGCGATCTGGTCTCGCGGCGCGCAGCCAGTGAGCTTCCCTCCGACAAGAGCGCTCCAAGGATCCGCCTTTATGCCGTCGAATGCACTCCTTCACTCACAGGCGCTCTTGCCGATCACCGCTTTCCGATCCAGGCAAGGCAGATTGCTTCAGTTGCGCGGGCTCTTGCGCAGGAGCTCAAGATCGATGGTACCCTGCGCGACGATTCCCAGGATCTTGGTAAGTCGATGGCCTGGATTTCGGCCCTCGCCAATGATCTCAAGAAAAATCATGGTAAGAGCCTTGTCATCGCCGGCTTTGCGCAACCAGCAAGTGTCCACGTCGTCGTGCATCTGATTAACCACGCCCTGGGAAACTTCGGTCAGACGGTTACCTTTCACTCCCGCGCAAAGCAGGGTCTGTCCGACCGGGTTTCAACGCTGGCGGAACTCGCGGCGGATCTGCACCGAGGTGCGGTCGACACGCTCTTGATCCTGGGGGCCAATCCCGCTTACGACGCGCCAGTTGATCTCGGACTTGCCTCTCTTCTGTCCGATCCTAGAACGCCGCTGCGCATTCACCTGGGACTTTACCAGGACGAGACGGCTGAGCTCTGCCAGTGGCATATTCCAGAAGCCCATTTCTTGGAAACATGGAGCGATTGTCGCGCGCTGGATGGCACCGTCACGATCCAGCAGCCGCTGATTGCTCCTCTATATCATGGCCGGTCCGCCCATGAGCTGCTGGCGGGACTCTTGGGCGAGCCGGCTCGCTCCCCTCTTGAGATCGTGCGGGACTACTGGAGACGGGAGACGCCCAAGGGCGATTTTGATTCCCTCTGGCGGCAGGCGCTCCAGTCCGGGGTGGTTGCCGGCTCGGCGATACCGGCCAAACCCGTCGAGCTGAAGCGAGACGAAGCACTGGCCAAGTCGCGTCCCGAGGTTGCCACTGGAGAGTCGGGCCTGGAGCTAGTTTTCCGGCCGGACTCCAAGGTCTGGGACGGCCGGTTCGCCAACAACGGATGGCTCCAAGAATTGCCCGATCCGTTGGGTCGACTCACTTGGGGCAACGCCGCCCTTCTGAGTCCGGCTTTAGCAAAACAACTGGGAGTCAACAGCGGCGATGTCGTTGCCTTGCGATACAAAGGCCGGGAGTTGCGCTTGCCTGCCTGCATCATGCCTGGCCAGGTAGAAAGGTCTGTTACCATCACACTAGGCTATGGCCGCACCAGATCAGGCCGCATTGGCAACGGTGTTGGTGCCAGCTCTTACCTGCTACGCACTTCCGACGCTCTTTGGTTTGGCGATGGGCTCGAGGTCGTGCCGACCGGCGAACATGAAGAGCTGGCCACGGTCCAGCATCACCACGTCATGGAAGGGCGTGACCTCGTACGAGTGGGAACGATTGGCGAATACCGCCGGAATCCTTCGTTCGCCCAGGAGCCAGACCGGCACGTCGAGCCAGACGCGAGCCTGTATCCAGATCCGCCGCGGGGTACCGAGGCCGAAAACGCCTGGGGCATGGTAATCGATCTCGACCGCTGCATCGGTTGCGCGGCCTGTGTGATGGCCTGCCAGGCAGAGAACAACATTCCGATCGTCGGTAAGGAAGAGGTGCTCCGTTCGCGTGAGCTGCACTGGCTGCGTATCGATCGCTACTACGAAGGTGATCCGTCCGACCCCCGCACGTACTTTCAGCCCGTTCCGTGCATGCATTGCGAGAAAGCACCCTGCGAGCTGGTCTGCCCTGTGGGTGCGACGACTCACAGCGACGAGGGGCTCAACGAAATGACCTATAACCGATGCGTCGGAACGCGCTATTGTTCCAACAACTGCCCTTACAAAGTCCGCCGCTTCAACTTTTTCCAATACGCTGATGAGTCGACTCCCAGCTTGAAGCTCTTGCGGAATCCTGACGTCACGGTGCGATCGCGTGGGGTCATGGAAAAATGCACATACTGCGTCCAGCGGATCAACCAGGCTCGGATTCACGCAAAAATCGAGAATCGACCGGTTGGCGGCGATGAGGTCGTGACCGCCTGTCAGTCTGTTTGCCCGGCGCAGGCGATCATCTTCGGGAACCTGGCCGATTCGACCAGCGCGATCGCCCGGGCCAAGACCTCGCCGCGAAACTATGCCCTGCTTGCCGAGCTCAACACGAAGCCGCGCACGACATACCTTGCCCGGCTTGGCAATCCTAGCGAAGAGATAAGCGCGACGCACGAGTATCCATCGGGAAAGAGTAATGGCCGCACACAATAACAGCCCTGGCGAACATGATCACGATCTGCCGCTTGGTCCCGGACTGACCTACGCTTCGGTGACCACGAAGATCAGCTCGCTGGTGCTGGTTCGTCCCTACAACTGGCGCTGGATTCTGGGCATGGCCGTGGGCTTCGTCCTGACCATGGTGCTCTTCGTCGCGGTGACCTATCTGCTTCTGAAGGGGGTTGGCATCTGGGGCATCAATGTCCCGGTGATGTGGGGCTTCGCCATCGTCAACTTCGTCTGGTGGATCGGCATCGGTCATGCGGGAACCTTGATCTCGGCGATTCTCTTGCTGCTCAAGCAGGACTGGAGGACGTCGATCAACCGCTTTGCCGAGGCCATGACACTTTTCGCGGTTGCGTGTGCCGGTCTCTTCCCCTTGCTCCATCTGGGACGACCCTGGGTCTTCTACTGGTTGCTTCCCTACCCCAACACGATGGATTTATGGCCTCAGTGGCGAAGTCCCCTGATCTGGGACGTTTTTGCGGTCTCGACCTACGCCACGGTGTCGCTGCTCTTCTGGTACGTGGGACTGCTTCCCGACTTGGCCACGCTGCGCGACCGGGCGCGGAATCCATTTGCCCGCGGCATCTACGGAATCTTGGCGATGGGCTGGCGGGGCTCCGCGCGGCACTGGCATCGTTACCGCACAGCCTATTTACTCCTTGCGGGACTTGCAACGCCCCTGGTCGTCTCCGTGCACAGCGTCGTCTCCTTCGATTTCGCCGTCGGCATCGTCCCGGGATGGCACTCGACGATATTCCCCCCGTATTTCGTGGCCGGGGCAATCTTTTCCGGGTTTGCCATGGTGCTGACACTGGCGATCCCGCTCCGGCGTGCCTTCGGCCTGCATGACTTTATCACGGCTCGACATCTGGACAACATGGCCAAGGTGATGCTCGCCACCGGCATGATCGTTGGCTATGGCTACCTGATGGAGTCGTTTATCGCCTGGTACGGAACCAATGCTTTCGAGCGCGATACCCTCTTGCGGAACCGGCCGCTGGGCCCCTACTCGCATACATATTGGCTGATGCTTGCATGTAACGTCGCGGTTCCGCAGTTGCTCTGGCTGCCTTGGGTGCGTTCGAACGTCATTGTGCTCTGGCTGATCTCGCTGGTTGTCAATCTGGGCATGTGGCTGGAGCGTTACGTCATCGTGGTCACGAGCTTGAGCCGCGATTTTCTGCCGTCAGCCTGGAGTATGTACCACGGCACATTCTGGGACTATGCCACCCTCTACGGGTCGATGGGCCTGTTTCTCTCGCTCCTGTTCCTGTTCATCCGGTTCTTGCCCGTGATCTCGATGGCCGAGATGCGCGAGCTCGTGAACGAGGCTCAGGAGCGATCGCCACGAAGGCAAATGGGACTGAAGGGAGAGAGCCAATGAGCACTCCCGCAGCAGGGGCGAACAGGATCTACGGAATCATGGCGGCTTTTGACAGCCCCGAGGAGGTTCTGGGGGCAGCTCGAAGCAGCTACGAACAAGGCTATCGAATGATGGAGGCGTATACCCCGTTTCCCGTGGAGGGACTGGCCGAAGCTTTGGGCTACGAGCGCAACCGGGTTCCGGAAGTGGTGCTCACCGGTGGCTTAGTCGGAGGACTCTTGGGCTTCTTCATGCAATGGTTCTCCGCCGTGGTGAACTATCCGATCAACGTCGGCGGGCGCCCTCTGAATAGCTGGCCGGCGTTCATTCCCATAACGTTCGAGATGACTGTCTTAGGTGCGGCACTGTCGGCCGTGGTCGGAGTGTTGGCCATGAACGGCTTGCCGCGTCCGCACCACCCCGTCTTCGGCGTGCCCGAATTCGCGCTGGCATCCAACGACCGCTTCTTTCTGTCCATCCAGGCGCGCGATCCGCTCTTCGACATCGACGCGACGTATCGCATGCTCAGCGACTTTCATCCCAAGGCGATTTCCATTGTTCCCTTCTAGAGCGGTTTGCTAATGCATAGCTTACATCGATCGAAGGAGCCGGTTGCGGTCATACCTTCTCCCCCTGGGAGAAGGTGCCGCGAAGCGGCGGATGAGGGTCCGGGGGGCTTGTTCTGGCCTGCGGAATCCCCTCATCCGGCCGTACCGGCCACTTTCTCCCGGGGGGAGAAGGGGATCAGGCACCGTCCTGTCTGCAGCTCAACTGTAAACCGCTCTAACCTGATGAAATACGCCGGTTGCCTGCACTCTGGACGTCGCCCCATGGCGGGCCGGTCCGTCCTTGACTGCTCCGCGCCGTGGAGATGGGTCCTCGCGGCTATGACGCTGGCGTTCGCGGGTTGCCGCACCGAGATGTATGACCAGCCCCGGTACGAGCCGCTGGAGGCGAGCCGTTTCTTCGACGATGGGGCCTCGGCGCGGCTGCTGGTTGAGGGAGTTGTTCCCTGGGCCGACAACGAGGGATTTGCCGGCCGCAACGAGCCATCGATCCGTACCGCCGGTTCGAGCAGCAGTCCACTGGCCACGAGCCCGGGGCGACCCGTCGGTCGAGCTCTGCTAGAGCGCGGGCAAGAGCGGTACCGGATCTTCTGCGTCCCATGCCACGGAGAACTTGGAGACGGACGGGGAATCATCGTCCAGCGGGGATTCTCGAAGCCTCCTGAGTTCTGGCGAGACGACCTGCTTCACGCTCCACTCTCGCACTTTGTGGATGTGATCACGCACGGACATGGTGTCATGTATTCCTATGCCGCGCGCGTGAGGCCCGCCGACCGCTTCGCCATCGCGACCTACATTCGCGCGCTCCAGTTGAGCCAGCACGCGGCCCTCGGGCAGTTAACGCCCGCAGACCGGCACAAGATCGAGGAGGTGGTCAGTGAGCCGGCTCGACGATGAGGGGACGTTCGATCAGCCGCCCCGTGACCGGCTCGACCGGTTCATAGCGCGTGCGATTCAGGCTGGAGCCGTGGCACTGGCGGTCTGCTTCACGCTGGGACTGTTCCTGCGCGACGATATGTCCGCGGCCTACCTCGTTGGCTTCCTGTTTTGGGTCGGGATCGCCACTGGTTGTCTGGGGCTTTTGATGTTGCACCATCTTGTCGGCGGTCAGTGGGGTCTGCCGATTCGGCGGCCTCTTGAAGCAGGCGGCATGATGGTCTTTCCTTTGGCTCTCTTGTTCTTGCCGATCGCACTCAGTCTTGGGCATCTTTATCCCTGGGCCGGATCCGAAGCCATCCGGAGCGATCCCGCCCTCGAACATCAAAAGATCTACCTGAACACGGTCTTCTTCCTTGGCCGAGCGCTTTTCTATTTCGCCGTTTGGGGTCTATTCGCCTGGCTGCTGCGCCGCTGGTCACTGGCGCAGGATGCGGCCACCGATTTCAGTCCAGCTCGTCGTCTACACGTGCTCAGCGGGCCTGGTCTGGTTGTCCTTTTTATCACGTGCTCGTTTGCGGCGATCGACTGGGGCATGTCTCTGGAGCCCCGATGGGCCTCGACGATTTATGGTCCCATGCTGATTGTAGGCAGCGTGCTGGCTGCGCTGGCGGTGATGATCCTTGTCTGCACCCGGTTCCTGGCGGACACGCCGTTGGGCGACGCCGCGACCCCCCCTCGGCTGCACGACCTGGGCAACCTGCTCCTGGCGTTCGTCATGCTCTGGGCTTACATGTCTTTCAGCCAGTTCCTGATCATCTGGGCGGGCAATCTCAGCGAGGAAACGCCCTGGTACCTCCGGAGGACGCGAGGAGGCTGGCAGTACTTCGCGGTCTTGCTCATCGTCGCGCAGTTTTTCTTGCCTTTCTTCATCTTGCTTTCTCGAGAGGCCAAGCGGAAAGCGAGCTCCCTTTCAAGAGTCGCGTGGGTGATCCTGGTGATGCATCTTGTCGATCTGACCTGGCTCATCCTACCGGCGTCGAGCCAGACGTCCCGTCCCCATCTTCGGTGGGTCGCGCTGCCGCTTGTCGCGCTTGCCACGGCGGGCATCGGCGCGTTCTGTACGGCGATCTTCGTCAGTCTGCTCAAGCGGGCGCCACTGATTCCGCTTCGCGATCCCCGTCTGGGTGCACCTGCTCACTAACCGGGAGGTGAATAACGATGCCGGACAACCAACCGCAAGGCGAGGTGATGCCCCCCATCGAAGGCGAACGGGCGCACGAATCCAGCGAGATCGCGGCAAAATCGATTGTACTCTTCGCGCTGGGTCTGGTTGTACTCGGTGTGGCCGTCCACTTCGCGCTGGGATGGGTCATGAGCCGTTTTGCCGGGCAAGAATCAAGAATCGCGGCGTCCCGACCGCCGCTCTTCGCCGCCGCCGTCGACTCCTCCGGACCGCACCTCCAGGGTGACCCCGCCGCCGATCGGATTCGCGATCAGAAACAACAGCTCGAGCGGCTGAGCAGTTATGGCTGGGTCGACCGCAAGGCGAAAATTGCTCGCATCCCCATCGATCGGGCCATGGATCTAGTCGCGGAATCGAGCGCCCCGGAACTTCTGAGCCCGGAGAAGACGGACGCAGGGACTGCGGCACCCGTGCCAGGTGATCGAGAGGTTCATCCGCGCCCAGAGGCTCATCCGCGCCCCGCGGACCGCCTGCCGGCTCGCTCGCCCGGGGATCAAGGAACCAAGCCATGAACACGCGGCGTGCCCTTTTCGTCGCACTGAGTTTTGTCGTCTTATCGAGCGACAAGAGCGTGAAGGCTCAGCAGCCTGTGGCGGGGCTCACGGACCGAGTCGGCTTCGACCAGAACCTGGGGGCCAAACTGCCCCGCGAGATACGCTTTCGCGACGAGCAAAGCAGCGAGCACCCACTGGGCGATTACCTGGGCCGTCGGCCCCTCATCCTGGCTCTGGTGTACTACCGCTGCCCGCTCTTGTGCAACCAAGTGCTCAATGGACTATCGCGTAGCCTCAAGGCGCTGAAGGGGAGCGCGGGTTCGGATTTCGATGTGCTGGCTGTGAGCATCAACCCGGAAGAGACGCCTGAGCTGGCCGGCCAAAAGAAACAGGCCTACCTGGAGCGGTATGGTCGGCCGGGTGCGCAGCGGGGATGGCACTTTCTGGTTGGTGATGGTAATGCGATCACCGCACTCTGTCGCGTGGCTGGGTTCCGCTACAGCTTCAATCCGGCGACGAAGCTCTACGCCCACGCCGCGGGAATTATGGTCGTCACGCCCGACGGCCGGATCGCCCGCTACTTTTATGGGATCGACTACCCTCCCAGAGAGCTAGAGAACGAGCTACAACGCGCGGCCTCCGGGCAGATCGGATCGCGCATCGGCCGGCTTCTGCTGTTCTGCTATGACTACGACGCTGCAACGGGCAAATACACCCTTTCAATCGTCCGGCTGATGCGGGTTCTCGGCAGTCTGACCGCGCTTTCGCTGGGTACCTTCCTCGTCGTCATGTTCCGCCGCGAGTGGCGTGCGCAGGCTGCGGAAAGGTCTATTTTCAGTGACGATGATTTCCGCGCCGAGCGGACCAGGCCGGACGTCCCCGGTGTTCGATCCTGAAGTCAGGGTGCCTCATGTGGAACTTCCCGCTTTTTCCTGAGCAAGCCTCGTCAAACGCCTCGCGTGTGGATGCGCTGTTCTTGTTCGAGTTGGTCATACTTGGGTTCTTTACGACGCTGATCTGCGTCTTGATCGTGTCGTTCGCGATCCGCTACCGCCGCGGGTCGAAGGTCGACCGGTCCTCGCCACCAAGCGCCAACCACTTGCTCGAGGCGAGCTGGATCATCCTTCCCTTGGGGCTCTCGCTGGTCATGTTCGCGTGGTCGGCTGTCGTGTTTTACGAGCTCTACGAGCCGCCAGCCGACGCATTCGAAATCTCGGTCGTGGCAAAGCAGTGGATGTGGTACTTGCAACATCCCCAGGGCCGTGCCGAGATCAACAATCTCCACGTGCCGCTGGGTCAGGCTGTCAAGCTGGTGATGACGTCGCAGGATGTGATCCATAGCTTTTTCGTGCCCGCTTTTCGCGTCAAGCAAGATGTCCTACCCGGTCGCTACACAACCCTCTGGTTCAGGCCCACGAAAATTGGGAAGCATCATTTGTTCTGCGCGGAATACTGTGGTACGAATCACTCGCTCATGACAGGATGGGTCGAAGTCATGGAGCCAGCCGATTATGAGCGGTGGCTTTCCCAGGGAGGGTCCGGTCCATCGATGGTCGAGCAGGGCGAGCAACTATTCGTCCGCCACCACTGCGCAGGGTGCCACCTGGGCAGCCAGATCGTTCACGCGCCACGCCTCGAGGGCGTTTTCGGACATCCTGTGCCCATCATCCAGAATGGTAAAGATGTGCAATTTGTCAACGCCGATGAGCGGTACATCCGCGATTCCATCCTCTTGCCAAAGTCTCAGGTGGTGGCCGGATACGAGCCGGTCATGCCCTCTTATCAAGGACAGATCAGCGAGCCGGATCTACTGAAGATCCTGGCTTACATCAAGTCGCTGGGGGAGAAGGAGGCTGGTCGATGAGCACGATGGCCGAGGAACAGGTCGATTATCTCCACGCGTACACCCTCCGGTCATGGCTTTTGACCACGGATCACAAGCGGGTCGCCCTCTTGTACATGGCCTCGATCACCTTGTTCTTCTTTGTTGGTGGTGCCGCGGCAACCATCATGAGACTGGAGTTGATGACGCCCAAAGGCGATGTTCTCGAGTCGCCCGACGCCTACAATCGCCTTTTCACAATCCACGGCGTCATCATGATCTTCTTTTTCTTGATACCGTCGATACCGGCAGTCCTGGGCAACTTCTTAATTCCACTGATGATCGGGGCTCGCGACCTGGCATTTCCCAAGTTGAATCTGCTGAGCTGGTACATCTACATGGCAGGCGGCTTGCTGGCTCTCTGGATCTTGATTTTCGGCGGCATCGACACGGGCTGGACCTTCTACACGCCCTTTTCCACGATGTTCTCCAATACCATGGTCGTCACCGCCGCGGTGGCTGTGTTCATCACCGGTTTTTCGTCGATCCTAACCGGGCTGAACTTTCTGGTGACGGTGCACACGATGCGAGCGCCGGGGATGACGTGGTTCCGGCTGCCTCTATTCGTATGGTCCCACTATGCGACGAGCCTGATCATGGTTCTGGGCACTCCCGTACTGGCGATCGCTCTGGCGCTCATTGCCCTGGAACGGTTTTTCAAGGTGGGCATTTTTGATCCCAAGCTCGGGGGGGACCCAATCCTGTTTCAGCACTTATTCTGGTTTTACTCGCACCCGGCGGTCTACATCATGCTCTTGCCAGGCATGGCCGTGGTCAGCGAGATCATTCCTTGCTTTTCCCGTCGTCAGGTCTTTGGCTACCGCTTCATCGCGTTTGCCAGCATCGCTATCGCCGTACTAGGTTTCCTGGTCTGGGGCCACCACATGTTTGTCTCAGGTCAGTCTATGTACGCAGGTATGGTGTTTTCGATCTTGAGCTTCCTGGTGGCAATCCCCTCGGCCATCAAGGTTTTCAACTGGACGACCACGATGTACAAGGGTTCGATCCAGCTCGACACGCCAATGCTTTATGCCCTGGGTTTCATCGGTCTCTTCACGATCGGCGGTTTGACAGGATTGATGCTGGCTTCTGTGGCTATTGATGTGCATGTGCACGACACTTATTTCGTGGTTGCGCATTTTCACTACATCATGGTAGGCGGAGCCGTCATGGCCTACCTGGGGGGGATCCACTTCTGGTGGCCGAAGATGACCGGGCGCATGTATCCCGAGCTGTGGGGCAAGCTGTCGGCCCTGGTCGTGTTCGTCGGCTTCAACCTGACGTTCTTTCCGCAGTTTGTACTTGGCTACCTGGGTATGCCCAGGAGGTACTACGAATACAGTCCCGAGTACCAGGTGCTCAACGTCATGTCGACCGCCGGGGCATCGATTCTCGCGGTCGGATATCTCTTGCCATTGGTCTACCTCTTGTTTTCTCTCTGGCACCCCCCCGATGCAGGTCCCAATCCTTGGAAGGCCACGGGACTGGAATGGCAGACGGATTCACCGCCCCCGGTTCACAACTTCGAGGGCACTCCCGTCGTGATTCGCGACCCCTACGCGTACTCAGCCGAGGAACAGGAGAACGAACATGGAACCGGCGACCGCGACCGCTGAATCAACGGGGGCCCCGATTCTCCTTTCCCAGTTCGACGATCTCGACCAGCAGCAACAGGCGTCGAATCTGGGTATGTGGATGTTTCTCGCCACCGAGGTGATGTTCTTCGGCGGACTGATCGTCGCGTACGTGGTTTATCGAGCACTTTCTCCACGCGAGTTTGCACTAGCCAGCCGCCATCTGGACATGTTGCTCGGCTTTACCAACACGATTGTGCTTCTCTCCAGCAGTCTTGCCATGGCGCTCGCGGTCCGTTCTGCACAATTGCATCGCTCGCGCCAGGTTCTGAACTATCTGCTCATCACGATGGCCCTGGGGACTTGCTTCCTGGGGATCAAGGCCATCGAATATTATCACGAGTACGAAGAGAAGCTCATCCCCGCCTTGAATTTTCAACTGCCCGCGGAGGCGGCCGGCAGCCATCTTGCGGAACCGGGCCGGTTCGAGATGTTCTTCGTCCTGTACTTTTTCATGACCGGTCTGCATGCCTTCCACCTCATTATCGGAATCACGCTCGTAGGAGTGATTACTCTCTTAAGCTGGCGCAAGTGGCTCTCTGGCAGCGGAGAAACGCAGATCGAGGTCACGGGGCTGTACTGGCATTTCGTGGATATTGTGTGGGTCTTTCTCTATCCCCTGCTCTACCTGATCGATGTCAAGTCATGAGCGACCACATTGTCTCTGTCAGAACAAACGTCGTGGTCTTCGTGTTACTCTTGCTCCTGTTGCTGGCGACAGTGGGAGCAGCGTTCCTGCCGCTTGCCGCATGGCATCTGCCAGTGGCTCTAGGGTTCGCCGCGGTTAAGGCCATCCTGATCGGCCTTTTCTTCATGCACGTCTACTATCGTCACAAGCTGACGTGGGTCGTCTCACTGGCGTCGCTCCTGTGGCTGGGGATACTCATCGTACTTACGCTCGGCGACTACCTGGCCCGAGATTGGCTGCCCAATATTCCCGGCAAGTAAACGACGCCTACTGATACTCCGAAGCCGGGCCGTGCAGTCGCAGAGCAGTTCCGCAATGCCGGGAACGAACCCTTCAAACGTCCGCTCAGCCATGCTTGCTCCCGGTGCTGGTCCACGCGGGCGGATCGCTGGCCGGAAATGAATCTTCCGAGGCATGCTGCACGACGTCCTTGCCGCTGGCGGTGATGGGCGTCGATCGTGGTGGCTCAAGCGTCACCTCGCGCCGATGGCCGCTGGACCGCCGGACCATGGCGTCCATCACTGCCGAGAGCTTACGTCTCAGGTCCACGAATACGTTGCCGATTACGGATCCTGACGATCTTGCGTTGGTGTCGCTGCGCATGAGGATGTGACCTCCAGTTGAGGGACGCGGCCGCCGGATTCCTGATGTTCCTGGGGCTCGTCCTGACTATCGATTCTGTCGACACGCTTAAAAGCGAGCGACGCAAACATGGTGCCGCTGCCGTGTTTTCAACTCATTCACAGCCATCATTCGTGTGATCATGCGTCTTGGGTCGACGAGGCCGTCGCGGCGGGATGAGGCTAGATCAAAAGTGCAGCCTCCGCAGTTAATCCAGGACCGAACGCCAGGGCCAGGCACGGCCCACGATGTCCCGAGCGAGACAGTCGATCAAGGATGAAGAGAATCGTGGGTGAAGACATGTTGCCGTGGTCGGCAAGAACTTGCTGAGACGTCTCAATCGCTTCTTCCCTCAGCCCGGCGGCCTCGCTGACGGCCGAAAGGATGCGCGGTCCACCTGGGTGAATGGCCCACGAGCGGATTGACTCGAGGTCCAGGTGAAAGCTGGCTAGCCAGTGCTCCAGCCAGGGTCGGAGGTGCTGACTGATCAGTTCGGGGACGCGAGGCGAGAGGGTCATCTCGAATCCATGATTGCCGATTCGCCAGGACATCGCATCTTCGGAATCCTCGATCACGACCGAACCGGACGAGACGGCCTCGTATCGCTTCGTGCGAGCAGCCTCGGGTGCGAGCGCAACAACGGCGGCTGCGCCATCCGCGAACAGGGCATTGGCCACAACCTTGTCGGCATCCCAGCCGTACTGGTGGTGCACGGAACAGAGCTCTAGCGCGCAGAGAAGAACACAGGCCGAGGGGTCCGCCTCGACGAAGGCCCGGGCCACACGCAGACCATTGAGTGCGCCGTGGCAACCCATAAAGCCGATATGCGTCCGGGCCACCCCACGAGGCAACGGAAGCTGTTTCACCAGGCCGATGTCGAAACCTGGCGCACAAAAGCCGCTGCACGAAACAGTGATCAGATGGGTTACCCGGTCGGGCTCGACCCCCGCATCACGCAGGGCCGCCCGGCTTGCTGCCACGGCCAGGGGGCTTGACTCGGCCTCATACTTGCGCATCCGATCGAGAGTTGTTGGCGATGATGATGTATAGAAGGACTGGCGCGTTTCCAGAGGACCTTCCGAGTTGTCCAGAACCACCGAGCCGCGGCCGCTGACGCCCGCGCGCCGGTACATCGTGACAAAAAGCCGCTCCTGCGCTGCGGTCTCGCACGAGTATTGCTTGGCGATCTGTGCCGCGTCGGCCTGGGAAACCCGGTGCGGAGGCAAAGCGGTCCCGAGCCCAACGATCATCATGCTCATAAATTAGCTCGGTTCCCGCGGAGGTGAAACGGTATTGACGCGATCAATCATGAACCTGGCCACAGCGGGCATTCGCGTCGCCATCTCCAGCGCGGCCCGGATCAGCCACGGCCGCCGAAGCAGGCTCGTCACCCCGCGACACAAATGTTGGTTCCGCGCCATGTGTCGCTTATGGATAACTGTCCATGCCAGAGTCAGCGACGGGTCCCAACAATCGACTGCTCGAGTGGCCAGAGGAGCAACATCGAGACCTGCCTCCAAGGCCCAGGCCATACCTTCGCCCGTGAACGGTTCGATATACCCGCTCGCATCTCCCAGGACGAAGAAACGGTCGCCGGCAATCGGGTGCGTTCGCCTCGAGAGCGGAACGGTTCCCTGCCAACATGCCACGTGCAGTTCCGGTACCGCGCCGAAGCCAGATTCCTGCAAGATCTGGCTGGCCGCGACGGCGGGGCTGCCCGAGTTCCTCAGGAGGCTTTTCTCGAAGGCCGCGGCCACGTTCAGCTCGCCGTTCTCCAATCGCACGAACCCTACATAGCCCCGTCGCCCCACGGCCATGAAGACGGTGCCTTGGCGATCCATTTCAGGAACCATGGCGATCTGGCACCCTGCGCCACATCGTGAACCCGCCAGAGGCTGACTGTACACACCTTCTTTACCGTCGAAACGCACCTGGCCCAACCCCGTGGCAATGAGAACGACGCGTGCCCTGACCGTAGCCCTGCGACCCTTTTGCACCAGCACGACGTGACGGGACTGCGCCTGAACCAGACCGACCAGCCCCTCGGTTTCCTGCAAGAACACTGCGCCTGCCGTGACGGCAGCTTCGGCGAGCGCGGCATCAAGCCGGGACCGGGAAAGAGCCATTCCGCCAGGCAAAGGGAGCCGCACGCGGCGTCCCGAGAATCGGACCTCAAGCTCATCAAGAGCATTTCCACCGAGGTCATTCACGAGATTGCCCACAGCCACCGACTTTAGCGCCTCAATCGCTCTTATGTTCAGACAGGCACCACAAACTTTCCTACGGGGAAAACATTTCTTCTCCACAAGCAAAGTTCGTGCCCCTAGGCTCGCAAGCTGGTGGGCAGCAATGGATCCCGCGGGACCGGCTCCCAGAACAATCGCGTCCCAGACCTCGTCCTGAAGATCAAGTACTGACAGACCGGGTGCGATCATCTCACGCTCCAGCTCAGGAGAAACCGCTGCGGCCAGTGCGGAACGAGCGTTGCATTTCGCAGGCCGGCTTTCGACGCGATTGCCAGTGCCTCACGGGCGGTGAATGCGGCCGCAACCGAGACGGGACCGTCGACATGAACCAAGTGCGAGCCGGAAAGCAGCCTGCAACCGAAATAGGCCAGCAGATAACCCAGCCGGCTGCGGACCAGGTCGTCAACCAGGACGAGCCGCCGGGCGGCCGCTGCCATCCGTTCCAGAAGGGCGATCGCGTCGGCCTCGTCAAGATGATGCAAGAATAAGGAGCACATGATGACGTCATAACCTTCGGGAAGCGGCTGATTCAAGGCGTCGTGAACGAAGAAACGAGACTGCACACCCCGTGCCGCGGCTTCCTTGCTGGCAAATTCGACGGCTTGCGGGCTCTTGTCGCAGCCGTCGGCCCTCACGTTCAGCCCCCCCCATGCCGCTCGCCGCGACAGGGCGATGGGGATCGCCCCGCCGCCTGTGGCCACGTCGAGAACGCGCGTCGGGCGATCTTCTTCGTGATCCGCAGCCGCGATAAGAGCAATGGGGCGCCCGAGTATCGCACTGGTCCGGCTTATCGAATTGATGCGCGCCAGCCCTTCCAGAGCGTGCCGGTGGTCGGCTGGCTCGAGCCCGGGCTGGTCCATCAATTCGGCCTGGCGAAACCGATCTCGCACCGAGGGGAGTGAAATGAGAGCCATTAGCGTGATCCGATCGAACAATCAAGAAGACGCACCACGATGAAGTTCGCAAGAGCGTGCTGTTGGTAACCGCGACGTGTTGGAATGGAAAGCAGACTATCCGCGCGATACAATCCGATAGAATGATCGTAGCGGGTCGAGGCCGACTGGAAAGTGCATCTTTCAGGCATCAAGCACACCGATGATTTACGTGGATGTCAGCCAGATTCAAGCCGACTTGATCGGCTATCTCGACCAGGTGGCTAGGGGTGAGATCATTGTCGTGACACGCGGCAACGAGCCGATTGCAGAGTTGCGACCCGTGGCCGCAGCGCGCCAAACTCCCCTGCCCCTGGGGCTCGGTAAGGGCATGGGTGAAATCTGCCCGAGTTTCTTCGACCCGCTGCCTGCCGAGATTCTCGACGCGTTCGCCGGTAAGACCCCGTGAACCTTCTGCTTGATACCTGCACATTTCTATGGATGGTTCTCGAGCCCGGCCGGCTGTCATCGCCTGCCACCAAGCTGATTCAGGACCCCTCCAACGAGCTTTACTTGAGCGCAGTTTCCGCTTGGGAAATCTCGGTCGCTCATGGTTTGGGACGACTCAGTTTTATAGTACCGGTTGAGCAATTCGTTCCTACGCAGCGTATTCTTCACGGTATCAACTCGCTTCCTCTCACTGAAGCAGACGCCATTCGTTTGGTGACCCTCCCGATGATCCACAAGGACCCCTTCGACTGCATGCTGGTATGCCAGGCGATCAGTGGCGCCCTGACGCTGTTGACTCCCGATGCAAACATCTGGCGTTATCCCAATGTGTATGTGGAGTGGTAAACCTTTTCGTGAGGATTGTCCCGCCGGTCCCGGCTCATGATGATCATTGGTGCAAGGCGGGGAGGCTGGTCACCTGGAAGCGAGCCTCCAGACCGCCCTTGCTACTGGTCCCGGCGAAGATTTGAAACTCCCCCGGTTCGACGACGAACTGAAGCTGGCGATTGTAGAGACCCAGACGCTCAGGGCCAAGCTCGAAGCGAGTGGTCTGAATCTGACCAGGGGCGAGTGTAACGCGCTGGAACCCAACGAGCTCGCGCACGGGCCGTGCAACGCTGGCGACGATGTCGCGAATGTAAAGCTGGACGACCTCGTCACCGCTGCGCTGGCCGATATTCTGAACGTCGACGGTCGCCACAATATGCCCCTCCGGAGGGATCGTCGAAGCGCTCAGTCGCAGGTTGGAGAGCTGGAACTGGGTATAGCTCAGGCCGTGGCCGAACGGGAAGAGCGAGTCAGGGGGAATATCCAGATATTTCGAGGTATAGCGGTTCTCCGGGTCGGCAGGCCGACCTGTACTCAGGTGGTTGTAGTAGATGGGCACCTGGCCGACCGTCCGAGGAAAGGTCACCGGCAGCTTGGCCCCAGGGTTGACATCGCCGAAGAGAACATCCGCGATGGCATTGCCCCCTTGCGTGCCGGGGAGCCAAGCCTCAAGGATGGCCGGCGCGTGGTCCGCGATCCAGTCGATGGTCAGAGGCCGGCCGCTGTATAGGACCACGACCGTCGGTGTGCCGGTTGCGATAATCGCCTTTACCAGTTCCGTCTGATGGCCGGGAAGCTCAAGCGAACTGCGCGACGCGGCCTCGCCACTCATGTCCGCGGCCTCGCCCACCGCGACAATCGCCACCTCAGACTGGCGAGCCAGGCGGAGGGCCTCGGCGAAGCCATCGGTCGTGCCGCCGTCGATCTCGCAGCCCTTGGCATGGTCAATTCGGAGATTCGGGTGCTTGTCGACCTTGGCGCGGATGCCCGCAAAGAGAGTGACGACATCTTCGGTACGGCCATCGCCTCGCCAGTGGCTCAGGGGAGCGTCGCGGTCATCCGCCAGCGGACCGAGGACCGCTAGCGTTCGGAGCTGGGTCTTCAAGGGCAAGACTTCCGGATTGTTCTTCAGTAGAACCAGACAGCGGCCAGCGATCTCGCGGGCCGCGACCATGTGCTGGGCCGCCCCGACCAAGCGGGCCTCGCGGTCCGTGTCGGCGTAAGGGTGCTCGAAAAGACCGAGACGAAACTTGATCTTCAGCACCCTGCGTACGGCCTGGTCGATCGTCGCCTCGGAGACCGACTTTTCTTCCACCAGGCGCGGCAAATGGGCGCTGAAGAGACGGCTCACCATCTCCATGTCGATGCCCGATGCGATCGCCTGCTGGGCCGCGTCGGCCTCACTGGCGCTTGTGCCATGGGCTAGCATTTCGCGAACCGACTCGTAGTCGCTGACGACGAAGCCATCAAAATGCCACTCCCGCCGCAGCACCTGGGTGAGCGTAAAGGGATTTGCCGTCGCGGGGACACCGTTGATCGTGTTGAACGACGACATGAATGTTCCCGCACCTGCCTCGAGTGCTGCGCGAAAGGGAGGAAAATAGACGGTGCGAAGCGTATGCTCGGACACATCGACCGAGTTGTACTCACGGCCACCTTCGGCGGCTCCGTAGGCGACCCAGTGCTTGGCGCAGGCGAGCAGACGATCCACGGCTCCTGGGTCGTCTCCCTGAAAGCCCCGGACGTGTGACCGAGCCATGACCGAGCCGAGGTAGGGATCCTCCCCTGCGCCTTCGGAAATCCGTCCCCAGCGGGCATCGCGCGCGATGTCGACCATAGGGGCGAAGGTCCACTTGAGCCCCGTTGCCGCGGCCTCCGCGGCCGCGATCCGCGCAGCCTTCTCGACGGTAAGCGGATCCCAGCTACTGGCCTCGCCTAGCGGGATCGGGAAAATCGTTCGATAACCGTGAATCACATCAAAACCGAAGAGTAGTGGGATTTTCAGTCGCGACGTTTCCATCGCCAGGCGCTGGGCTTCGTTGATATATTTGGCCCCGCGGATATTGAGGAAGGACCCGACGAGCCCACGCGAGATGAGGTCGCGGTGCTCGTCACGGATCCGCCAAACCTCCGGCACGCTATCAAGCTGCTGCAACTGCCCGAGCTTCTCTTGCAGCGTCATCCTCGAGAGCAGCTCGTCGATTCTCGTCTCCACCTGGTCTTTGCCGATCGCCGACCCGGGCAAGAGTGCCAGGTTGACCGCCATGCACGCGGGGGTCACGACCCACGCGACGAGACTCAGCGACCAGGACGATGACGTTTTCATGGCGGCTGTTCTTCTTGAGGATCGTTGACCGGCACTCATCCAGGATACACAATACGGCAACATGGCCAGAACGTTACCGCGGACACAGGTTGGAGATCCCATGACAAAGATCGTACTGCTCCGTCACGGCGAAAGCATCTGGAACAAGGAGAATCTCTTTACCGGGTGGACTGACGTCGATCTTTCCGAGCAGGG